>JARRJQ010000570.1:0-3135 GCA_037388985.1 Desulfobacterales bacterium | reverse complement strand
GGTCTTCGGCTGTTTCCGGATCCGGGATTCGCGCACTTCCAAAAATGACCACGGTCGATTCGATATGATTTTCCTGCAAAATCAACTCGGGTTTCAACAATTCGAGCTGCAATCGCACCGGACGCAACTCGTCCCGCAACAAAAACTCTTGATCCTGATAGGCCAGCCTGTAAGAAGGTGAGCGGCATTGCGCAGTATCAATGTGTAAACGTGCCGATTGAGCATCCTCGTGGGCTGAACTGAAAAGCCGAGCTTTAGGTGCACTTTTCTTTGAAGGCATGAATCATACTCCTTTTCAAAGGATCGCCGCAGTGCGGCAAAAAGCGCAGACAGCCTCGGTCAATACAGCTCCCCGTCTGTCCGCCTGCGGGCGTAATATTCAGCTGAAAACCAATTATTAGACGCTGTTAAACCTCTAAATAATCTATCAACCCTAAAAACGAAGCGCAAGACTTTTGGCAGCCATTGAATTTAAAGAGGATAAGATAATCCTTTACAACATGTTACGGCCGTTTATCGAAGATAAAGAAATTGTCGATTTTCTGTAAATATAGTATTCAACAAGAAATCGAACATATTCAGGAACTAAAAAAATTTATGAATTGGAACACCGACGAAGGAAAAGCCGTATCTGCAGCTTAACCTCTGCATTCGCCGCGATTGATGTGATAAAAAGAGGGAACCCGGAAGGTATCACAAAATGTGGTGATCAAATTTTTTAGCCGACCGTATCCAGAAGAGAACCCAGCAATTCATCCTGAGCCTCAAGCGATTTTATATTGGCTTGATAGGCTCGCTTGGTAATCATCAGATCCGGAATTTCTTCGCTCAGGTCAACGTTGGAAGTCTCTATTTCGGACTCCTTTCCATTTTGGACCCGATCATATACAAAGCCCGGACTTTCATCTCTCGTGATTTCAACCCGAACACCCCCATTTCGATCTTCCTGGAGCGTCGCACGATTTTTCTTAAATCCGTCGGTATTGACATTGGCAATGTTATCAGCTGTCACGCCCAGCTTGGTAACAAATGCTCTCAGCGCGGAAACGGTGCTGTTCAATGCTGAAATCATTTCCTTTGCCCCCCAAATCCGTGTGCCACAATCAGGTTTACTTTAAAAATTAAAACTTCTCTGAATGCCGTTATTCCAACCGGAACATGCTCCATCAATATAGTTGTGAGATATTGGCCGCCCCGGGAAGGTTGCTCGTTTTCTGAAAGCTGCGCAGCTTGAGGTGACTGTCCGGTTCAAATTAATTAAACCGGTAAATTGAAAAGCTTAAACAGAAAGCATGTTTACCTGAAGACAAACGGCGGCGCGTCATCATCTATGGTAACGTGCTTTTTAACGCGGTTGGGAGGTTTATAACCCTTTTTGACCTTGGGACGTCCACGACCGGCCAACAAACCCGCCAGAGTAAAATAGACAAATCGATATACCAGCCGCAGAGCCTGTAACACCAGATAAAACAGCCCCATACCAATGGCAACCTGAACAAAGGTCGGTTGGGTGGAGGTCCATAGACTAAATGTCTTCCAAATTTCTGTCAGCCAATTTAGAGTGAGATCCATAGGTTATTTCTTTCCTTGATCGCTTTTGATAGCGCTCCCCTTAACCAATGTCAAGCAACATTCAAGTCTGCTGGCGGTCAAAATTTTGACAGACCTTGATTGCTTCCTTTCCTAATCCCGCTTCAGCGTTTTGTGGAGGTACAGCAGTTCTTTATTTTTGGTGCAAGGTCGACGAAAAAGCGCACTTGGCATGAAAGTTGAATTAGAAATTAATCAGTCCAATAGTCGTAAATGTTAATTCGGAAAGGTTTAATTGATCATGATTTGTGTGGTAGAATACGGCGAAAATATCGGTACCCTCAGAAATCTATTTCCCACCCGGCAACAGGCAATTGTTTTTGCAAAAAGGATTATGGCTCTATCGGATATGGAGTATCGGCTTATCGGACCGCATCAATGGTATTGCAGCGAGAAAAAAGAGTACGTTAAAATCGAAGGTCTCGAAAAATAAAATTTTGCTTGATCCCCAAAATCTGATGACCGCTCTCTTGCGCAAGTAAAGTTTTCTTTAAAAATACCGATAAATAAAACAACAGTGTGCAGGCGGGCACGCTGTTAGATATAATTCCTTAGGGAGGGGGTGGATTGATACCGGTTCAGGTTACTCCAGCCTTCAAAACCGCTCAGGATCATCGCAATCGAACGGTTGACCCTTGCAAATTGAAGCCCTATAATAATTTCAGGATGAACAGGAGTGAACCGCTATTTAAACTGCTTTTTAATTTGAAAAGAATAAAAATAGATATGCCGTTGCGCAATGCTTTAGTCGCCATCGGATTTTTCTTTGCGGTTCTGGCGGCCATCGCCGCCTGGGTTGGGGTCCATTCAGTCGAATCCGTTGAAGTCCCGCGTATTTCTGTTGAAAAGACCCGGGAGCTGCTTGGCCGTCCGGATGTGATTATCATCGATGTGCGCACTGCCAAAGCGTGGTGGAGAAGTTCAGCTAAAATTTTGCATGCGGTTCGAGAGGAACCCGGGGCAGTTGAAAAATGGGCGGCAACGTATCCCAAGGATAAAACGTTGATTCTTTATTGTTCCTGAAAGAACGAAAGAACCAGTGCCCGGGTAGCACTGTACTTGATTAAGAAAGGATACGGGAACGTATTTGCCCTTAAAGGCGGCTGGTATGCATGGGAAAAAGCGCACTACCCGGTCGAGAAAAAATAAACTTGAAATTCGATCCTTGAGGATGTAAGTTTTATTAGACTTTTTCTGCTTTTATGATTTCAAAAAGCCGACCGCCGCGGTTTTTTGTAACTCTAATTTTGCGGGAGACGGCTCTATGAGCGGTTTGGATAATTTAATCGCATTCATCGATAACGGTGGCACACGCTCCGGTGCTGAAAGGCGAAGCTCTGACGAGGCCCAATTTAAGCCCGAAAGACGAATTCGATACGATCGCAGAAGCGGCGCCGATCGGAGAAGAGCCCTGAATAAAAAAAGAGCCAAAGGCAAAGAACGCCGTACTGTATTTGTCGAATAGAGATTCTCATAGCACCGCTAGCGCCGCGTAATCATTAACCTTCAGCCCTCTGCCCCGTTAAAACCTCAGCGAATTGAGCG
>JARRJQ010000569.1:0-2651 GCA_037388985.1 Desulfobacterales bacterium | reverse complement strand
TTTAAGGTAATGCTGCCGGCCCTCTTGGTAATTTTGGATGATGAAGGATCGTGCAACCAGCCCGCCCATACTGTGTGCGATTACAAACAACTCTTCAAACCCGTAACTGCGCTCTAAGCTGTCTATCATGCGGTTAAGCCATATAGCTATTTTATCCAGAGCAAGTCCGGAAGGATAATAGAAAAGCCAGGGTTGATAGTGCCTGCGGTCGAGGTGATCGATCAATGCTTTCCATCCCCGCGGGGTTCCAAGAGCGCCATGTATCAACAGGATGGGCGTCTTATGGGCATCGTATTTTTCTAAGAAGTAGACACCGGCGCCGACTTCTCTTAAAAACGTCAAAGGCTCCCAATAACCCTTCGTTCCATTTTGGGGAGAAAAAATCTCATCCTCTAACACAGTCAGCCTGCCGACTTTAATCCCGGACTCTTGTATTTGATCGGGTGTAGCAGTTATCTTAGAAGGAAAACCGGGAGGAAAGCGGTTGGAGCTGTCAACCGTGAAGTCTAGACCTTTACGGGATCCCGGAGTCTCCGCCGGCATTAACCCTCGGGCAACTCGCACGGCATCCGGTTTGCCGTAATAGCCGACGGCTTCATCAGCGTCGTAAGTTAAATTTTCGTTTGTGTCTTCAAAGGCTACAATAAAATAAACCCCTTGGGGGACTTCTACCGAATAGTAGCCAGAGCCTGCCTCCACGATGCTCAATTTGGAGATTTCGGGACCGGCGGGTGCCTCTTCATACAGCAGGACAAGCAAATTCTCCTGGGAGGACGAGCCGCCAGTGATTTTGCCTTGGAGGGCAAAGGTTTCATCCATCTCCGCCAATTCCTTTTTCAGTTTTGAAAAAGAGCACCCGCACATCAAGCTTATCACAAAAAATAGCAAGATATATATTAAGGACCGATGGCTGAGTTTCATTTTAATTTCCTCCTGCATTTACGGTTTACCGAATCCGCCCCGTGGCAGTGGATCCTGACCCGGAAAAAATCGACCGTAAGAATCGAATCCCATTTCAGGTCGAGACTCTATTGCCTAGATCAACATAAAAGTACCCATTTGGCGCGCGAGCTTTGCCGGTGTCGGTTCGAAGAAAAAGATCCAGATGTGACCGCCATTATCGGATTTTGCAGGCTTCGACAAGACTGTGGTGTCCCGCGATATCTACGTCAGCAAGAACATATAGCCCTCGACCTGTACCAATCAGCTGCCCGCTCTTACATAGCTTTCGCAGATATTCTGGGTGTCGACCAGCCTTTCTGATTTCACGGGCACGAACCACACCCGTTTTACGAGCCATTCGCAGAATGGTGTTTTCGGCAGTGTTGGAAGTAGTTTTCAAGTCAAAACGCTTTCATTTATATATTCAATGAATTTTGTTAGGTTTGAATAATCAGCTTTCAATGAAAATCTGCGATAAATATGCGATTATGCAGCCAGGAGCGTACAAAAACTCGCTTAAACTCACATGCATTTCAATAACTTATTTTAATCATTTACTACCTGTCAAATCCGGCCTTCGTCACCAACTATGTATTTTTAATAATGGATTCAGTAAATTGCTGCAATCCGTTATCATAATATTTTGAAAAATGTTGTCACCTTATTCGACATGAAATCCGTAAAATTATAATTTCCGATATGAAACCTATCTGTAAAAATCATTAATACTTTGTACGATATGAAGCACTTTACATTACGACACATTAATATATAAAAGGATATAGATTTTACAAAAATAAATCTATTATTTCCGTAGGCATGGAATCATTTAAAAGTGTCTGGGTGTAAAATTTGGGGAATTTTTTAGAACGAAGTTAGACAAATATATTTTAAAATACTACTTCAGTAACTCCATAACCGAAAATTTAAGCAAATTTTTTAGATAGCTCCTAAAACATTAAACCGGTTAGGAGGTAATTATGCGAAAATTTTATGGTTTAGTGACTGTTTTACTTGGATTTATTATGTTCTCCTGTAGTGGTCTTCTGTACGATGCAAAAACTGGCAATATTGAGGGAATGGAAAAGGCATTAGAACATGGCTCCTCCATTGAAACCAAGAATGAAACAGGAAGCACCGCGTTGATAATAGCAGCATACAGCAGACAAGTTGAGGCGGTCGAATATCTTTGCAAAAAAGGTGCAAATGTAAATGCCCAGGATAACAACGGCGCTACGGCGTTGATTCATGCGGCATACTATAATATTTATGACGTGGCAGAAATATTATTAAAATATGGTGCAAACAAAACGATTAAAGATAAATATGGAAACACAGCTTTAGATTACGCTAAGCAATACGAATATACTCGAATGATTTCACTACTGGAGAATGAATAAATAAACGAACAATTCCAAAAACTCTTCATCGATTTAATAGTTCCCTCAGTTCTTGCCATTTTCCGGCAATGCTACTGCTAAAAATCTTAATATCAGCATTTCTAATGGTAGCTTGCCATCGGTGTTTATGTAAGTCGATACCAACAAATAGTTCTTCACCCTGGATCTGCTTGGTCATTGATTTCATTCGTGCCTCCTGCTTAATTTGTAGCTGGCAGATGGCTGCTAATATAACACTAACTTACAAAAGACATCGCTATTTAAATCCTAGTTACTGTATTCTATAGACGGCTGTTGAATTAATTTTTG
>JARRJQ010000568.1:0-1377 GCA_037388985.1 Desulfobacterales bacterium | reverse complement strand
CATCGCGTCCTTGAATATTTTCAATTTTCTCTTTAATGTCAGCATTTGTCATCAGTCGGGCAGCGTTACGTCTGGCCGCAGAACGAGAGCACTTATAGCCGGCATTAAGGTATGCATCAGTTTGATTCATTCCCTCTAATATGTTGTAAACAAACATTTTTTGTTGTATTGTCAGGTTTCGTTTTCTCATAAGTTCGATCTTTTATTATTGCTTGTTAAAAAGTCGGACGCCTTATATTTTATAGTCGGCTTAAACCCAAGACGCGAAAGCAAGGCTTTTGTGGTTTGGGCGTTTTATAATTTTTGGCTGTGATCTATCATTTGTTTGAATCCGATCGCCTCATAGTTCTTGGTTGAGGATATGGTTGTGGTTTTAAGCGAAAACCACAACAAATAACCACAACCAGCGCAAATTGTATCTTTGATTTTCAGGGATTTAGGTATGTTAAAAATGGGACGAGTAGCTTTGGGAGCAGGAAGTCGGAGGTTCAAATCCTCTCGCCCCGACCATGCTTCGCTTTTCAAGCTACGCATGATAGACCAATGATTTCAAGCACTTAGAACATAGTCTGGCAGAACCCATTTTATTTTCCCTGATTAATAATTTCTTGGATAGACTCGTGGGCTTCAGTTAGATCAAATTTGTCAGCCCGGAAATCCGCAAGAAAGTCAGTTTGTTTTTTTGTTCCCGTTTCAATATGGCCTGCATAGAACTCAGTGGTTTTCTGGTGGTCATGCCGCAGGAATCTCGGAAGTTTAGCGAGACTCATGCCGGCTTCATCCAAAGCCTCTATCTCGATCCTTCACCCAAAGGCGCCAATGGGCATTTCCTCCGATCATGTTCATTGAAGAATAAGGTTGTATTTATTCAAAAATACATTATTCGCCTTATTTCACTTCCAAACAAGTTGCGAAAATAATTATAGCCAAAAAACTGCCGGGAAAATTCGCCGAACTCCAAGTGAAGCTGGCCTAAGCTTCTCTGGGACTGGGCGGTCAACACGATTTGGGTGGCTCTGTTCAATAAGGCATTCGCCAGGGAATGGAAAGTCATCCGGTAAGCTTGCGATCATGAAAATTTCCATCGTCATTCCAGCTTACAACGAAGAAGCCTATCTGGCTCAAACCATCAGATCGGCTCTGGCACAGGACTACTCTGACTTCGAAGTGATCGTGGTGAATAATGCCAGCACTGACCGGACAGAAGAGATCGCAAGGGGATTTGCGAACATCACCCTTATCAATGAATCACGCATAGGTCTTCCCCGAGCCCGTGAAGCCGGCAGATTAGCGGCCTGCGGAGACATCATCGCCAACATGGATGCCGATTGCCTGCCGGAGCGCGATTGGCTGTCTAAAGGTTCGGTGTATTTCAAC
>JARRJQ010000567.1:0-2328 GCA_037388985.1 Desulfobacterales bacterium | reverse complement strand
GAAGTGATTTTATCGTTACCTTGGCAGGCGATCGGCCCGTGATTCGGGGGAAGATCGAAAATTATAGTATTGAACGCAAGATCAAAGCGATGGATGATGTCGGCATCGACATGTCAATACTCAGCCCGAACATACCGGGACCATGTATGATGGCCCCCGAACTGGCGCTCAGGGCGGCACAAATCACCAATGACTTTATAGCCGAGGCCATTCAGACGTACCCGGGTCGTTTCGCCGGGGTGGCTAGCCTTCCCTGGCAAAATGTGGACGAAGCAATTGGCGAGATGGATCGCGCCCGGGATGAGTTGAATTTTTGTGGGGTGATGCTCTTTTCAAATATCGGGGGACGTCATGTTGACGACCCGGAATTTGAGCCAATTTATGCACACGCCGCAGCCAGAGGGTTGCCTATTATTATTCATCCGACGTTTCCGACCTGGGGAGCAGAAATCAAGGATTATATGATGATTCCCATGTTGGGATTTCAAGTCGACAGCAGTTTTTCGCTTCTAAGGATCATTCTCAGCGGATTACTCGAGAGGCATCCTGATTTAAAGATCCTGATGCCTCACGCCGGCGGTGTTCTGCCCTATATGATCGGTCGAATCGATTATCAAACCCGGATGCCGGGTCGTACACCGAAGCATATCTCCAAACCACCCAGTGAGTTTCTGAAAGAAGTATATCTGGATACCTGTTCTCCTTCGGTCCAGGCATTGCAGTACGCCTTTGATTTTTCAGGACCGCAGCGTTTGGTCTTAGGCACCGACCATCCCTGGGTGGATCCTCAGCTCATGATCGCCTTCGTTGAGGATAAGAAAATTTCAGAGCAGGATAAAAAACTGATCTTTTCAGGTAACGCCGTTAACCTATTGGGTATCAGTCTATAAACATTGAGTAAAGGGGGAATTTATTATCGGAAAATAAGTATTAGTGGACCTGAGCCATCCTTTCGGAGATAAATGTCCGTTACGGCCCTCTTTCGAGGATGTAAAAATTGAAAGAACGCATTACATGGCCAAGTCCAGCATGCTTTCTCAAAAGGTTACCACGGTTATGTACTTTACCTGTACCACCCATGCCGACTTTCCCGCGCATATGGTGGAGAGCACAACCTATACGTACGAGATTCAGCCGGACAAATACAATGGGACCGGAGTTTTGGTGGACATTCCCAAAAACAATGGTAGCTCATCATCGCTGAGGACCTGCAAAATGCCACACCCAAAATTGAGTCGGACGACATCGTCATCATACACACCGGATGGAACAAATACTGGGGCGACAGTCAGAAGTATTTCTTTGATTCTCCGGGCCTTGGAAGAGAAGCGGGTGAATGGTTCGTATAAAAAGGCGTCAAATGCGTTGGTGTTGATTAGCAAGNNTCAGAAAATTATTAATGATGGCATATGCAAGCAGCTGTTCCAAGAAAAATAAAAGTGAGAATATTATACGAAGCAACTGACGCGTGGGAATTGTCATGGATCTGACCGACTTAAACACTTAAGCCCTTTTAGCATGGATAATTGGGACAATAGCTGTCATCAGCGGGATT
The DNA here is from genome assembly GCA_037388985.1 of Desulfobacterales bacterium. GTDB lineage: Bacteria > Desulfobacterota > Desulfobacteria > Desulfobacterales > JAHEIW01 > JAHEIW01. The sequence goes on along the minus strand of JARRJQ010000567.1, from coordinate 773 downwards.
GTCTTCAGCTTCATCTTGGTCAAGCATTATCAGCAACAACATCGCATTGCCGCCGCCGTTCAGCTGGTCAATTCCTTTCAGAGCCATGAATTCAACAGAGCGTTGCGCAAAATTTGGGCGCTGCCGGATTGTGCCTCCATAAATGAAATATGTAGGCTTGGGGACAATTGGGAAGATGTAGCTTATCAAGTTGGGATGACACTTGAGACAATGGGGGTACTCGCATTTCGTCGACTTGTACCCCTAACCATCCTTGGTGGGGTGATGGGTGATGCGATCTTGATATTGTGAGGAAAACTTCGCCTTTGGGTTGAACACCTATACGGAAAGCAAAAACGGGATTCGGCGTACGAATGGTTTTAATGGCTGGCAGACCGATTATCGGAAAGAAATCGAAGAACAAAAGAAGGCGCTTATAAAATTTACTGCAACTGGCGCAGTTGAAATTACCGGGGCAACATCAGTTTCCGCACCCCACAGTGAGCCATAACTTCTGATAAAACTTTGTTTTTAATTGGACCGGCAAAGTTGATTTTCGTTCATAAACCAGTTTGAGGTTAGCTGACCAATTACATAAATGTTGCAAAGTGTAGATAAAGGCTATATTTAAATAATCTGGATGAAGTGATATTTTTTTAGATGGAACGTAGTAAATTAAAATGTCTGAGAATTAAAGATTAGGTAGGGGTAATCTTAAATCTTGGTTTTAGAATTTGCGGTTTCAGTCTTAAAATTACATTACCTCGTCCACTTTAAGTGCATCTGCTAAAACC
>JARRJQ010000566.1:0-2576 GCA_037388985.1 Desulfobacterales bacterium | reverse complement strand
TTTTCCTCTATCTCACTGCTGGCGCTTTCAGCCGATAAAATGGGATTCAAAATGGTGGCGTCCCCAGTTGATGCATTGATAAACTCACGTAAGCGGCCGGGGTTGCCTCTTGCCTGCTGCTCATAGGTGGGCACCCAGAAGTAGGACTGAATTAAGATCAACGTAATCACAAGCGGCGCAAGTATGAGGATGCGTTTGGTCGTCATAGTGGCTTTTCAGAGTGAATTTAGCAATTCACGAATTGAGGCTTTTTTCTTATTGATAATTTCTGTTTCAATGTCATCGGGATTGAGTTCAGCTGCCTGGTTCAAATAATTCAGAGCGGCTTCAAGGCCGGCGCGGGTGCCTTTGGTGGCGGCCACATCGGCCTTGTAAAATAGGATCATGCGGTCGATTTGATTAATCCGCGCATGAGCTATCTGGCGAAGGTGTTCGGTTGTCGCAAATGACAATGCTCTGTTCAAATAAGATTTAATGCCGATAAAGTCCGGCATCCCGGGAACTTCCATCAGGGCATCGGCTTTGCTGGTGTAGAAATCAAATGCGAGTGGAAAAACCTCTTCTTTACCATACACATTTTTTGTTTCGGCCGGCATTTGAACCCCGGGCATAATCAGAATCCGCTTTTTGCCTGCGGGGGAGAAGGTGCCCTGCCAGATTTCTACGGCACCGGCTGCAGACCTAAGGTAATATTTGTCGAGATTATGATAACTGGCTCGAATAACCAGGCCGATTAGAATAATAAAGATAAATCCGCCGATACCGAGGAGCCATCTTTTCCGCGAGGACCAGAAAGCCAAGAGGCGAGCGGGCATTGACGAAAAAACCGCTTTAAACAGCACAGGGCTTCGTTTTTGCCGTGATTCTTTCGCCTTGTGCTGTACGTGATTATGCTCTTTTTGAATATGGATGCCGGTGTTCCTTTTTTTAGGCGTATCTTTAGCGACGGATGATACCTCCGAATTGAAATCATTGGAGTCTGTGTTTTCCATTAAAAACCCCTTTGAATTCTCAGACAGCTGGCCTATAATGACGCTGAGTCATTGATTGCTTCAGGCGCACTCGGAGGGAAATAGCAATCCCTTCACTGATGTTTTTTAATACCTAATCCGGACACGCCGGTTGTCGCAAAGCGTAAATCCCGATTGATCGGAGAACCAAAGAAGGAAAAATTAAGATCTAATTATTTCACGCCGTTGTCAATTCGTCAAGATGCGACCGCATTTGGTGCAATCACCGGCCAACAAGCAGCATCATTTTCGAACGGGCACCCGTTAAGCAAAGCAAGCCCTATGGGTGATCAAATCACAATATCGATATGGCTTTTTGTTCTCCTGCTGGCAATGGCCGCATGGTCCGTATTGGAACGGGTCGAAAGTCGTTGAAGCCATTCAAGAAATTGCTCGCGAGCAAGATTGTCCCCGGGAAATTGTGCAAGAGAAGGTGATGTCTTATGCCAGAGAGATCGTGCCATCATTTAATGCCTATCTTTATTTTCGGATCGGATATTGGATGGCTAAAAAAATCGCCCGGCTTCTTTACCGGGTGCGTATCGGCCTGGTCAATGATCAACAATTCGCGGCAATCGACCCGGAGTCCACCGTCGTATTCGTTATCAATCACCGCAGCAACATGGACTACATTTTGGTTGCTTTTCTGGCCGCCGAGAAAACAACGCTGTCCTATGCGGTCGGAGAGTGGGCAAAGATCTGGCCTCTGCAAACCCTTATTCGGGCGATGGGAGCTTTTTTTGTCCGGCGCGATTCACACGACCCGTTATATCGACGGGTTCTGGAGCGCTATGTTCATATGGCGACTAAAGAGGGCGTCTGTCAGGCCGTATTTTTGGAAGGCAGCCTGAGTCGAGATGGGCTCCTGAGGCCGCCGAAGCTTGGCTTTTTAGATTATATGTTGCGCAGTTATGACCCCGAAAATGATCGGGATATTGTATTTATTCCTGTCGGGGTCAATTACGATCGGACTTTAGAAGATCGGAGTCTGCTGCGGACATTGGACCCCGAAGCCGAAAAGCGCAGCAAATGGTTTGTAATCAAAACCACATGTGGGTTTATCGGTAAAAGCATATTTTTGATGATTTTGAGCCGCTGGCAACGATTCGGTTATGCTTATGTTAACTTCGGAAGTCCTGTCTCGGTCCGTCAATATTGTCTTGACAACGGTGTCAGCTTCGGGAAATTGGAGCGCAAGACTCGGTTTTTAGAGGTGCAAAGAATTGCCAATCTGTTTATGGGTGGGATCAGGCAGTCGATTCCAGTGCTTCCGGTATCTCTGGTGGCAGCCGTGATGCTGGAATCGGATCACAGAGGTCTAAGCGCTTCGGAGGTGCAAACGAAGGTAAGCCAACTGATTGCAACGCTTCAGAAACAGGGGGCTCATGTTTATCTCTCTGATGAGAATCGGGTGGAATCCATTTTTAACGCCTTAAACATCCTGCAATTAAGAAGATTGGTTCGGGAGTCAGCGGGTATTTACCGGTTGGTCACCGGAGAAGCTGGACTCTTAGCCTATTATGCGAACTCGATTGCCCATTGGTTGCAGCTTCCAGCCGATCCGCG
>JARRJQ010000565.1:0-2485 GCA_037388985.1 Desulfobacterales bacterium | reverse complement strand
AGACGGTGCCACCCAATGAGCTGCCCCATAGGATGGCCGCTTCTGAGAAGTTGTGCCGTAAGAACGCGGTAGTAACCTGAACAAAGTTGGTCCATTGATAGGCTCCCGGCACGCGTCCTGATCGACCATGTCCGCGAAAATCAGGCGCGTAGACGTGCCAGTTAGGAATAAGGTCGGGAATCACTGTCGAGAAAGAACGCCAGGAGCCTGCCCCTCCATGGAGCAAGACGAGAGGCATACCGGAATTTGGTCCTTCGGCGTAGTTAATCGATACGCTGCCGGTATCAATAGTGTGTTCTTTCAACATCTCTTCGTAAAGATTCCCTTTTCATTTCCTTAACCCCATAAACCCAAACGACGACAATACCCAGGAGTACCAGAATCAAAATGCGTTGAGTCTCCAAAGTTCCCGATGTATCGATAATGTTTCCTGTAAAATTTTGCGAAAAATGGAACAACGCCGCCGATAGAATACTGCGTTGATTGCTGTTGTATATCCATGTAAAGAATATCGAGATGACGACGGGAAAAATCATGAACCGCCAAAAAGCCGCCGATCCAACCCCCAATTCGTTTTGATAGGTTCCGTTCATGAAAAATAACGGGATATGCCAGATTGCCCAAACCGCACCCAACAAGAGACTGGCCCAAACCGCGTTCATGCGTTTTTGCAGCCCATCTAGTGCAAACCCGCGCCAGCCTAATTCTTCAGGAAAGGGTCCAAAGAGGAAGATAAAAATTACGAAGGGGATGATGCCTAAAGGCTGGCTTAGAAGTTCTTTGAAAGATTCCGTTGTTTGAATCTGCCCATTTTCTGCAAAGGCCAAAAGCAGGGTCAATAGCGGATAAGCCAATAAGGCTGCCAGATACCAAATTCCACCAATCCGCTTGGGATTGAAAACTCGCTGCCAATAATCCCTGCGCACCGCTTTTTGGGGGTTCAGATACGTGAGTAGTATGCCCCCAACCGCCGGGCCAATGCCGCCGATGTATAAAAGGATGGCCCAGGGCCAATCGGGGATGTTTCCATTTACAAAGGCAGCTGGAATCCAAAACAACCAGGAAAAGCCGAAAGCGATGATGAAATAAGTCCACGGTGATTGTGTTGCGATTTCACGATTTTTCATGATTGCCGTCTCATTTTCGGCTCACACTGACGATGACCTTTCCTACAGCTCGATGACTTATCACCCGTGGTTATATAATCATATCCTTGTCCTCCTGAAAATTCACCTTGTATTATTCCTAACCACTTAGCTAAATGAGTTACAGCCACTCTTAAACTACCAGCTGGACCAGATTTATTGCAATGAATCCAACACGTGAAAAGCATCTTTTTCTATCTCTTTTCCACCCACAAGGTCAAAGACTATATCAACTTTCTCACCTAAATCCTGTATTTGTTCTGAAAAAGGAGCCTTTGTGTAATCAATAACTCGTTCAGCTCCCAATTGCTGAACAATCCCTGCGTTCCTTTGGCTGCAAACCCCCCATACTCTGGCATTTTCTTGCTTCAAAGCTTGCAAGCAAAGGGTTCCTATACCACCCGATGCGCCGATGACCAAACATTTCTTGTTCGCAACATTCTTGACTGAGTTCACCATGCTGACGGCAACCGCTCCAGCCAATGCACATGCGGCCGCTTCCTTAAAATCCCAGCCCCCGGGTTTTACAGTAACATGATCACTTTTGGCAATACAATATTCCGCCCACGGCCCCTGGCCTTTCATCGGATTACATATCCCATACACTTCCTGACCGACTTTTAATGATTTCACACCCGGGCCGACAGAATCAATAATACCGGAGACATCTGTTCCGGGAATGTATGGCTTGTTCTGGCTTGGTTTTGGACTGACCGGCAGACCCCCGAACATCGTACCTTCTGCAATATGGATATCATCAATATTAATTGTTGACGCTATGACTTTTATCCGAATCTCGTTTTTCCCCGGATCAGGCAGCGGTAAATCCTTTAATTCTACGCATTTATCAAGTTCACCTGGGTTTGGTCTTGATGTAATACATATTGCTTTCATCCTCGTGGGCTTCCTTTCCCATATGTCTTTATCCTTTTTGAAGCCAATACAAAACGGAAATGCCCGGTTACATGGCCGATCAATTTCCCATCCTCGCCGATTAAGTAAGCTCTCTCAATTTCGACATTGGTCATGTGTTCGACTAATTTCAATCCCCTTTGCTCTAAAAACGGGCCGATTTGCCCTTCATCGATGGAGACTCGCCTTTGAGCGCATCCTATGACGGCCTATGCACAACCTGTAAAAAACTCAAACGTTTAATCCTTTATAAAGTATAAGATCGGATATTCCGTACCAAAATTTTACACGATATTCACCTCAGATCCGAATTATCATACCTATTTTTGGTCAAATACAACCTTAATTGCCCAAATATATGTTATAATCTCGCCACTGTAGCCATAGTCTTAAAAAAATAACCACCTAAAGGTTATCAATGGGGGTCA
>JARRJQ010000564.1:0-1475 GCA_037388985.1 Desulfobacterales bacterium | reverse complement strand
GATAAAAAACGTCAAGCACTCGGCATCGACAAGGCCAGAGATAGAATTCTGGTGGATATGGCCACACGCCGGGACCTCGGAGCTGTATAATACAAATTCTTGAAGATATTCTGCCATCAAAAAAGTTAGGATTTCTTGACTCGGATATTGATAAAATTCCAGATTCACTTTCAACCCGAAAAACTGTGCTCGCTGGAATTTTGACGGCCGTCAAAGAAGCAAATTTTTAAAATGAATGAATTTTTGAAGGTTATTTAGACATATGATCGCTTTTGGACCGGTACCTTCTCGGAGGCTTGGGCGAAGCCTGGGTATCAACAATATTCCGCCCAAAATCTGCACCTATTCCTGTGTTTACTGCCAGGTCGGAAAAACACGCCGGATGCAGGTTGAGCGATGCCCGTTTTATGAACCCGAGGATATTATTAAGAGTGTTGGAGAACAGGTTAAGAAAGCCAGAAAGAAAGGTGAGTCAATTGACTATCTGACCTTCGTCCCGGATGGGGAGCCGACTCTGGATGCTAATCTCGGTTACGAAATTGATCTACTGAAATCTATGGGAATTAAGATCGGTATCATTACGAATGCATCTCTGATTTTTCGTAAAGATGTGAGAGAAGATCTAATGAAAGCCGATTGGGTTTCATTAAAATTTGATTCTATCTGGAAAACGAGCTGGCGCAAGATCAACAGGCCCCATCGAGATTTGGAGTTGGGTAGGATTTTAAGGGGCATGCTGGATTTCTCAAAAATTTTCCCGGGAGAGCTCGTTACCGAAACGATGCTGGTTGGCGGTATTCGTAGCGACGCTGACATACTCAAAGCGATGGCGGATTTTTTACCCAGGTTAAATCCGGTGAAAGTATATTTAGCCATACCCACCAGACCGCCAGCGGAAACTTGGGTTCGGCTTCCTTTGCCGGAAGATATCAATATTGCTTTTCAGCTTTTTCGTGCAAAGCTCGATCAGGTAGAATATTTAATCGGTTACGAAGGAAACGCCTTCGCTTTTACGGGCAACGTTGAAGAAGACCTGCTCAGCATTACAGCGGTGCATCCTATGCGGCAAAGTGCGGTGAGTGATTTTCTGAAAAAAGCCGCAGCGGACTGGCCCGTGGTACACAAATTGATGGCTCAAAGTAAGTTGGTCGAAACAGAGTACGAAGGGCAGAAGTTTTATTTAAGGAATTTTTTATGATAATGTTTAAATGAGTTCACATGAAAACTCAACCACAAGCAGAAATAATTAAGGCCATGGCAAGGCCGGATTTCTATCCTCACAATGTAGCGACCATTGAACAGCGCGGGACACATATCTCCAAAGTATTTTTAACGGGTGAATATGCCTATAAAATCAAAAAGCCCGTTTACCTTGAATTTCTCGATTTTACTACTCTCGAGAAGCGAAGACACTATTGTCAACAGGAAGTAATGCTAAATGAGCGCCTCTCGACTGACATCTATCTGGATGTAAT
>JARRJQ010000563.1:1526-3939 GCA_037388985.1 Desulfobacterales bacterium | reverse complement strand
TGCAGATTTACGGGGGGAATAAAAATAAATGGCGCCTGCCGGTCAAAGGCGCATTAGGAAGCAGTCGGTTGATGGCGCATCCAGCGGATCAAGTAAATGATTCAGCGGGAGCCGCTGGGTCTTTCAGCGTTTCCTTAACCGCTTTTAGCATTTCATCTCGATCAATTGGCTTTGTCAGGGTGCGTGTAGCACCCAATTTCTTGGCCCCATCTAGATAACCTTCAGGCCGGTTTACCCCCCCGCCGGACATGGCAATAATTTTAACTTTGGGGAACTCTTTTTTTAAATCAATAATCATTCCGATACCATCTTTGTTGGGCATGATAAGATCCGTAATGATGAGATCCGCAGGATTCTCCCGGTAGCGCCTGATTCCTTCAATACCGTCAGGCGCTTCAGCGACTTCATATCCTACCCGTTCAAGCATCAATCGCAGCATTGATCTAATTTGGGGTTCATCGTCGATGATAAGTATGCGTGCCATCGGTTACAACTCCTTCCAAAGTCAAATGGGCATATGCAATACAAATACGGCTGATTTCAAATTTATTATTATTAGATCATAACTTTGTTGGTCTTTCAATATTAAATATCATATGTCAGAGCTAATGTTTTGAAACTATGGTAAAATTTATTTGAGGGGTCGGGGAGCTTTTCTATCCGCGTTTCTCGAAAAGCCCGCCAGAGATTCCGCCGCTGCTTGCCGCAAAATGGGTTCCAAGAAAAATTCCTTGATCCCTCAATTTAATTGAGTTGTTGCACGGCTGAATCCTTTTTAGCTCAGGGCCCTCCCGAATATATTCCGGAAAAGAAATCGAGCGCCGGAACACATCTTTTCCTCACCTAAAACCGGTAGACGTAAATTATCTTTGATTTAACCGGGGCTTATGATAGAATTCTATATCAAAACGATGTCTTAATTCTGGAATTTTATTCGCATACCTTCAACCCCCCGATCCGTACGGAGACGATTCATGCACAACTCGAAGGGAAATGGAAGTTCGCAGCCACAATCGCTTGTTTCGGTTTGTCCTGCCGGTGAAGTTTTTCAATTACCCCATGGAAAAGATTATGATAAAGAATTTAAACGCTTACAACTGCTCGTCGACGAACAGCGATCAATGGGACGGGAAATCGTGGTTGTTATGGGTGTTGGTTTTGTCGGAGCGGAAAAAACCTTGATCGCTACTTTTACCTACGAAGCACTCAGCCTGGCCGATGTCGTCATCGTTGATGTACAGTGCGATTATTATAAAGAAAAATTCGGCAATGTTCGACAGGGGCGCGCCGATATCGTTGCCCTTGAAGCCAGTCTCAAAATTATTGGGGAAAAAATCAAGCCGGAGTGCTTAGTATTGATTGAGACCACCGTGCCACCAGGAACCACTGAATACGTGGCCTATCCGATCATGAAGAAAGCCTTTGAGAAACGTGGCTTAAAAGATTGCGAGCCGTTGCTGGCGCATTCGTTTGAGCGGGTGATGCCGGGTCGAAATTATGTCGCATCCGTGCGTGATTTTTGGCGGGTATGCAGCGGCATTAATCAGATAGCCAAAGAGCGTGTTCGTAAATTTTTATCTGAAATACTGAATGTGGAAAAGTATCCGCTCACCGTGCTGGACCGTCCGATTGAAAGCGAAACCTGTAAAATCGTTGAAAATTCATACCGGGCCACCATCCTCGCCTTTTTGGATGAATGGAGCGTTTTTGCCGAGCGCAACGGTGTGGATCTAATTAAGGTCATCGATGCCATAAAATTCCGACCGACCCATAGCAATATGATTTTCCCCGGTCCCGGCATCGGCGGCTATTGTTTGCCAAAAGACGGTGGTTTAGGCGTTTGGGCCTATCACACCTTAATGGGTTTTGAAGATGACGTGTTCAAAATCACGCCTGCCGCTATTGATATCAACGATACACGGGCCTTAAGAGTGCCCCAACAGGTGCGGGATGCCCTGCGCAACATGGGCAAGATCGTTGCGGCTTCAAAAATCGTGCTGCTCGGTGCCGCCTATCGCGAAGGTGTAGGCGACACACGTTACAGCGGGTCAGAAACCATCGTTCGCAAATTAGCCGAAATGGGCGCCGAGATAGCCGTTGCTGACCCGTATGTTAAGCACTGGTGGGAACTTGAAAAGCAAAACAGCTATCCGGCTCCGGACCATTCCATGAAGCAATTTTTCCGCAATCAAGAAAAGCTCGATGAAACACGGGTTCGAAAAGACCTAAGCGAGGTCTTGCCATTTGCCGATGCGGTTATTTTCGCCGTTCGGCACAAAGAGTATCTCGAGCTGGATCCCGACGAAGTTGTGGCGATGATCGGCCGTCCGGCTGCTATTGTCGATTGCTTCGGTATATTAGATGATAAAAAAATTCGTCGATATTTTGAGCTCGACTGTGAGGTAAAAGGATT
>JARRJQ010000563.1:0-1513 GCA_037388985.1 Desulfobacterales bacterium | reverse complement strand
TTTTTTCGTGTTTTTATCCTTTCGTGCTTTCGTGATTGATTGATCTTTTTTGGTTCAGGCTTTGCCGGGTTAGGCTCTTAGTATTGGCAAGATAACAATAGGCTTAAAGAGGTCAGCATGCAATTTATTGATTTGGGTTTGCAGCAGAAGCGAATTCGTGATCATCTTGAAAAAAATATTACGGCTGTGCTCAATCACGGCCAATATATTATGGGGCCGGAGATCCAATTGCTGGAGGAAAAACTGGCAGGCTATGTTGGCGTTGATTTTGCGGTTGCCTGTGGTTCCGGAACCGATGCACTCCTGTTGGCTCTGATGGCCTATAATGTCGGGCCGGGAGATGCCATTTTCACCACCCCGTTCACTTTTGTGGCCACCGGTGAGGTGATCAGCCTTTTGGGCGCCACACCGGTCTTTGTGGATATTGACCCGCAAACCTTCAATATCGATCCCTCAAAGCTTGACCAGGCCATCGCGGCGGTAAATTCTAAAAGTCCAGACCTTTGCCCTTTGCCCCGTATGGATAGAGTTGGCTCGCTAAAGCCTCGGGGTATTATTGCGGTTGATCTTTTCGGTTTGCCAGCTGATTATCGACAGCTGAAAACAACCGCTGACAAAAATCATCTTTTTATCATTGAGGATGCTGCCCAGTCATTTGGTGCTGAATTCCATGGCAGGAAGACCTGCGCATTAACTGAAATCGGATGCACCTCCTTTTTCCCGGCTAAACCGCTGGGATGTTACGGGGATGGAGGTATGTGTTTTACTGAGGATCAAAAGCTTAGCGATATCATGAGATCTGTTAGAGTTCACGGCAAGGGGGCGAATAAATATGATAATGTCCGCACAGGAATAAACGGTCGAATGGATACGATCCAGGCTGCCATTTTGCTGTCTAAATTTGATATTTTTCCGGAAGAAGTCGAGCTCCGGCAGTCGGTGGCCGATCGATATCGAGAATTACTTTTTAACGTGGATTCGATTACGGTGCCTCAAGTCCCTAAAGGCGTCAAATCGGTCTGGGCGCAGTACTCCATTCTTGCCAGCGATGAGAACCATCGTTCACGACTACAGGCGAGGTTGAAAGAAGCAAATATTCCGACGGCGATCTACTATCCGAAGCCGTTGCATCTTCAAACCGCTTATCGGGCTCTGGGCTATTTAGAGGGAGATTTTTCAGATAGCGAGGACTGCTCGCGGCGTATCTTAAGCCTGCCGATATATCCCTATTTGTCGCATACTGAACAGAAACAGATTGCTCGGACAATCGCTCAGGCCTAATCAATCGGATTGAACCTTTTTTAAAAGGAATGTTCCCAACGTATGAAAAAGTCCCAACTAAGAAAAGTGATTTCAGTCGCTGTTATCGGTGCCGGCTACTGGGGAAAAAACTTAGTGCGCAATGTCCATCAACTGGGTTCGCTTAAGCTGATCTGCGATAAGAATGAATCGCAACTGGCGGATTTTAGAGGCCAATATGCTGGAGTCGAAACCTGTCTGGCGCTTGCGGATG
>JARRJQ010000562.1:0-2501 GCA_037388985.1 Desulfobacterales bacterium | reverse complement strand
TCGCTTCAATTTCGTAGCCGATGCAATTTCGGCCGGCAGCCATTGCTGCCCACATGGTGGTTCCGATACCCAGAAACGGATCGACCACTGTATCGCCTTTAACCGAAAACATGTTGATCAGGCGGTAGGGCACTTCAAAAGGAAAGGCGGCGCTGCGCAAACGGGCTGTGCGATTACCCAGGTTTTGAGAGGCCCCCTTCACATCCATCCAGACGTCGGAAAACCAGGAATTGCGTTCTTCCCAAAAAAAGGCGCTTTCCCGCCGATTTTGCTTTTCAGAATTCAGCTTAAACTCACGCTTGGACCCTTTGCGCAAGATCAAAATATACTCATGCTCCAGGGTTACATAGGCACCGGCCGGCAGCATGCCCGACCCCATAAATTTATTGGGCGCATTGGTCTGCTTGCGCCATAAAATAATCGGCAGCGCATGCAAACCAAGCTTAATAAGCCGGCTCAGGATTCTGGAATGATTCGGATACAGCTTGAAACATCTGTTGATGGTGCGCGCAGCATCTCCAACATTGATGCAGGCGATGCCGCCTATCTTTAATATCCGCCAAACCTCATGCCATGTAGCATCCAGGACTCCGTGCATCTTTTTAAAAGCGATTAACCCGTCGCCTTTTTGCAGAGCGTTGCCAATTTCGGCATTTTGACGGGCAAACATGGAATCCCACATTTCAATCATGGGGTAGGGGGGTGAGGTCACCACCAGATCGACCGAGTTTGACGAAATAGCTTCCATTTCTCTGGAATCCTGAAAATAAATTTGATGGGAGGTGATCATAAAAATCGTTACCGTATTATTTTGGATAAGGTTGATTTAATATAGAAGGTTCTTGCACTAGGAATCAAGATAAACTAAGAACTCTGATGATTTCCTTTTTTTGCGGTTTTTAGAGAATAGGGTTTGAAAATCCGGAAATCACAGCGACCGGGACAAGATGCGGTGGTTTTTTGCCCGATACGCAATCGCCTTTTAGAATAGGGTTTGAAAATCCGGAAATCACAGCGACCGGGACAAGATGCGGTGGTTTTTTGCCCGATACGCAATCGCCTTTTAGTTGTTTGATGCCGGAGTGCCGTGGGCTGAAACACAAGCTGGCGTTTTGGATGAAGAGGTGTATTTCATGAGTGCGAAGATAAATATTGCCATCATTGGCGGCGGCATTATTGGTTGCTGGGTGGCACTTGAACTGTGCAAAGAACAAGAGGATATCTATGTCTTTGAAAAAAATCCTGGGATTACCAGAGGAGAGAATCAATCATCGCGAAATTCAGGTGTCTTGCATGCCGGTATCTATTATGAGCAGGATTTGCGCCCCTTAAAAGCGCGGCTATGCGTCGAGGGCAACCGCCTTTGGTATGAATTTGCTCGAAAATATCAGTTGCCGTGTAAACAAACCGGAAAATTGATGGTGGCCAATAATGAAGCTGAAAGTCGGATTCTCGATCACTATTTACTGCAGGCGAAAACCAACAGGGTGCCGGGAGTGCGCAAAATTGGGGCGGATGAAATCAGGCAACTGGAACCCAATGTCCGCGCGCATTCGGCGTTACTGTTGCCCAGCTCCGGTATCGTTGATCCGACTGCACTTCTGCATCAGGTCTATGCCTCAGCCAGCAACCGGGGTGCAACTTTTATGTCTGAAACAGAAGTCGTCGGTCTTGAATTATCGGACGGTGATGTTTTTGCACACCTTCGCTATCGGGACGGACACCAGGATCGGATCCAGGCAAATACCGTTATCAATACCGCCGGTGTCCATGCCGTCGATATCGCGCGAATGATTGATCCTCAGATTCCGATCTCTCCGGCTTTGATTCGCGGCGATTCGCTTAAATTCTATCGCAACCGGCGTCCCAAACTGTTTCTGAGGGGAATGAACGTGTATCCGACGCCCATCGTTGTCGATTCGCCCACCGGCAGGCATCATACCGTCGGTGTTCACCTGACGCCGACATTCGATGTCATCGGCGGTGAAACGGTGATTGGCGATACCGTCACCGTTGGCCCCAAACTCATACCGGTCACTCATTTTGAAGACTATAAAAGTACACCGGTGCCGCCTGCTGAAACGTTTTTGGAAAATATGGCCTTTTTCCCGGACCTGAAAGCAACTGATCTGGAATATCACCAGGGCGGAATTCAAGCACGGCTCGATGGATTCCACGATTTTTACATCCGGATGGATCGCAATACCAACAGGGTAATCCATCTGCTGGGCATGGACAGCCCCGGACTAACCGCGGCACCGGCAATTGCAAAATATGTCGTCGGCCTGCTGAAATCGGATTAAGCGTGGAAAAAGGATGGCAAAGACAAATAAGGGAGCTGAATGAAAGTGGTCGGGACGAGTGGATTTGAACCACCGACCCCAGCGTCCCGAACGCTGTGCTCTACCAGGCTGAGCCACGTCCCGACTGGAGGTTTCTTTATGCTTTTTACGGATGGTTGTCAATCCAAAATATAGTACATTTATTTCCCAAAAACGTTC
>JARRJQ010000561.1:1565-3067 GCA_037388985.1 Desulfobacterales bacterium | reverse complement strand
AATCAGCGTTTTGCGCCCCAAACATGTCGATATCCATGTGCTCAGAGACCTCTCGCTGCGGTTGCGGGAATGGAACTGGAACTTGAAGGCACACGTTAGAAACCGCGAGCTGGTTGCCATCAACCATCCGGACTTTCGGCCTTTGGGTTTGGCGGTTGATCTGGGCTCAACCAAAATAGCCGGCTATCTAGTTGACCTGGATACCGGGGAAAATCTCGCCTCCAGGGGGATCATGAATCCCCAGATCAGCTATGGTGAGGATATCATAACGCGCATTAACTTTGCAATTCAATCATCGGAAGGGCGAAGGTTGATGGCGGACGCGGTGCGAGACGCCCTGATGAAGCTGGCCCACGATCTGTGCGCTGAAGCCGGCGCTGAAACCAAAGATATTCTGGAAACGGTTATTGTCGGCAACACGGCCATGCACCATCTCATGCTGGGCTTGCCGGTTCACCAGTTAGCCCGGTCACCGTTTGTGCCGGCGACTTCCGGCGCTGTAAATGTCAAGTCAGAGGAAATCGGCCTAAATTTCGCTGCGGGATCCTATGTTTATTTTCCTCCCAACATCGCCGGTTTTGTGGGTGCGGATCATGTAGCCGCTTTAGCGGCCACGGCTGAAGCTTGGGTGCATGCAAACGCAATCATCATTGATATCGGCACCAATACGGAAATATCGCTGATTGCCCGGGGGAAAATAACCAGCGTCTCCTGTGCTTCCGGTCCTGCTTTTGAGGGCTATCACATTAAATCCGGGGTGAGGGCCTCACCCGGCGCCATCGAAAAAATATACGTGAGCAAAGAAGATACCCGCTATGAGACCATCGGTGATGCAAAACCCATCGGCATTTGCGGGTCCGGGATATTGGATGCCGTTTCGCAGTTGCATCTGGCCGGGGTGCTGAATTCGGGCGGTCGCATGCAAAAAGGTTCCCATCCCCATCTGGTTGAAAAAAACGGGCGTTTGGAGTTTGTGCTTGTTCCCAAAAGGGCACGACGCAGAGGCCCCGAAATCTCCGTCACCCAGAAGGATGTGCGGGAGGTTCAGCTGGGCAAAGCCGCCATCGAAGCCGCAATGCAGATCCTTATACAACAGGAGGGCATTTCCGAAACGGAAATTGAAAAGATCATCATCGCCGGCGCCTTTGGCAGCTACCTGAATATTTCAAATGCGATGGCAATGGGAATGCTGCCCAGTCTTCCTCTCAACAGGTACCGGCAAGTGGGCAATGCGGCCGGCATCGGTGCGCGGCTTTTTCTGCTGTCTGCCACCCAGCGCAAGGCGGCCGAAGATCTGCCTGCGCGAATCAAGTATCTTGAATTGGGAGGCACGCCGGAATTTAGCAAAGCATTCACCAATGCCTGTTTGCTCGGACCCTTTCGTCTTCTTCCGAATGGCGGAACACACTAAGGGACCATTTTTCGATTACCGGGCCGGATCGATAGTGACACCATAAATTCGGTTGAAATTTTTAATAAAAGGGGAACTTTTTCCAGAAGTC
>JARRJQ010000561.1:0-1525 GCA_037388985.1 Desulfobacterales bacterium | reverse complement strand
TGCTTTTACCCTGTTGCTTGGCTTCTAAAACATCGTTTAAAAAGGATACGATGTTGACCATTTCTTCTTTGGGCAAATAAGAAGCAGCACCTTCCTTATAAGACTTAACAACGTTATCCGGACTGAGGGCGTGCGCGGTCAGCATGACGGCGCTAACCTTTCTTTGATTGGCAATTTCCAGGAGCTCAAAACCTTTAACTCCCATAATGTCTAATATCGCCATATCGAAATACTCGGTTTCCAGCAAATCTTGGGCGGTTTTGAAATCCGACGCCTTCACCGTTTTACACATGGGCAGCAGGTCCGCCAATGTGTCCAGTACATCCGGCTCGTCATCCACCAGGAGGATCCTTTTGCCTGTTAACAAATCTTGGTCAGCCATGATCTTGTTTCTCCCTTTTTAGCAATGATAAATCGCTTGGCCTTTACTAATTTAATGTTTTTTTATCTTTAATCAAGAATCTTCGGATTTGCAACAGGTGAATCTTTTATTCTGATGGAATGCTTTGAAAAGAAAGCTGTTCATTCAACAAAAAGAGGCAATTGCTTACCGTCTTTTAAATTGATATAGCCTTCTTCACAAATCCTTAGATAGGGAATCGCGGCACCGGTGAGGGTGGTTAACGATAACATGGGTTGCGGAAAAGGGACGCCAAGGCTTTGGGCAGCTTTGGTTACCTCTTTTAATTGCCGATCGATGGCTTCCAATGGAAGATCGGAAATCAGTCCAAATATCGGCAAAGGCAGTTCGGACAGAATTTTCCCCTGATCACATACCACAGTACCCCCCTGCAGGCTGTGAATCCGGTTTACCGCAAAGGCCATGTCCCGCTCGTTGGCACCGATGACGACAATATCCGAAGTGTCCCAGGCAGCGCTGGATGCAATGGCGCCGGATTTCAAGCCAAATCCCTTGATCAGGCCGGTAAACAAATCGCCCGGGTTGTGGGTTCGATCAATGGCCGAGATTTTATTGATGTCCCGGTTGCTGTCGGCTGAAATCTGCGCATCGGTCACCGGTCGGGTCAAAACAACTTCCGAGGTTACCAGATCCGTCACCATATTGATTGCGCGAACCCGCACTGTTTGAGTGCCGGCAGGCGCCGGAATAATAAAATCCGATGGCTTGATCTCCCTGGGCAGTTGAATACTGTTTAGGCTTTTCTGCGAAAATTTATGTTTCCTGGGAGAAATCAGCAGATTTCCGTTTTCAGCAACAATTTGGCCGTTGCTAATCACCAGCTGAGCTTCGATGGTCGCCAGATCCGGTATAATTATCAGATCCGCGTATCGACCCGGGGCAATTCCCCCCATCAGGTGATCCAGCGAAAAGTGCTCGGCAACATTTAATGTGGCCATCTGAATGGCCTTGATCGGCTCAAACCCCCAATCAATTGCCTTTTGGAGGATTCCTTCCATATAGCCATTTTCCATCAAATCCGCAGGCGATATGCTGTCGCTCACCAGAATCATACGACGCGAATCGATGGGGTGGTCTTTAATCTTGGAGATTTCTCTGAGATCC
>JARRJQ010000560.1:0-2748 GCA_037388985.1 Desulfobacterales bacterium | reverse complement strand
CAGGCAATCGCAATATTTTTCAAATATAAAATACATGCATTTATCGGTATATGAAGATTTTTTATAGAATCGGCATTGTTTTTGCTCATCCGCGCTGCCTGCTGTGCAGACCGACATGAGACCTTTTTTACAGAAACTTGATCTATCAGTCTGCACGAGCATCACTCCCGGGTTTAATGCATTTGTTTTGACGCTTCTGCCCAGCCGCTGGGCGACATCCATCAGTTTTCGGGTATCTTTGATTTTATACGCATCGATTTGCTTACCCTATGATGTTCGGTTCAGTGCCCCGGGGGGTGTTAACGCATGCAGCATCAGGTGTTTATGGCTTTCAAAATGATATCACCCTCGTTAACACCGACATCCCTTGCTATCACCCGACACTTTGCTTTTAATAGAAAAAATATGGGTCGTTTTTCGCCGGAAAGCGCCTCATAATTTCCCTGTCCCTTGCTGATGATAAACGTTGATCTGTCATATATTTGTCTAAATTCTCGACTGCATGTCGCAAGGATGGTCCCCGGCGCATCCGTTCCGGATGATAAGATCGAAGCCACTTTATGAACGCCTGCCTGTACGGCATCCTCATAGGTTGCATCATTGATAACCGGTGCCCCCCGGACAACATAGGTAACCGGTTTTTTCATTTCCTCCATCAACAGCCTGTCGAAAACGCATTCTCCGGCGTTGTCGGCAATAAACAGAATCTCTTTGGCCTTATCTAAATGGTCTCTGAATTCATCGCAGTCGAAAATCGCAAAGTTGCGCTTAAATACTTCATTTATTTCAGCTTCAATATCAAAGTCTTTGCTTGCTCCAAAATCCATTACATTGCCTGCAATTGCCAAGCGTATGGCTGCCAGGAGCCTGTCGTTGGAGGCGTTTAGCGTGCTTTTCAATGAAGGATATAAAGTGAGTGCTTTGGCGGTATTTTCCCTTTTTCTTTCCAGATAAGGGTCTTTATTCCCTGTAAATTCCTTTACTCGCTGATAGATCAGTCGGCCGGTTTCTGGCGGGGTGCTTTCAAGACGAATATCTTTTAACATCATTCCAACTTCATCCAGAAGACGTTTTATTTTATGTTCATCATCGGTTGCCATTCGTCCCGCCCTCAGGGCCTGCTCGAAAAAACATGGGATGCAGTCAAAATAGGTTTGCAAGCTCAACAATCCTCCCCGATGGGTGGTTCAAAGCATTTATTTCCGCATAAGAACTCAGGTACTCAAACCCATATCCGATTCCCAATTGGTTTTTCAGCGCTCCGACAATAAAAAGTCCAAGGCTCGACGCTGAGAATAACATTTTATATAATCTATCGATAGCAACACAGATGCCAAAAACGAATCTAAACCCGACAAATGCCATCAAACCTGTATTATTGGGGGATTCACTTACGACCGGGCCTGGAGGAGTGTCTGGGAAATGAATTGAGGAAACAATCTGCTCCCATCATTAGATTTTAAATGGGAACAATAAGTTCCCATTTAAAACCGGCAAACCGCATGGCCTGATTTTGAGCAAACCTTTATTCTTTGTCGCCGGCTTTATAGCCCGGCATGAAGAAGCACGGATCATCGAGCTGGCCGTCAATGTGAGCGCTTATAACCTCATCCACATTACCGCAAATACCGCAGATCAGCGGGATGTTTGAATTCGAAAGAATCGCATGGAAGACATCGCTGATGCCCCCGCAAATGATGACGGCAACAGCGTTTTTTTCAAGAATCTTCACCCGCTCACGGAGGGAAAAATTATCAAGATCAAATTCCCTTCGTGCGATTTCCCGACCATCTTTAAATTCAATCAACAGGAGCCGGGTGCAGGTATCGAAAACCGGTGAAACCCGCGATTTATAAATGGGTATGGCTATTCTGCGCATGACAGCAAGAATCCACTCCATCAGTCTATTTTTTATACCAGTCACGCAACATTCATGCCGAAGCCGGCCATTGAAACCATCAAAAGGGAATCTATAGGAATTTAATAGTTTGATTAGATCATGGATGGCTTTATAGGGTCCGGCGGATGCAATCCGAACCCTTCGCATCGCAACAGCGGGAACAATTTGACCCGCAATAGCGAGCGCATTCCCCACAGCTTGCGGCTGAAGGGAAATTAAAGCAGGATCTCTACTCCCGCATCAAGGGGATCAAGCTCTCTATCGCGCCGTCTGCCGAACGCAAAGAGTATGGCATATTTTATGCAGCATAAATCCAAGATCAATCGGAAGAAATGAAAGCCCCGCATTAATTTGACTTCTTCAAACTGTAAAAGGAGGATAACCAATGAAAATAGCTGTCAGTTCCACCGGAAAAGATTTGGATTCCCAGCTCGACCCGCGATTTGGCCGTTGTGCCTACTTTCTGGTGGTTGATTCTGATGTCATGCATTTTGAGGCTTATCCAAATGACAGTGCCTCAATGGGCGGTGGTGCCGGCATTCAAGCTGCCCAGTTTCTGGCCTCAAAAAATGTGCAGGCGGTAATTACAGGCAATTGTGGTCCAAACGCGGTCCGAACCCTTTCTGCAGCCGGAATTGAACTATTTGTGGGGGAACAGGGAATCATCAAAGACGTTGTGGAAAGGTATGTGGCCGGCGGTCTCAAATCCACAAAGTCGCCCACGGTTGAGGGCCATTGGGGCATGGGAACCGGTAGCGGCATGGGTCGCGGCGGCGGCGCCGGACTCGGTATGGGAAGTGGAAGGGGCATGGGCAGAGGATTCAATCCATACGGAAATCGAAGTGTCG
>JARRJQ010000559.1:0-1929 GCA_037388985.1 Desulfobacterales bacterium | reverse complement strand
ATTTGCCATGCTACCCCGGTTGTGGCTGTCATTGATGACCGAAAATCGAGCCACCATATCCTTTAGTCCGCCGTTTTGCTATGAATTGTGCCTCCAGAGATTTCGTGAAAGCGATATTGAAAAATTTGATTTAAGCGCCTGGCGGTTGGCTGGTGTTGGAGCCGAGACCATTCGTCCAGAGCCCCTGTTTGAATTTGCGAGATTTTTGGAACCTTGCGGATTTAACCAGAAAGCGTTCTGTGCCTGCTACGGTATGGCGGAATGCTCCCTGGCGGTTAGTTTTGGATCGCTGAATCAGGGATTAAATGTTGACTTTGTAGATGGCGATTATCTTTCTGAACACCGCAAGGCCTTACCGACAAAAGAAGGAGAGCAGGAAGGCGAAATTCGATTCAGTAAATTTGTGGATTGCGGCGCACCGCTGCCGGATTACGAAGTTGAAGTAAGGAATCATAAAGGCCAAAAACTGCCCGAACGGAATGTTGGAACCATTTACGTTCGAGCTGCCAGCATGATGTCCGGCTACTTTGGAAATCCCAAATTAACCCAGGAGGTTCTGAATTCCGACGGATGGTTTAATACTGGAGATATCGGTTATTTTGCCAAAGGCGGCCTTTTTATTACCGGACGGGATAAAGACATGATCATTATCAACGGTCGGAACATCTGGCCGCAGGATCTGGAATTTGTTGCGGAACAGCAGCCTGAAGTGCGAACCGGCGATGCATCGGCATTTTCGGTGCCCGGACCGAATGGAGAAGAAAAAGCGGTGATGATGGTCCAATGCCGGGTATCTGATGACCCCCAACGGTCCGATTTGCGGGCAAGACTGCAGGCGCTTATCTATCATGAACTTGGGATCGACTGCTATATTGATCTGGTACCTCGGAATACACTTCCCCGTACCACCTCCGGAAAGCTGTCCCGCTCCAAAGCGCGGAAAGAATTTTTAAGACGCGTTGAAACCGAACAATTGCAGCCACTCAGCCTGGCTAACTTTGCAGAGGAGCCTAGCAAACAGGCTGTATAAGAGCATTTCTGATTTAAAGCCTTGAAAAACACAATCGCCTTGACGGGTGCAACGGGTTTTATCGGCAGCACAATAGCACGGAGACTGGCCACTGAAGGATGGAAAATTAAAGCCCTGACGCGTAAGACTTCGGATAGAAGCCCGCTGGTGGGGTTTGATGTTCAGTGGGTCGAAGGTGCGCTTGAGTTTGATGTTCAGTGGGTCGAAGGTGCGCTTGAAGATGTCGACAGCTTGCGGCGTCTGGTACACGGCGTTGAGGCCGTGGTGCATTGCGCCGGCGCTGTTCGCGGTGCGACGCAGGAACATTTTAACCAAATAAATGTCGATGGCGTGGAACGGTTGGTGCGTGCGGCAACTGAGCAGCATCCGTTACCGCGCTTTTTATTGTTATCATCACTGGCTGCCCGAGAACCTGACCTATCACCCTATGCAAACAGTAAATGTCAGGGCGAAGCCGCTCTTGCCGTGCAAGCCGGGCAGATGTCATGGACGGTGTTGAGGCCATCGGCTGTATACGGACCCGGTGAAAATGAAATGCGGCCCTTGCTTTGCTGGATGGCCCGCGGTATAGCTTTTGTTCTTGGATCCGGCGACGGTCGATTTTCGATGCTGTATGTCGACGATCTGGCTGAAGCAATTCAAAAATGGCTGCTCAAAGACGGCTTGCCCAAAAAGGCGTTCGAACTTCATGACGGGCGGCCGGGAGGGTATTCGTGGAAGGATGTCATTGATGCGGTCGGCGGTCTGAATGCCAGGCGCGTGCAATGCCTGCATATACCGGTCGCCGGTTTAAGAACAGCGGCAAGGTTGAATCTTATTACAGCCAGACTGCTAGGATATGCACCGATGTTCACCCCTGGAAAGCTTCGTGAATTGCGACATCCTGACTGGGTTTGTGA
>JARRJQ010000558.1:0-1568 GCA_037388985.1 Desulfobacterales bacterium | reverse complement strand
GTGATCAAAAAATTAGACATAATATTTAGCGTAATGATATGCCAAGAGCTACCGAAAAATATAATCTAGGTCTTATAAACCCGGATCTGGCAAAAGAATGGCACCCGACCCGAAACCGGGAATTAAACCCAAGAACTGTCACACCGGGATCCGGTAAAAAAGTGTGGTGGGTATGCAGCAACGGGCATGAATGGGTGGCAACGGTATATAGCCGAAATCGGGGCAGCGGCTGCCCGGTATGCAACAAGTCGGCACCGCTCAATGAAAAGCACGCCTTGGTATCGAACAAAAAACTCATAAAGGAATGGCATCTGACTCGAAATAGCGGTTTGAACCTAAGGCACTTGCCTTCTGGATTTAACAAAAAAGTATGGTGGCTCTGCAAAGAAGGGCATGAATGGAAAGCCACGGTCCAGAGCAGAATGAAGGGTTCGAGCTGCCCGATTTGCAATAAGGGCGTTTCCAAAAAAAGATCCCTTAGCACAAACACTTTAATTCATCACCCTGGAACCGATTCAGCATCTGAGGATGACCTCCCCGCACAAGCTGCGTTCACTCAATCAAGCGGAGCGACCGGATTTAGAAAAAATAGGCGGTTTTTGCATCGCGCCACGGTTATTCTGCAAGATGTAAATTCAGGAGCTTGGAGTTATGCGCAATCGAAAAATTTCAGCAATGATGGTATGTTGTTAGAATCAGAAATAGCCTTCAAGCCGGGGACGATTATAAACATTAAGTTCGAAACCCAGCCCTTTAAAACCGCTCCAAAGAATTACAGCTCTATCGTTAAATGGTGTAGAGAAATTACTGATGAAAACGCCATCCCCACCTATGGAATCGGTGTAAAGTTTACCTAACCGAAAGCCAAACCGCCCAGCTTTATTCTCTCAAGCTTTTGAAATAACTATTTATACTGGCACTAAAGTTTGGCCGATTATTTCCGATAATACATTCAGAACCGAAAGGAGTACGCTATGCAGGATCTCATCTCGAGAGGCCTTTTTTTGATATCGGAGATCGGCGTAATTGTCGTCATGTTAATTATCATTTTAAGGGAAAGACGCAAAAGAAAAGAGACCGAGAATAAACATAAACGTGAACAGCGAAACAGAACAATGCCGCAGTCTCAAACATTGTATTTGGATTGAAAACATCGTGATTGATCTGTAAGGAATATCGACATAAAATAAGCCAACGGCAGCGCTATGAAGGCGCTGTTTTTTTAACGTGAAGTTCTAAATCTCACCGCAAAAACAATTCATCTGCATCAATTACTCCCGGTTACTACCGCATATTTATTACTGGCATACCCAGGATGATGTCGGACACCCCCATACTTATCATCTTCAGGCTGGCCAGACCGATTGCAACGCGCAATTTAAGCTGATGATTACATTTGCAAGTTTTCTATTGATGTCGAAGCGTATCTCCATGTAAAAATGATCCGAGTCGAAGCAGAAAGGATGGAAAAATGAAAAAGCAGATTCTGTTGATCGCCTTGACAATCCTGGCTTTTGTATCCATCGGCTGCTCGGGGACGATGAGAGGAATCGACCGATACAGCGGCA
>JARRJQ010000557.1:0-1583 GCA_037388985.1 Desulfobacterales bacterium | reverse complement strand
GCTCAATCCTGACTCTCAAAAAGACGGATCCGAAATCATTTAACGTAAAGGCAACCGTTGGACTCGGAAAGTTTGTCAAAGCAGGGGACTCTATTGATTTTGAAACCAGCATTGCCAAATATGCGGTAATTAATAAATCACCCCTTGTTGTCGAGGATATTGAAACAGACAATCGCTTTGGCCGAGCCAATCTGGCACATTACGGGACGAAATCTTTTGTCTGTATGCCGATTAAAACCAGCAAGGATATTTTTGGGGTATTGACCATTTCATCGAGAAATATGGATCGAATATATTCTCAAGAAGATGTTGAGGTATTGACGCCTCTTTTGAGCAATGCCGCTTTTACCTATGAAAATCTGCAACTGCTGAAAGAAAACGAGCGAAACACAAAGTACCTGCGCGCCATTGAAAAGATTTTTAAAATTCTGATTTCAAGCTTCAGAGATACGGAACTCTTGCATGCGGTGCTCAATGAACTTCAAAGTGTCGTTTCATTTGATGTGGCTTTTGTCTTGATGGAAGATGAAAACAAACTCGGGCACCTGAAGATTTTCGATCTGCTGATCAACGGCCCGTCAAACCTCACCAAAGGTGCGAGTTATCCTTATAAAGGCTCCATTATTGAAAAGGTTTTCAAACAGGAAACCAGTATGATTGTAGATAATACCTTCTCAAGTACAAACTCGGTGGACCGTGAGTTATTTGCTGATCATGGATGTACAGCCGGAATGCTTGCGCCGTTGAAAAGAGATGGAGCCGTAAGCGGCATCTTAGCGCTGACAGCCAAAGAAGTCCGTGTTTTTGCCCACGTTCAAAAGGTTATTTCGTGGGTAGCTAATGGTCTTTCGCTGGCAATCGAGCGTAATGGGCTTTCCGAGGCAGTTGTCAAACGGAATCGTGAATTGGATACCATCCGCCAGGTCGGCAGTGCGCTAGCTTCCTCCACCTTTGACATCAGCAAGGTCCTCAAATACACGATGGATATGATCCGCGAGGCGATGAACGTCGAAGCCGGCTCGCTATTATTTCTGGAAAATGGCGAATTGGAGATTGCCGTAGCCTTTAATATTAAAATAAAATCATTAAAGAAATTTCGACTCAAAATCGGTCAGGGAATCGCCGGCTACGTGGCTGCCAGAGGCAAATCGATTATGGTTAATGATATTGAAAAATCCCCGCATTTTTTCCCGATGGTGGACGAGTCCTCGGGTTTTCAGACCCGCTCGGCACTATGCGTGCCGATGGTATCGCAGGGAAAAGTTATCGGTGTCATTGAGGTCCTCAACAAAATAAGTGGGGAATTTGATACGAACGATAAAGATTTGTTACAGTCCATTGCCACATCTGTCTGTATTGCTTTAGAAAACGCACGGCTATACAAAGAGACTGTATCTATGGCCGAACAAGAACGTGATATCCGGCAAATGTTTCAGAAATTTGTTCCCAAACAGGTTTTAGATAAAATCGTCTACAATACGGAAAATGACAAACCGCAAATTGAAGAGTTAAAGACGCTTACCTTGCTGAACATCGATATTCGCGGCTTTTCGGAATTATCCCGACATATCGGTTCCCAGAAA
>JARRJQ010000556.1:0-2029 GCA_037388985.1 Desulfobacterales bacterium | reverse complement strand
TTGCCGGTTGCGCCGGGATCGAGGCTAAAACGACAACGTATAATTCCGATTATCAGACAACGGTCCAGGCAAGCGCAGACGCTTTGAAGAATATAAAAATTCCCATCCTAGAAGAAGTGGGCGATGAATTAAAAACCAAATTTCTGGCCAGGCGTGCCGACGGTACCCCCGTAACCGTCGAAGTGACCAGAGTCGATCTGAATTTTACCCAAGTTTCTGTTATTACCGGCTCCGGGATCCTGGGGGTATTGGATACACAGATTTCAGATCAAATCCAAGGGTTTATTAGGAGAAGGTTGAGTCGCAGCATCAGAGACTAGATGTTTTTTTGTTTAGAGTAGCCGGGGATTAACGTCTGAGTGCTGACAATACCTGAAATTTGTCGAATTTTGTTGTGCACAAAATCGCCGATGGTTTCAGCATCCGAGGAGACCAGATCACGCTTCAATACAATTTTGGCAATAACGTCCACACTGCCATGCACGGAATGCACCTCTTTGACCTCTTCAAGGTTGAACAGTTTGTCGACAAGTCGAAACTCCTTCTTGGCCGACACATTAATCAAAACAAACGCGGTAATCTCTCTGAGCATTTCAGGGTATTCAGTTTCTTTTAATTGAGCCATCTTTCTTCTAAAATCCTCCATGTTCTTCGGAACCAGTTCGCTGATGCCAATTCCATACCGCAAACCGGGATCCTTTCTTTCCCATTGATGAACCGATATAAAAGTATAGAGATCCGCCAGGGTTCGACCTGGAAAGTGGTCGATAAGACGGCCTTTCCGAATAATGGCAATCAAGGGACAATAAATGGTTTCATACCAATCTTTGGCGGCCTGTGGAATGGTTACCGGCTGGGAGGTTCCATTTTCAAGAAAATCGCGGTGTCTAGATATCTGACGCATTAAATGCTCGTACTGGCCAAAATCGGTAAGTTCAATGGTATAGGGCAGCCGGGTTTGATCATCGAAACCAGCTTTTTCTCGATACAGCAGATTCTCCAATGAACCTTTGGAGGGAATAAACTCGGTAACCTGTGCCTTGATTTCGCCGTGGCCAAGTTCTTTAGCGGCCGCGATACGATGATTGCCATCCAGAGCGTAGTACTCATCTTTGATCAGATACAGCTTCACGGGCGGTAATGCCTTGCCCATTCTCATTTTGTTTTTTAGTTTTTCCAGCCGTTCAGCCGGCAAATGGGGCCTGATCCGGAAACGTTCATCAAAATCATGGTAGCGTCCAACGCTGCCGACAATTCTATCCAGGGAAACCATCCGAATCCCTCGATCGCGGGTATCAAAGGCCGCCTCCTGATTCTGAACTTCTTTGAAAGATTTAAGCATATGACTTTTCCGGCTGTTTCCAGCACCCATTCAAAAACGATAATGCAATTCAGGTACCAGCCACATCAATCAAATGATATCCATAGGAATTAATGACTTTTGTTTGGTTGACGACGGTGATGCGCTGGCACGGATCGGTGAAATGAGCATGGATGTGTCCATGAATGAAATATTGCGGTGAATACTTGTTAATCAGCCATCACGATGATATCAACCCCCCCTTTCCACCAGATCCGGGGGCGCAGCCGCTGTATCTTCCAGCGCATCTGACTTTCAGTGTATTGGTATGGCCCGCCACTATACCAGCGGGAGCCTTCCAGGCCCAGGATATTTTTGCCGCCAAATTGAACCAATTCGGAATCTAAGTTAATACACCCCTGCGGTGCTTTTGCTTCAAAACGCAGGTCATGGTTGCCGCGGACATAATAAAGCGGCACATCCAGTTTGACTGCCAGAAAGGAGAGATATTCAGGCGGCAGATCACCGCAGGCGAGAATAAGCTCAACACCTTCAAGCTGTGAGCGGTCAAGCTGATTGGTTAACACGGGTTCAACCCGATCTGAAACCGTTAAAACTCGCATTCAAACACGCAAGGCTTTTTTCTACAAGCCATCTCAAAAATAGTAGATAACGCTCAAGAACCCCGCTAAATAGCGGGATTTCGCATCTGATCTTTTCAGTTTAAGG
>JARRJQ010000555.1:0-2348 GCA_037388985.1 Desulfobacterales bacterium | reverse complement strand
CCGATAGCCACCCGGGCACAGGCGGTGTCCAGCACGCTGACAGCTTTATCAGGAAGCTGTCTTCCGGTGAGATAACGATGGGAGAGGCGGACGGCGTCAAGCAAGGCCTCATCCGTGATCATCACGTTGTGATGTTTCTCAAGAAACGGGGCGGTGGCCCGCATCATGACCAAGGCCTTTTCCTCCTCCGGCTCTTCGACTTTGACCACCTGGAACCGCCGGGCCAGGGCCGCGTCCTTTTCAAAGTACTTCTTGTATTCCGACCAGGTGGTGGCTGCGATCGTACGCAATTCGCCGCGGGCGAGCGCCGGTTTGAGCAGATTGGCCGCGTCCCCGGAACCCGCAGCGCCACCGGTGCCGATAAGCGTATGGGCTTCATCAATAAACAGGATAATAGGAACCGGAGACGCCTTGACCTCTTCAATCACCGATTTGAGCCGGTTTTCAAATTCCCCCTTGATCCCTGCGCCGGCCTGCAAAAGACCCAGGTCGAGCGTGTGAAGTGCTACGTTTTTCAATGGCGGAGGAACATCCCCTTCCACGATCCGAAGCGCAAACCCTTCCACCACCGCCGTCTTTCCCACACCGGCCTCTCCGGTCAGTATGGGGTTGTTTTGCCGACGCCGTATTAGGATGTCCGCCATCTGCCTGATCTCAAAGTCACGTCCAAGCACGGGGTCCACTTCGCCTTTTCGGGCCCTTTCCGTGAGATTGATCGTATACTGGTCCAGAGCACGGGCTCCTGGAGGCGACATCCGTTTTCCAGGAACAGCCGCACGCTCCGCTGCAACGCCGACATCTTTGTCTTCAACAGATCCGGCAACCAGATCGGCCATATGCTCACTTCAGGTCTCCACAGAGATCTTTTTGAGGCTTTCCGAGCTTGCAATCAGCATCCGGGCCATTTCCTCGTTGCTCATCAGAGCAAGCAGAATGTGGCCTGAGCGAACACTGGGCGCCTGGAAGTCAATCGAGGCAATCACCCATGCTTCTTGAACCATGCGGGGGATGCGGGGAGAAAGCGCCGGGGTGCGGGCATTCCCTGTTTTGAAACTTTCCATGGCACGGGTAAGATCGGTCACCAACCGATCCTGGTTAATTTCAAAATGCCTGAGTATCTTTTCGAGATCCGTATTCGATATCTCGAGCAGCTTGATGAGGAAGTGTTCAATGTCCACTTCGTAATGGGTTTGCGACAGGCAAAGCCCGGCAGCCGACTCAAGGGCGTTGCGGCATGTGCTATTCAATTTTCCGATCAAAGACTTGAGATTAGATTTTGGCATAACAATCCTCCATTTCGTGTTGAGCTATTAAGCAAAAAAAGAACCCTATCCGCAGTGGCTCATCAGCTCAATAGCTTATCAGCTTATCTGTTTTTTTGTTGACTTGATCAGAGAATTAAGCATCTTGGTAATCTCTTCAGCCAATCGTTGAAATTTTATGACCTTTTCTACTTCCAGCCACCCCACCCTTTGAAAAATGATCAGCAATGTAACAACTTCAAAAAGTGAGCCTCTCGCGATATACAAAAATTGTAAAATCTCATCAATGGTCCGAATCACTTCTTCAGCCAACACAACAGATTTCTCCCAAACCTTCAAATCCTGAAAACTAAATAAATTCCCATGACCCCCATCCATACAACTCATACCTCCAACAACTCAACAGCTTAATAGCTCACCATCTCTTTTTCTTCAAATGTTATGTACGGATCTTCTGCATGGATGGAGCCGGGGCTCTTAATCCATGTGGTCCAGCCGAGTCGCATAGGGGTCGGTGCTTCGGTGCCTAAAATGCAGGAGGGGACCTCTTCACGCTTTAGAAAGAGACGAATCTCGAATTCATACTCCATGCCGGCCATATATCTGACCAGGGCGAAGATGGGTTGGAGCAGATCGCCGCTGGGCAAGAGACGAAGAAAATGGCTATAGTGCGTCGGTCCCACGTGGACCCTGAATTTTGTCTGGCACTCCCGGACATATTTTCCACAAATCGTATCCCTGCCAAGCCGGGCATTCGCGAAGCCAAGCCGGGTTTGATCTTCCGGGCTCAAGGCGAGCTGCCGTTCGATAAACTGTTCTACCGCGACCGCGGTACCCGAAAAGTATGATACGGCCGCCTCAATGGCAGCTGCCGATGGGATAGGCCTTGACAACAGTCCGCTGTAAAATGTCAGGGATTCTTCGGGCAACCCGAGGGTCTTGGTCAGACCGGGTGTCCCCAAGCCTGTCAAACTGAGCAGATATCCGGAAAGCCGGTCTTTGGCACCGGGCTGATAGTTTTCAGGAAATCGGTGTTTTTTCCAGGCAAGGTAAAAAAGGGAAATAAGCCGGTGATGGAACATATCC
>JARRJQ010000554.1:0-1629 GCA_037388985.1 Desulfobacterales bacterium | reverse complement strand
GCGGATGGCACCGGTAAAGGCGCCTTTTTCGTGGCCGAAAAGTTCACTTTCAAGGAGGGTGGCCGGATAGGCCGAGCAGTTGATCACAATAAACGGCTGACTCCTGCGTGGGCTCTGTCGATGAATGGCCCGGGCGACCAACTCCTTGCCGGTCCCGCTCTCTCCTTGGATAAGCACGGTGGCATCGGTAGGCGCGATGTCTTCGATCAGGCGATAGATGTTTTGCATTTGAGGATCTTTGCCGATGATCCCGCTGAACTCTGCGGTGTGCTCAATCCGGGTTCTTAGCTCGCGGATTTCACCCTCATGGATCACCGAACGCCGAATCGCCCCTGCGGTCTGATTCAATATCAGATCAATAATATCCAGCTCTTTGGTGACGCACGCACAATTGCCGGGGCAGGCGATCAGCATGGCTCCTTGAAGTTGATTCTCATGATAAAGGGCAAAGGCGACCAATCTTTTTGCAGCCTTAAAGACATCCGGCAGAAAAAAAGTGCGGGATGGAGCGGCTTCGAGAAATTCCATTTTATGAACGCCGGACAAAAGCTCAGCTGCTTTTTGAGAGGCGGCTTTATCCAGCGTTAACGAGGAATTTTCAGATTGAAGGAAAATATTATCGCGGTTGCTGCTAAAAACCAGCAGACACATATTTTTGCAAGCAACGATGCTCTGCAGTTCTTTGATCAAATAGCGGCAGACATCACCCAAGTTTGTCATTGCCCCGATTTCCCGGGCAATGGTAAATGAGGTACGCGTTTGTCGGTGAGCGCGGTCCAGCTCGATTGTTTTTATCTCGAGCCGCTGGGTGTAGTCTTTGATGCGCGTAACCATGTGATTGAAAGCGGCGGTCAGTTTGCCGACTTCGTCCTGGCCTTTTAATTCAACTGTGACATCGAGATTGCCTTCATCGATTTTTTCCGCCGCTTTAGCCAGTATGGCCAGCGGGCCGGTTATGCGTTTGATAAACAAAAGACTGCCTGCCAGAGCAAGCAGAAGGATGGCAAGGGTGATTCCGCTCATCTGCAGCCACAATTGGGCAACCTGGTCCCTATAGGGCTTTTGGGAAACACCCAGACGCAGCAGCCCGGCTTTTCCCGAAAATATTGGCCAGGCAATGTCGAGATAATGCTCCCCGGTGGTGGAAACAATTTCCTCAAAATTACCGTAATTATCTAGTACTGCCTGATTGGCGTCAAGCAGCTCCAGAGGGATTCCCTGGCTGAAGGTGTGCGCCAGTACCTGTTTGTCGCGGATAATAAACAGATAGGCGACCATGGGATTGCTGCGAATTTTGTAATCCAGCATTTTCTGGATAGCGACCAGATCATTGGTCAGAATCTTGTCGGTGGCATCGAGTTCGATTGCATGGGCCAGATTTTCGGCCTGGGCGGACATCGATTGAAAAAGGCTGTTGCTGTAACGCTGCGTCACCAGTATCGATATGAGCAGCCCGCTCCCAATAACCAGTATCGATACTGCCAGAAGCAATTTGCTTTTTAAGCTTTGAGGCCGCATGGGCTATGTCTCCAGGGAAGCAACTTTCAACTCAATATGGCGAATGCTGTCGTACCATTGATCCCTCGTGGGAGTGAATTGATCGATCATTAATTCATTCAGAATTTTTTG
>JARRJQ010000553.1:0-1632 GCA_037388985.1 Desulfobacterales bacterium | reverse complement strand
GTAATTGCCATGATCGCATCCAGGAAATCATCGACAATATTTTGGGGGCCCAGCGTCCGGTTAAGAACAAGGCACCGGCTTTGACAAATCTCCAGAAAATAAAATTGATCGAAGAAAGCATCGAGCGTGAAATCAACCCCAGTCTTAAAAAGGATGCCGGCCGACTGGAGCTGGTCGACGTGGACGGAAATCGGGTCCTGGTAAGAATGGGGGGCAGCTGCGCATCCTGCGTCAAGTCCCCGATTACGCTTAAGCATTATGTCGAAAGTAAACTCCGTGAGCTGGTAGCCCCCGAACTTGTGGTTGAGGAGGTGCAGTGATGAGTGTTATCTATTTGGATAATAATGCCACCACCAAAGTCGCCCCGGAAGTTGTAGAGACCATGTTGCCCTATTTGTCCGAATTTTACGGCAACCCTTCAAGTATGCACTCATTTGGCGGTGATGTCGCCGAAAAAATAAAAGCAGCACGGGAACAAGTTGCAGCCCTGATCGGCGCCGCCTCCGCGGATGAAATTGTATTCACAAGCTGCGGAACGGAGAGCGATAGTACGGCCATTCGCGCCGCCATTGAATCGCACCCGAACAAAAGGCATATTGTTACCTCCCGGGTCGAACATCCGGCCGTCAAAAACCTTTATGAAACCTTGTCAAAAAAAGGCTACCGGGTCACCTTTGTTCCGGTTGACAGCGAAGGGCGATTGGATCTGGATTACCTCTATGATAACCTGAGTGACGATACCGCCATCGTCAGCCTGATGTGGGCCAACAACGAGACCGGCGTAATATTCCCTATTGAAGAAATTTCTCGGGAGATCAAGGACCGAGGCATTGTGTTTCACACCGATGCTGTTCAGGCCGCAGGCAAAATCCCCATCAATGTCGACGCCACCGGTATAGACATGCTGTCACTATCCGGCCACAAATTCCATGCCCCCAAAGGAATCGGAGTCCTTTATATTCGCAAAGGCACCAAATTTGCTTCTTTTATGATCGGAGGCCATCAGGAAAAAGGCCGCCGGGGAGGCACCGAAAATGTTTCCTCCATTATTGCCCTGGGTAAAGCTGCGCAAATGGCCGGCAGCCATCTGGAAGAAAACGGATATGAGCGCGTCGGAAAGCTCCGTGATAAACTCGAAACCACCCTGTTGTCACAAATCGGCAATTCGATGATTAATGGTGATCGTAAACATCGACTGCTCAATACCACCAGCATCGCCTTTGAGTATGTGGAAGGCGAGGCGATCCTGTTGATGATGAATGAACACGGTATCTGCGCATCCTCCGGTTCTGCCTGCACTTCGGGCTCTCTGGAGCCTTCGCATGTGCTGCGTGCCATGGGTGTCCCGTTTACCGCTGCTCACGGATCCATTCGTTTCAGCCTCAGCCGATACACCACCGAAGACGAAATAGATGTTGTGATTGATAAAATGCCGCCCATCATCGAGCGTTTGCGGAAAATGTCACCTTTCTGGAAGCAGGCCGTTGAGTTGAAGGCTGGGAAAGCATAGAGATAGGGGTTGAAAGGTCAAAGGTGATATTCACCGCAGAAACGCGGAGGGCGCAGCGGATTTCACCGGGACGATCCTAACCAGCTATTTCTCATTTCTTTCTGATTTCCCTGCCCGCAATG
>JARRJQ010000552.1:0-1699 GCA_037388985.1 Desulfobacterales bacterium | reverse complement strand
GGACGTTTTGCTCCATATGAACCCCGATAGATTTTTCCCCTCTTCGTCCGCCGATCACCTTTACCCATAAACATGCCTTTCTTCTAAGCTTAGAGTTTGTCCCGATTGAATTCAATCATCGACTTTCGCAATTTACCTTATATAGCCAATCAAGATTACTTTTTCAAGTGCCAGATTGAATGGCCTGGAATAAATATCTTTAATCATTTCGGTTAATCTGGACTGCATGCTTCCATCAATTAACGCTTGGAAACCGGATTCAAGAAGCTGCACGGAACGATTGCGACACATTTGCCGCAAACATGTGTCGACTCAGGCAAATCCGCAAAATAATCCAAGATTTTCCGATTGTCATTGAGGCGGTTCCAGCATCTGCGTCTTTCAAATCCATTTTCGCTCAATGCGCGCACTGGACAGGCTTCGATGCATTTGCCGCATTTTTTTCCGGCTTTAAGCAGGCAAGCCTGGTCGGTATCAATAAGTGGATGATCGCCCAGATCAGCCTCGGTCACCAAACTCCCCAGCCGGCCGGCACAGCCACTCGGTGTTATCAGCATGTGGTGGGTACCAAAGCGCCCTAAATTCGCCAAATAAGCCAGATGCTTATGTGACCAGCGGGCCATTAAAACGTCTTCGTCGAAGTTATGGGTGGCTGGTGTCGATTCTGCTTTAAAACCGCTGGCCGACAGCAAATCATTGATAGCGTTACATAAGCGGCCGATTAAATCATTGGTTTGGACATACGCCAAGCCCCAGTTGCGGCAAGGCCGGTCGCCCTTTTTGTTCTCTTTGATCAGTGCGCGTTTAAACGGGATAAAGAAAACGATCACTGATTTGGCCGTTGGTAGCAAGTCACAGGGGTGTACATGTTCGTTGAATGCAATTTGCGGTAAAAGGTCGAAACGCTCATCGATTGAAGCGCTGACCAAAAGCGGTGTTCGCCAAAAGCCTTCGGTGCCCAAGCGGGTCGGTTCAGCCGCTACAAAATCTTTGGCCAATTGGCGCAGTTCGCCGATATCCGGGTCATCCATCAAATCACCGTCGTAATCATAAGATTCTTTTTAGTCACTTTAGCGCACCCGATTTTGTGAGCTTTGATAAGCATATCAATACCGGCTTAAAAGCGGATGGAAAGACACGTCAGTCCTCCATCCATCTTTTGAATCTCACTCATATTCAGCTCGATAATTTTCTGCCCCAGGCGGCTGAGCTTTTCTCTTGTACGGGGAAAACCGCTGGGGATTAATAGATGATCGTTTATCCAGAGGGCATTCGCCGCATATTCTTCTTTGCGGTCCACAATGATCTTATCATAGCGGCTTAGGGCCTGGTGGTTCCTGAACGCCTGGGTGACCAAAATATGATTTTGACCCAAATAATTAACACTGGATTTAAAATGCAACCCGGCGCCGACCTCAACCGTTGAAAACGTATTCCCGTATTTTTCCACTATTCGGCTTAATTGTTCAGCACCTGTCGGGTTCGTTCGCTCGGAAATCCCAATAAGAAAATGGTTGGCGACCATCAGGACATCTCCGCCATCTAAAGTGCCGGGAGCTTGAATGGTTTCAAGCTTACGATATTGCTCAAGAACTTCACAGAGAATCCGGGCTTGTCCCGGACAATCGTGGAACCGAAAAGGTTCGTCTGAACAGGAGCATGAACTGACCATGCGTTCACCATTTACCAGAAGCAAGAC
>JARRJQ010000551.1:0-1700 GCA_037388985.1 Desulfobacterales bacterium | reverse complement strand
AAAATTTTTAATTTTTTCTCTTGCTTTTAAATTGATATTAAAATATAATTGTATGTTTCGCTGTTTATAGTCGTTGTAGTACCTTTCACTCACCTGTAATTTGCGGAAAATCCTGAAAGACAGTTGGTGGTTGTTCACTAACGTAACCAAAGTATAAGTTTGGCCGGGGTCACTGACAGATCCGGCGATAAGATGATTGAAGTTTTGATTAATTGATGGCATTGAGAAGAAATGGAACAGATTAGAAGAATCAGGAACATTGGTATTTCGGCGCATATCGACTCCGGCAAAACAACGCTGAGCGAGCGCATCTTGTATTATACCGGGCGAATTCATCGCATGCAGGAAGTCCACGCCAGTGAAGGCGGGGCAACCCTGGACTTTATGGACCTCGAACGCGAACGCGGCATCACAATCACCGCCGCCGCAACCCAGGTCACATGGAAAAATAAGAGCATAAACCTGATAGACACTCCCGGCCACGTGGATTTCACCGTGGAGGTCGAGCGATCGCTCCGCGTGCTGGACGGTGCGGTTATGGTTCTCTGTGCGGTGGGTGGTGTCCAGAGCCAGTCGATCACCGTGGACCAGCAGATGAAACGCTACCGCGTGCCGAGAATCGCTTTCGTTAATAAAATGGACCGTATCGGCGCCGATCCCGAAAGGGTCTGTCAGGACATGACCGAGAAACTCGGCCTCAACGTAGTCCCCATCCAACTTAATATGGGAGTGGCCGAAAGCTTTCAGGGCGTTATCAACCTGATTACCATGCAGGCCGTGACTTTTCAGGGCGACAAAGGCGAAGATGTAATTTGCGGTCCAATCCCCGCCGAGTACACCGATAAGGCGGCAAAAGCACGTGAGAAAATGCTCGATGCTCTGAGCATGTATAATGACCGCATGATCGAGCTGCTGCTGGAAGAAAAGCCGATAGAGAACGATATGATTCGACAGACCATCCGCGAAGCCACAATCAACCGTGACATTGTGCCGCTGATGATGGGCTCGGCGTTCAGGAACAAGGGTGTCCAGCCCTTGATGGATGCCGTATGCGATTTTCTTCCCAGCCCCATGGACCGTTCCAGTTTCGCCCTCGATCACGATAATGAAGGAACGGAAATCCCGCTGGCGAGCGACCCCGATGCCCCGCTGGTGGCGATGGTCTTCAAGATAGCCGATGAATCGTTCGGCCAGTTGAGCTACGTACGCGTCTATCAGGGCCAAATCGTCAAAGGCCGGCAATACCGCAACGTCCGGACGAACCGGATGCAGCGGATTGGCCGGATTGTACGTATGCACGCAAACGACCGGCAGGACATTACCGACGCCGGCCCGGGCGACATTATCGCGCTGCTGGCGGTGGATTGCGCCAGTGGCGACACGATTTGCGGCGACGGCGTCAACTATTCCCTCGAAAGCATTTTCGTTGCCGATCCGGTTATCAGCCTGTCTGTCACGCCGAAAAGTTCCGCCGACCAGGAGCGCATGGCGAAGGCACTCAGCCGGTTCATGAAAGAGGACCCAACCTTCCGTGTTTCCACCGACCCGAAGACCGGCCAGACGGTTATCGCCGGCATGGGTGAGCTGCACCTCGACGTTTATATCGAACGCATGAGGCGCGAATTTAAGGCCGAGGTGACCGTAGGCGTCCCGAACGTCAGCTATCGCGAGGCCCCGACAGTCGAAGCCGAATTCAACTA
>JARRJQ010000550.1:0-1703 GCA_037388985.1 Desulfobacterales bacterium | reverse complement strand
GCGTTTGCTTAAAATGCCGAATCTTCCTGATGCTGGGATTAGACGCATTCCTTGAAATTCATACCTGGAAGTCCTACAAAGAGCTGCTTGAGCAGATTGCTCTTATCGTCATCGCGCGTCCCGCCGAAGCGTATCCCCAGGCGCAGCAGGGCCGGAAAGTCCTGGAGGATTATTTTAAATCCACGCTATCAGCGGATTATGAATTGTCAGCCAGAGGTGATTACTATATGGCCAAAGGAAAGCAGCCCATCCATTTTTGCGATGTCAGAGCACGGGATATATCCTCCACCGTCATCCGGGAAAAAGTTAAAGAAAAGCAGCCCTTCGAAGATTGGGTGCCGCCGCAGGTGGCGAAATATATTCAATTAAAGGGATTATATACATGAGCAAGGATAGCGTTCCTTCACTGGATCTTTATATCCATGCAGTTTCGGAAAAGAAAGCACAAGACCTGGTTGTCTTGGATGTGCGCGGTCTTACTTCCATCGCTGATGTATTTATTATCTGCAGCGGGCGGTCCAACCGCCAAGTGAATGCGATTGCCGATGCAGCGATTGCCAGTTTAAAGAAGCGCAAAATCAAGCCGCTCAGCGTGGAAGGAACCAGAGAGGGGCACTGGGTTTTGCTGGATTACGGTCATGTGATCATTCATGTATTCTACGAGCCGATTCGAAAATTGTTTGATCTTGAAGGCCTTTGGGCCGATGCCAAACGCATAACGACGCCTGCTCTGAAAAAGCTGAAAAGCTCAAAAAATTAGCACTGAGTGCTGTGGACTGAGGAGTTAGTTCTGAGTCCTGAGGATGGAGAGACAGTGGTGTATGCCTTAATTTTGCTTCTCTTCTCTGTGAACTCAGTAGTGAGATACTGACATGTCGAATACCCTCAAACCCTATTCGATGATTACCGATTTTGTCACCGGAAAAAAGATTCCAAATATCGGTGCCGAAGAGAATCGGCAGATGGTGGAGAAATTTTTGGTGAATAAAAAAGGTTATTCAAAAGCAGATATTGCAATTGATGTCGATATCGAAATCACCGTTGCCGGAGAAACATACCGCTCTCAAATTGATCTTGTGGTGGGCATTGAGGGCGCATCCCCCTGGTTTATGGCCATCAAATGTGCGGCAGCTTCGCTGGGGTCCCGCGAAAGAGAAATATTAGCTGCTTCGCGGCTTCTTTGTGAAAATCAGCTTCCCTATTCGGTGGTAACGGACGGAAAAACAGCCATTGTGCTGGATACGATTTCCGGTCGAAAGTTGGGGGAAGGGCTCAGTGCAATACCTTCCAAGGAAGAGGCACGCGAAAAATTAAAAACAATGACTTGGGTGCCTTTTCCGCGAGAAAAGCTGGAGCGTGAAAAATTAATCTTTCGATCCTACGATAGTATGAATGTAAATGTGGGCAGAAATATACCTTAAGGCGCAGGGCTCAAGGTACACGGCCCCAAATGATTTATGAGTTAGACCTGAACCCCATTTATAAAAACAGGATCTGCTTTTTGTCTATGGTAAGCCTGAATGATCTTTTTTGCGAAAAGGATGTTATCTTCCCGGCTTCCCTGGAAATTGATACCGCTCTTAAATTTCATATCTTTTTTCTTTATTGAAAATACAACGGTTGCCGGGATCTCGATAAACTCGTTTTCAACATCAACAAATAATAATGAAATGTTTTTTGATTCAATTTTCTGAGGCGTTTCC
>JARRJQ010000549.1:0-1707 GCA_037388985.1 Desulfobacterales bacterium | reverse complement strand
TTTTGAAACCACTTTTAGTCGACTTTTATGATTACCAGCGTTAGATCATCTTCAAGCTTAACGTTTTTCTGAAAGCGCTTCAATGCGTTTAGGATCGCCTTCTGGATGGCGTTTGCATTCTTTGATGCATTGCGGCGGATAATTCTTTGAATCCGGTGCCTGCCGAACATTTCTCCTTTTGGGTTGCGTGCCTCCCAGATGCCGTCGGTGGCAATAGCGATGATCTGTCCCGAGGCAATGACCCGTTGAGCTTCCCTGAACCGGGCATCTTCAAAAACGCCCAGCGCCAGGTTGCCTGCGCCATTAAGGTCGCTGAAAGTGCCTGCAGTCGGGTCAAAAAGCATGGCCGGTTCATGTCCGGCATTTACCCAGCGAATGATATTATTCGGTTTTTCGATCTCGGTATAAAACAAGGTCATAAATCGGCCCGAGTCTTGGACGTCTATCGCAAGCTGCCGGTTCACATCTGAAACAACCCGGTTGATTTTACCGAATGCGGAAGACCGCTGACGGATCATCGCGCGGACAGTAGCCATCAGCAAAGCGGATGGAATGCCGTGGTCGGCGACGTCACCGACGACCACGCCGATTCTTCCGTCCCCGGGATCTCCGACTTCCAGAAAATCGTAATAATCGCCCCCGGTTTCATCACAATAGATGCTTTTTCCGGCAATATCCAGGCCTTCAATCTGTGGATTTGAATTCGGCAAAAGATTCTGTTGAACTTCCATCGCCAGCGAAAGAGAGTGCTGAACCCTCCGATGTTCTTTATCAAGGGCGGCCATCGCCCGTTCCCTTGCGTGGACAAAGTATCTGAGAAGAAAAAACACAATCGCAGAGACACCTCCAATGTTCATTGCAAATGAAACAACAATAACAGCAGGGGATAGGTGTTGCGGCTGCCAAGAACGAGCGTTAATAACGCTTGATAAAGCGATGAACAGAGCATAAGCAACAAACCAGGGAATGGCCCGGGTGGTTCCGATAAACATTAGCGCACCGATGGGTGAAAGGATGGCCCACAGCGCAACCGCACCGGAAGCAGAGAAACCGCCGAGGCTCCATTGCAGAACCAAGGGAAGCAGGAGAATCAGCGACAGCTGGCTGTGACAAAAGAATTTATAGGATTTTGTTTTAAAAAAATACAGAAGGCTTGCTGCAGAAATTAGCGAATAGCTCACCGGAATACTACCTGAAACATGAAGCCCCAGCCCAAAATAACCGATTCCCCACAGGAGCCCTAAGAAACTGCAAATGCTGGCCAAAAAAATCAGCACCGCCTTGCGCAAACGCTGCTCGTCCGTATCAGAAGGTAGGCTACCGGCTTTAGATAGGCGGTCAATCCACAGTTCGGTGAAGTTTTTTGATTTCGCCACGGTATTGATTAATTCTCCTCCTGGGTATGCAATATCATCCTGCATTTTAACCTTTATAAATGCCATAAAACTTATTCATTTATGATTGCTTTGGCAATGGCCTGCGAGGCTGGTTTCTTTGCTCATCTGCCACATCAGCTCAAATTCCGGTCGCCTATTTGACGTCCTCGCTATTGATTGGTTTTAGAACCGAAATATGGCAAAAGGTTACAGATACGCGCAGTATGCCTGACCTGAACATGACGGGCAGGCTGCGCCAAAGTGTAAAGGATATGACTCCTTGCAGTGCGGACAGCGTCCCGTCGGTACATGCTGAGAACTTTTGAGGGCC
>JARRJQ010000548.1:0-1727 GCA_037388985.1 Desulfobacterales bacterium | reverse complement strand
GCGGTAACGAATTTACCCGTCAGATGGATTATTTTATCGATTGCGTCAAAAGCAGGTCTACTGAAAATCTTTCAAGTTTTTCTGAGGCATTTAAAACTGACACAATCATGCAGCAGATTGTGGCGGATGCCAATTCAGTAATCCCGCAGGCGAACATCATGAACTTTAAAAATTATAAATGATAGGATCCCAGGCGAAAGTTCTCGCAGAGCAAATTCTGGCAAGAATGAAATTTTAAAGATAATGGTTTTAAATTTAGATTTTTAGAAACGCAGTTCATGGAGTTTCAGCTATGTTGGATAAAATAATTTTTGGAGACAATCAATTCTTTGGCATCAATCACAAATCGGATGAAAAGGCGCAGGCCTTGTCAGAAAAATTCAGGGATCTGAATGCTATTACGGACGTGATTGAAATGGCCTATGAGGAAGGCATCAGAGCATTCATGATCAATACCCACATACGCGCTAAAGATATTTGCGAATATTTTTGTAAACATTCCTCACGCTTTTCGGAACTGCACCTTTATCCATCGATGCCTTATGCTCACAAATACGCCAATGCGGTTACAGAAAAGGGTTTGTTTGGTGCTCTTAATTATATGTTGCTTAAAAAGACCGGGGTTGCCGGTTTGATGGGGATTTTATCGAAAAGCGGCCGTATCGTATTTGAAAAGGACATGCTTAAAGTAATGCAATTGCTAATCGATTTAGAAATGAAAATCTTCAAGGACCTGGATGTCAAGGTTATATTTCTACAGAATATTGTCACTGACCTTCTTCTGGGATTCGGTGTCAAAGCAGTTTTTATTGAATTTGTTAATTATATTCGGAAAAAATATAACACCGAGCCCGGTTTTGTAACTTTAAATATGCCTCGATTGGTTGATTTTCTTCTGGACTGCGGTATTGAAAATCCCACTATCTGCTCGGCGATCAATAAAGCGGGGTACTTTATGAATCCTGATATTAAATCTTATGAGAACACACTGCAACGAAAACAATTCAGACCTATGGCCATGTCCATTCTAGCCTCCGGCGCTGTTCAGCCCGAAGATGCGGTCGAATATGTGGCCCGACAGCCTGGAATCCAATCCATCGTTTTCGGCGCTTCAAGCCAGCAACATATCAGACAAACCAAAGAACTAATCGATTGCTATTTTTAATTCAATTTTGTATCGCACGTTTAAAGAAGAGTGAGTGTTGCTGCAATCACTTCTCACTGTTGGATTATCAAAATCCCCATACTCTACTTGTCAGATAAGGTTAAGTCGGAGGCATGTTGAAACCCGCTTGGTATCTGAACCGGTTCAGAAAAATGAGTGCGGCTGAAGTTTTCAAGCGGGCAGCAGAACAGCTATATATCAGCTACTTGCGCATCAAATATTCAGATCCAGCGAAATGTCACTACAGCCGTTTTAGCAAAGAAGCCGCCATTTCTAAATTTCAGGCTCTTCCCGGTGCACCGGTAGCTCGTGACTGGAAACGCTATTGGATTTATGGGTTTGAGTTTGACCTGAGCCAATCATTCAACTGGTTTTTTTCTGAGCACGGTGGTCAAACGCATTGGCCGAAGCGCCATTTCGCCGGTATTAATTATCGCCCCGGAAATCCCTTTGGCGATATCCGTGTCAATTGGGAATTAAACCGCCTCCAGTTTTTGCCCGCAATGGCTGTATCCAACCCTGCGCTGACCAAACGTATTCTTTTAGACTGGCTTGACAAAAA
>JARRJQ010000547.1:950-2688 GCA_037388985.1 Desulfobacterales bacterium | reverse complement strand
TAGAAGATGTTTACGCACAGTATATGTTTAATTCAAAAGAGAGATCTGTTTATAGGAGATCAGCCAAACGGGAGAGAAATCCTGTCAGAAGAAACTTAGCAGCGCCAAAGATACCAGCGCAAATCAAGGCTAACGGTCCGACAATTTTTCTGCTTTTTTTGAGTTTATCAATTTTATTGCCGGAAGATTTGACTCTTTTAATTTTTTTACCTTTTTTAACTTCCGGCTCACTTCCATAATAATAATAGGAATGATACTGATAATATTCCGGCCCTGCTTCCGACTTAACTTTGTTCAAAATAACACCCGTTAACTTGGCCTCGACATTCTCAAGATTTGCCTTAACCCGTTTTAATACCCCTCTGCCGATTTTGCCGGTCATGTAAACCAGAATGACACCGTCTGCTAAGGTGGCGATATCCGAAGCGTCTGCCACCGGCAACACGGGAGGGGCATCGATGAATATGAAATTATACTCTTTACTGGCTTCTTGTAAAAACTCCTTGAATCGATTTGATGATAGAATTTCAGAAGGGTTCGGCGGTTTCGTCCCGGCAGTTATGATATGAAGGGTGTCCATTCCCGGGGTTTTCAAAATATCATCGATCCCGAAATCACCCAACATAATGTCCGAGATGGTATTGGTAACTTCATTCCAGCGATAATTTCCAAGCACATAATCGGTCAGGCCGGGACCTAAAGTCAGGCCGTAATATTTGTGAACTAAAGGTTTGCGGAGATCCGCATCCACCAGCAGAACTTTGTTGCCGGCCTGGGCCATGATCAGGGCCAGGTTGATCGCGTTGACCGTTTTACCCTCCTGCACAAAAGCACTGGTAATTAAAAATACCCTGCCCTTCTTTTCCAGGCGCAGAAATTGCAAATTTGTCCTCAATGCCCTGAAGGCTTCGGCCCCCATGGACCCGGGCCTATAATGGGTAACCAGATCACGCGATCGGGTTCTTTCCGGCTCTCTGTGTCTGCTGCTGTCTTTCCTGTTATTGGCTTCCCCTTCCAGGTAGGGAATAACGCCAAGCACCGGCACCTGCAGCAGGTCTTCAACATCTTCGATCCTGCCCATCGACGTATCGAATATTTCAGCCATGAAGGCAAACACCACCCCGATAATCAATCCGATGATAAGCCCGGTTGAAACAATAATCAGTTTTGGTGGAAGGTTTGCCGGCTCAGAAGGCGGCACCGCCGGCTTGACGATCGATACCTCTTCTACTTTGCTCGATTCCTCAATTAACGTTTCCTGATACTTTTCCTTTAGCTGGGAGTACAGGGAGGCCTGCAAATCGACTTCGCGTTGAAGCCTGACCAACTGCAATGCTTTCTCGGGCAAACGTTTGTTGTCTTCCCGCAGCTTTTCCAGCTTATCTGCGTAATCATGTTCCTTGATCTCGAGTGATCTGAATAATGTTTTTAGCTCCTTTTGCGCTTCATAAATTATGGCCCTGATTTGATCGTCGACTGCCCTCACCTGGGGGTGCTTATATGTAAAATTGATCAGCAGTGTTTGCCGCTCCAGATATAAATCACTTAATTTGCTTTTATAGGTATACAGGGGAGAATCAGGGCTGGTGGAGAAAAACACTTCTTTGAATTGATCTATAGAGCCTTTTTCTTTAGAGTCCAGCAATTGCAGCTGGGATGAGACCTCTTCTTTTTCGGTTTTAATCTTTTCATATTCTGTTTCTACGGTATAGAGCTTATCCAGCGTATTTTTGGTCTG
>JARRJQ010000547.1:0-889 GCA_037388985.1 Desulfobacterales bacterium | reverse complement strand
ATCCATTGGCAATCGAGGCAGCTTCAATCGGATCTTTTGAAATAATCCGGATATTGATGATGTTGGTGCCTTCCTGGGGTTCGGCTTCCACCAGAGGTTTGAGCTGTTCGATCACAGAGAGGTATTTTTTATTACTGCGAATGTCATCGAGACTGACGTCTGTGGGAATTTTACCGATTAGTTTGGCGGCAGTTGCGATAACCGGGAAACTTTTGATAATATAAGCATGGGTGTCCATATTTTCCGCCTGGCGCCAATAAGTGCCGGTCAGAATGGAGCCTATGTTTGCCGAACGGTCAATTTTTATTGCCGCAACAGCTTCGTAAAGGGGGATGGGTTCTTTAAATTTGGCAAACCCGAAACTGCAGATGCCGACAAGGGCGATCAGAATGAGGATCGAGCTTTTGCGCTTGCGAATAATTCGCCAGTATTCTCTTAAGTCTACGTCGTATTGCGCCATTCGCAAAAACCTTCAATCAATTTTTGAAGTTCTGATACTTGCTTATTGCCTGTTTTATCTTGGCTTAGAATTTTCACGCCCGTCTTATTTTCCAGTTGTTCTTCTAAGAAACGAAAATGATGAAAAAACAGCCAGGCTGATCGGGAACCCATAGGACTTTTACCGCTAATTAGTCCTCATTATTGGTTACGATATCATAGGCCGAATCATAACTTTTAACCACTTGTGCAGGATACAGGATAAGTTCCAGCAGCGGCCGGATGCGCTTGGTAAATAGATTGATGCTTCCCCATCCGAAGGTGACCATCCTGGTTCAACTCGACGAACCGGTAACAAGTCACTTCGGCGGAACGGTGTGCGCCCCCTACTTTAAAAACATTGCACAGGAAGTGCTGGTATATCTTGGAGTTCCCCCCGATTCGAATCTAC
>JARRJQ010000546.1:0-2236 GCA_037388985.1 Desulfobacterales bacterium | reverse complement strand
CATAGCAATAGCGCCGCGAGGGCACTCGGCCGCGCAGATACCGCAGCCTTCGCAAGCATCTGTCAGCACGCTCATGCGGTGCCCTCTTAAAACAGCTTTATATGGACATAACCGAAAACAGGTCAAACAGGCGATGCACTGGCCTGTATCGATTTCGGCCCTGTAAGATGGAATGTCAGGGGCACCGCTTTGTAGTCTAATGACCGCCTCGACGGCGTTGGCGGCATCAACGGCTGCATCGGCG
Organism: Desulfobacterales bacterium; assembly: GCA_037388985.1. Lineage (GTDB taxonomy): Bacteria > Desulfobacterota > Desulfobacteria > Desulfobacterales > JAHEIW01 > JAHEIW01. The sequence continues at coordinate 1,992 of JARRJQ010000546.1, read as the reverse complement.
GCAGACATTACCGCCCGGGAGGGACCTACCGCAAAGATACCCCGGCAGTTAGTCGATACGGTCAGACGGTGCACGTTCTCGGTCTGGACAAAGCCCAGCTGATCGGTATCAAGCTGCATTACCCTGGCCAGCTCGCTCAGGTAGCCGGATGGAATCACGGTTTCGTCTACCACGAACAAATCCGGCGTCAGGCAATAGTCTACTCCATTGACCTCCAGCGTCCTGGCGTTGGATTGAAGTCCGTACAAAGCAGCATTGGAGACCCGGTTATTTTCTTCAGCAACCACGATACTGGACACAAGGCGACGTTCCGGCGCGCCGCTTTTGACCAAGCAGGCCTCAAACTGCCCGACTTGGCGTGTCAGAGTCTCAAGACGATACCCCATCAGCAATTCGACGGCAGGATTGTTGGAAACGGCCTGCACGAGTTCTTCCGGGCAAGCCAATGATTGTTCACGATTGGCAACCATGACCCCCAAGCCCTGATTTGCCAGTAGCTTTGCCGTCTGCAAGGCACATGGGCCGTTTCCGAGGACCAAGGTTTTGGATGACAAGATAATTCTCCCTCTAAGATTTTTCTTTAAACATGTTTCCGGTTTTCAGCGGTCAACGGGATCGCACATACGTCGCCGCCGCCAGGGCGGCTTGGCCGGCACTGGCAATCGAATCGGCAATGCTCATGGGGCCGCAGGCGGTTCCGGCTGCAAACACCCCTTTTGGCGCTGCGGCCGTGGTCTCATCGAGGGACTTCAAAAAGCCCTCGTCTCCGATCTCCAGTTGCAAAAGATTTGCCATGCTCCGATTGTCCTCAGACGGTGTGATACCCACTGACAATACGACAAGGTCGAAAAATTCATCATGCATCTGTTTCTTTGCAGCATCGTAATAGGTGACTTTAAGACCGTCGTTTTCAGCCGGATAAATGTCTCCCGGAATCTCACGAATCAATCGGAGTTCGGATTTGACGGTCTGATAGAATGGCTCGAATTCCTTTCCGAAAGTCTGAATGTCGATGTAGTAAAAAGAAATTTCGGTTTCCGGGCGGCGCATTTTTATTAACCGTGACAGACGCAGCGCCGAAGCGCAGCAAATCCGTGAACACCACAGATGTCCGAGTTTGGCATCCCGGCTGCCGACACACTGAAAAAAGGCCATACGATCGGGCGGTTGGTTGTCAGAGGGACGCAGTGCAACGCTGCTTTGCCGCAGCATGCATTCTAGTTCCAGATTGGTAATGACGTTAGAAAACGCTTCATATCCATACGGTTTGCTCCGGGGATCAAATGGCTTGAAACCGGTGGCTACGATAACGGCATCGACCTGACGGGAAAGCCGTTCGTAAGTGCCGTTTTTGATCTGTTCGATTTCAGCCGTGAAATTTTCATCGCGCGCGATTCTGCCAACCTTGCTTCCGGTCATGATTTCGATATTAGGGTTTTCGATGACCTGCTGTATTTTTTGATCGACCAGACACGCACCGCATTTGACACATGCGCTGGTGGCCTTGCATGCGTACTGGGCGGCATAACCGCCCAAGTGAGGCTTTTTTTCGACAATCAAGGCGCCAATGCCTGTATCAGCAAGGTTTTCAGCTGCAGCCAATCCGGTGATGCCGCCGCCGATGATCAATACCGTTCGGTTTTGCATTTTAACGACTTTCTCAGGGTTTACTTTTACTTAAAACTCGATTTCTGAATTGGAGATGCGAACCGAGAAAATTGTTTAATTTTTTGAATTTAATATAAAAATAGGTTGAAGAGACCTTTTAGTTGAAATGTAGTGGATCCACTAAAAGATAAAACAATATTTAAAAGAAAGGTGTCATAGCAAGATTGCTTATCAAACTCAAGATGAAATCCCTTATGATTTTTGTGAAGGGGAGGGTAAAAAGGGAGATCTGGAGGGACCAAATTGTGCCCGTCAAGGTCAAATATTTCCAAACGTTTCCAAACGTAACAAAAAATAACTTGAAAAATTTAAATAAAATCAACT
>JARRJQ010000545.1:0-2611 GCA_037388985.1 Desulfobacterales bacterium | reverse complement strand
ATGGGAGAGGATAAATTTGCACTGAATCACTATAATCATTGGTTGTCACAAATAGGTGAGCTATACAACCTGAATATTTTGCGTCTTTTCGAATGGGAACTAGACGATGGGAACTGGCTGGCAATGTGCCAATTAGAGTTCGATATTGCATGGAAAGATATCTTCACTCCATTTAATTGCAGAAATTTGATAAAATCCATGTGGTCAGTAAAACAGGAATATATGTGGCCGCCTAAATATCAATTATATAAAGAACTCAAACGTGAGTTATGGCCGGAAGTTCTCGGTGTCCCTGTAAATCCGCATAAAAATAACAAAACAAGTTTTACTTCGAGTATAAAATCTTTTGCGAAGAAGCGGCTATCCGGCATCGTTTACTGATAAATGGATGAATCTAAATCCATAAAACGAAAAAACCGGAGGTAAAGCATGATCACTTTGCCCGAATTTATTAATCAAAGCACATGGACTAAGGTATTAAACTTTTTGTCCAACACCGGAGAATTACCACCGTATTTACTGATGGACAAGGAGATAATAACGGCTAAAGCTTCTCTTATCGGCAAGCTCGTGGATAATTCACATGCATTTTATGCGGTCAAAGCCAATCCGGATAGGCAATTGGTTGAAATATTAGAAGCATGTGGAATCGGCTTTGAAGTGGCCTCGGAGGGCGAATTGGATATGCTGATGTCAATGGGAATTGTGCCCGAGCGGATTATAACGAGCAATACTGTGAAAACTCCCCGGTTTATTGAACGCGCTTTTAGGTATGGGGTGAGGTATTTTGCGTTCGACTCGGACGCTGAGATCAGAAAGCTCGCCCAATACGCGCCAAGTTCGTATGTATATGTTCGGCTTTCGGTTCCAAATGAAGGCAGTGAGTGGCCTTTGAGTAAGAAATTTGGAGTGGAAATTGAATCGGCATACAAGCTGCTGCTCATGGCCAGGGGAAAAGGTCTGGATCCGGCCGGCATAACCTTTCATGTGGGCTCCCAGTGTACGAATATAGATAGTTGGGATAGTGCGCTTAGCAAAGTAAAACTGTTATGGGATATGGCCGCAAGCAACGGTTTTAAGCTGAAGCTGATCAATATCGGAGGTGGCTATCCAATCAATTATACAAAATATGTGGTCGATATCCCTACAATAGAAAAAAGAGTGAATCGGATATTAAACGAAAACTTTCCTAAAGACATAGAAATATTTATCGAGCCCGGAAGAGCCATCGTCGGTGATGCCGGTATCTTTGTGTCCACAGTCATCGGAAAAGCCGAAAGAGGTGATGAAAACTGGCTGTATATTGACTTGGGGGTCTTCAGTGGTTTGATGGAAAGCGTTGGAGGAATTAAATACACATATATCGTTGAAAGCAATAATGCTGTAAAAAAATGGACGGTAGCCGGTCCGACCTGTGACAGCTTCGACGTCATGGATCGAGCAGTAGAATTACCGGAACCTGAAGTCGGCGGTCGTCTGATTATTATAGCGGGTGGTGCCTATACCACTTCATATGCATCCGTATTCAATGGCTTCTCAGTGCCGAAGACCATCTTAATCTAAAAAATACGGAGAAACAGATGAGAATCGAGAACTTAAGAGCTGAAAGAAATGGAGATAGAAAACGGGTTGCGGCTACGGTCATTTGGGAAGATTCTGAGCGACCGGTTCACGAGCTTTATTTTGAGACCGATAAGGAATTTGAGCAAGATTTAACGATTAATCCCAACGCCTTTTTAGTAGCTGGTATAATGCCGGCAATGTGGAATGGCGAAAAGAGAATCTTTTTTCGGGTGGCATTGACTCACTGGCATCATTTCGCAAGAATCGACTTCTTTTTCCATTAGAGCATCCCTGGTCGATCAAAGACGGGTTGCTTGTGTTTGGCCTTGAAACTGATGACATAAATAAATTTATGCATGTTAAAAATCATTTATCAAAGTTTTCAAAGGAAGTTGGATTGACACTTATCCCGGTTTATACGAATATCAGATATTTAGACGATGATTGGATGTTCTGGCAACACCAATTTCAAGATTCAGTCTATTCATCTATTGCGCACCTTTTTTCTCAACGCTTTAGCGTTGTATCGATTTCTTCAACTTATAATATTCCACACATGCAGCGCGATGGCTCCCATCCACTGCTGGATATAAATTACTGCAGTAGTGACTTGATCATTCGCCATGATGCAATTCAATTGTCAAGACTTGACAAAATCAAACTTGTGGCTGAATGGGACTTGGGCCTTCAGAATATCAGGACTTGCAACAGAAGTGAAATTTACCAGAATAACTTTCTGAACTGTGGAAGATGTTGGAAATGTATCTCGGCCATGCTTGCTTTTTTTGCTTTGGGGGTTCTTGAAAAGACAAAAGCTTTTCCTCGACAGGACCTTACTGCGGAGTTAGTGGCGTCAGTCATAAAAATTTATGTAACCACAGTTTGCTTTTACGAAGAATTGCCTCCTCTTTTAATCAAGAAAGGAAGATCCGATTTAGCAGCCGTCATCGAGAGTAAAATAGCCGAAGATGAGCGACGCAAAGAGCTTAACCAATTATACGCGTCCTTTGCGGCAATAGGTAAGCGAGTGGATCGCCGATTCCTAAAT
>JARRJQ010000544.1:0-1830 GCA_037388985.1 Desulfobacterales bacterium | reverse complement strand
TGTCTGGGGGCTGTCATCCGCGGTGCAACTCCGCATTTTGATTTTATCAGTGCCGAGGTGTCCAAAGGCATTGCCCAGGTTAGCCTGGAATCGGAAGTGCCGATTATCTTTGGCGTGCTTACCACCGATACCATCGAGCAGGCCATTGAGCGCGCCGGTGCCAAAGCCGGCAATAAAGGCTGGAGTGCCGCCATGTCTGCCGTTGAAATGGCGAATCTGCTTGAAGTTGTGGGCTAGTTTGAGTCATGGGGATTCGTCGCAGAGCGCGTGAATTGGCGATGCAGGCGCTTTTCTATATGGATGTCAATCGCAATGCCTCTCCTCAGATGCTGCAACGCTTCTGTGAAAATTTTATCCCACCCCAAAAGGCGCGGCCGTTTTTTATGAAACTGGTGAATGGTGTTTTGGAGGGCCAGCCGCAAATCGACGAACTCATCGAGCGATTTTCCAAAAATTGGAGAATCAAGCGAATGGCCTGTGTTGACCGTAACGTCATACGCATTGCGGTATTTGAAATGCTTTTTTGCCACGATATTCCGCCAAAAGTTTCGATTAATGAAGCCATTGATGTTGGCAAAAAATTCGGCACTGAAGAATCAGGAGCGTTTATCAACGGCATTATTGACCGCATCCGGATTGCCATCGAAAAAGGAGAGGTAAAGGTAGAGAAACCAATTGAAACGGAGGAAAATGCCCCTTAATAATGTGGGTTATGCATTTCGAATATCGCAGACTGGATTATAGGAAGCTTAAACGTCTAATAATAAAATGCTAAATTCCAACTTCCGCATTCAATAGACACTGGAGGCTGATTCGATGATCATCAAAGCGTTACCTGTAGGTCCGATTATGGCCAATTGTTTTATTGTCGGTTGCCAGGAAACATTGGAAGCCGTGGTTATCGATCCGGGCGATGAGGCTGATAAAATTCTTCAGTCCGTGGCCGATTCAAATTTGACAGTTAAAAACATCTTAAACACCCATGGTCATTTTGATCATGTCAGTGCGAATAAAGGGGTATATGCGGCCACCAGTGCGCCGATTTTAATCCATGCCCTGGATGCGCCCATGCTGCAACAAATATCTGCCAGTGCAGCGAACTGGGGTCTGACCGCACAAGACTCTCCACCTCCTGATCACACCATCGATGAAGGTGATTCGATCACCTTTGGGAAAATTACCTTGAAAGTGATTCACACCCCGGGGCATACGCCGGGTGGTGTCTCTTTTTACGCCGATGGTCATGTTTTTGTCGGTGATACATTATTTGCAGGATCAATTGGACGAACCGATTTTCCTGGAGGGGATTTTGGAACCCTGAAGTCAAGCATCCAAGACAAGTTGTTTATTCTGGGGGATGAAGTCCAAGTGCATACGGGGCACGGACCGGAAACCACCATCGGCCGGGAGAAGCAGTATAATCCGTTTGTGGGTTTAAATGCGATGTAATAGAAGTGGCTTCAAAACCTCATCTGATGTCCGATAGCTGCGTTGTCCCGCAAATTGAAATACGCACGTACTAACACGCTCCGTTTTCAATCTGCGGGACGCCTTACTCTCGAACATGATCTGAGGCTTTGAAGCCACTTCTTATAATAAGGCTTCGCGGGTAGCCGGTTAACCCGTTTGCCGGTTTATCATTTTAGGATTCAAAGGTTTGACGGGCAACCGGTGCAAGGGGCTAACAGGTCCAACCTCGGCTATGCCTGCGCTGTTTTGTATTCAAACCCCTGGCGCTTTAACACATCGTAGTAAATCAAAATCTGCTTGATGTAGCGGATCGGTTCGTTGCCTCGGCAAAAGCCGTATTGGGTGTTCATATAGTATTTT
>JARRJQ010000543.1:0-3284 GCA_037388985.1 Desulfobacterales bacterium | reverse complement strand
TCAGCCCGCCAAGGTGGCTGCCATAGAAGGTCTCTGGGAAACCCGGCGCGGAGCACCTCTGGTGCTTTTCGGCTGGCCGGATCAGCAAGAACAGGTTACAAGGTACGCCATCGAAATTCCCAAGCTGTCGAGCCTTATTCTCACCCACAACCTGGACGGCGAAGTCAAAGGACTTAAAGCATGGCCTGCGGACCAACGCCCGCACGCGGCTTGGATATTCTGGGCCTTTCGGTTGATGGTGGGCCTTGGCATATTGATGATCACAACCGGTGTGATGGCGATTGTGCTTTATTTGAAAAAACGGTTGTTCGACACCCGCTGGTTTCAGTACTGGTGCATGGCTCTGACGCCTGCCGGATTTATTACTGTGTTGGCCGGATGGCTTGTGACCGAAGTCGGCCGCCAGCCCTGGATTGCCCATGGACTGCTGCGAACGCAAGATGCCACGTCTCCGGTTATGGGGACATCGGTCGCCATATCCCTGGCTGCCTTTATCATCGTTTATGTTTTCGTATTCGGCGCCGGCAGTTACTACATTTTAAGGCTGATCGGCAAGGGTCCCGAAGAGACGGAAGCCGCTTACGGTGATCACGGCGTCGAAAAGCCGCCGATTGTTACGAGATTTTCCGGCAAAAAGGGAGAACAACATGTTTAGCTTTGAAAGCTTTGTCGATCTGCCGCTGATCTGGTACGGTCTCATTGCCACAGCGGTTTTCTTCTATGTTCTTTTGGATGGTTTTGACCTGGGGGTGGGCGTTCTGTTTCCCTTTGCACCGACGGACCGCTGTCGGGACCGCATGATGAATTCGATTGCTCCGTTCTGGGACGGTAATGAAACCTGGCTGGTGTTGGGCGGCGGTGGCCTGTTTGCCGCCTTTCCGCTGGCCTATGCGGTCATCATGCCCGCCCTGTACATCCCGGTGATCATTATGCTGCTGGGCCTGATCTTTCGGGGAGTCGCCTTTGAATTCCGCTTCAAAGCCGCCGGCAAATCGCGTCGCATCTGGGATGAAGCGTTTCACTTCGGCTCATTGGTGGCGGCCTTCATGCAGGGGGTGATCATCGGTGCCATCGTGCAGGGAATTAAAGTCGAAGGCCGCAGCTATGCTGGCGGCGCATTCGACTGGCTGGATGCTTACAGTGTGATGACCGGGGTGGCCGTCGTATTCGGTTACGCTCTGCTGGGGGCTACCTGGCTGGTGATGAAAACCGACGGGGAAACCCAGAACTGGGCTCGTAAGTGCGCTTCTTATGTGATCGGTTACGTGGCTGTTTTTCTGGCAATCGTCAGCATCAGCATGCCGATCATGAATGCCGAAATTCGAACACTGTGGTTTAGTCTGCCGAACTTCTTTTTCCTTTTGCCCATCCCGGTTGCCAGCCTGGTCATGCTGGTGGTCATCTGGCGGGATCTGCACGAAGGCAGAGAATTACGCCCCTTTTTACTGAGCTTCGGCGTATTTCTGACGGGTTATCTCGGCATCACGATCAGCGCCTGGCCGTATATCGTTCCCTTCGAGATTACCTTCCGCCAGGCGGCAGCTGCGCCGGAATCACAATCGTTGCTGCTGGTCGGCACCGTCATCATGCTGCCGGTGATTTTAGCTTACGCCGGCTACTGCTACTACGTTTTCAGGGGAAAAGCATCCCAATTATTCGGTTGATCGGTTAACCAGTTGAGCCGGTTAAAAAGGATTAACATCTACTTTTTCCGGGCTAACGGGACAACAGGAAACGGGCTTAACCCTTATTAAAGGAAAGGATCGTCATAATCGGTTTTGCCCAATTTTTGGAAAAGCGCTTTGCGTCGTTTGTCCTCACTCTTTACCACCCGCATTGCCCGACTATCCGAAAGGTCATAGTGCTCTTTCATGAAACGCACCCGGTTTTCGAACTCATCAATCATCAGAATATGATAGGCATCCGGATGGTCGTTTAGGATGTACTGGCTTCCCCTTCCCAAAATGACCGCATCGCCTTCATCGGCAATTTGTGCAATAATCAAGACCAGGTAGTCCAGATATATTTCTTCGTCAATATAGCCGCGCTCATCTTTCAGGATTCGGTCGACCAGCGGTTTGGAAACCATACGGGTGATAAACCTGGAGAGCTTGCCCCCGGCTTCATTTTCCACCGTTTCAACCCAGTGGGTTGAAACATTGGCCATTGCCGCAACCCTTGTGATGATCTCGCTGTCGGCAAATGTACAACCCAGTTCATCGGCGATCATTTTTCCCAAGGTTTTGCCACCCGCGCCGAACTGCCTGGAAATGGTGATGACGGCCATGTATCCTCCTTTAATAAGGGTTAAGCCCGTTTCCTGTTGTCCCGTTAGCCCGGAAAAAATAGATGTTAATCCTTTTTAACCGGCTCAACTGGTTAACCGATCAACCGAATAATGCAACCTGCTGTTTGTAGGATAGTTTCATTACAAATTATATAATAATTGTTAATGTGTTGGTTTTGACTATTGGAGCTATTCTTCCCCTTTTTCAGGGGGAACAATTAAAGTTGGATAGATAGACTCTTCAGCAATTTCACGGGGAGTGCTGCCGAGCCAGCGTTCAACCCATGCTGTTTTTGAGGAAGAGCCCAGAACAATCAGGGTTGCCTGACAGTCTCTGGCGGCCTTTTCAATTTCCTCGTTCGGATCGCCGATATAAACATGCTCCTCGGCTTTTATTCCTGCAGCTTTAAAACTTTCACAGATTTGTTCAAGTTTATTGCGCGCTTCTTTACGAATTTTTTGGATGCCCATGGCCGAAGGGTCCTTTAAATCTTTTTCAAGGGCGACATGCACCAGATTGACTTCCTGCACGACGTTTTTTAACATTTTTATATATTCGACAGCCCGCAGGCTGCTCGGTGACCAGTCAATGGCCACCAGGGGTCGCTCGAATGGTTCTTCCACCGAAATGGCGGTTTCCGACAGGTGTTTATAGACCAGCACGGGGGTCCATGCCCGGCGCAGCAGTTCAGTCACATCCGAACCCGAATACAAATGCTCCAAAACACCCTTGTGCGAGCGCCCGATGACGATCAGATCGGCATCCTCCTTCTGAGCGGCTTTGATGACCTCAGGCACCACGCCCCCTACCACAATATAACAACCAACCTCCATCCCCTGTTCAAAAAGACCTCCGGCCCAATCAATAAAGCGGATATTGGCCGTTTCCCTCAGCCGGATCTCTTCATCTTTCTGGTAGCCTTTGCCTCTGCGCATGGCCACCCGCTCTCTTTCGATCACATACACAAAGACCACATGCTCTAACGCGCTTTTTCTC
>JARRJQ010000542.1:0-1856 GCA_037388985.1 Desulfobacterales bacterium | reverse complement strand
TTTTCTTTAATTTTAGGAAGATATAATTTCACCTGGTAAAAAAAGCAAACTTCTCCTGCTGATATGATCGACTTCTCCCGCCGGATTCAACCTTGCCGTCTGATCGTTACGTTTATGCGGTGTGGCTCATCGATGAACCCGCCCATCATCCCTTATCCAGACTGTCAGGTTTAGCGAGAGGCCCGGCATTGTCCCCATCGAGGTCAAATAAGCCTCCACGTCCGTTCACGGGCTCTCCCGTCGATCAAAAGTGGTTATAATAGCCCCTGATTGTCTCGCCCGAAGTTTTTACCTTCCACGGGGTTGAACGGGCTCATCGATTGCAAGCAAACCGGCTTTGTAAGGCTGCATGGTTTTTAGCAACGTCCAGGCAATCACCAGCATCTTGGCAGATACTTTCACCCGCATTTTGGTCTTGATACCTTTTTCTTTCTCCCGGCCTTTGAGCAGACGCTCAAAGTAGGCTTTAAACTCCGCCGTCAGGCTGGTGGCCACCCGGGCCGCCTGGTACAGGGCATAACGCAAATCTGCTTTGCCCGCCTTGGAGATTACCGGCACCGCGGTTTGACTTTTCTTGCCGCTGCGGCTGGCGTTTAAATCCAGACCCGCCAGACGCAACAGCTGCCGGGTATTTTCAAAGCGATGCGCATATCCGATCGCAGCTAACACCACCGCCGAGACATAAGGACCAAAACCGGGGATGGTTTGCAACAGCTCATATTCCTTATAGCTTCCACAGATCAAATACAGCTGCTCTTCAACTTCTGCGATCTGCTCACGGGCTCGCTGCAAGTTCTCAACCAAAAGCTGCGCTTCAAAAGCCACCGATGAACCCGCCTGGCAGCCGATGGAGTCTTCGGCCACCTCATGGATATGCCGTAGCCGCTGATACTGGCCAATACCCCGTCGCCGGCGGGTCACCATCCGGCAAAAATCATCAAAGCTTCTCTGGGCTATTTTCTGCGGAGATAAACAAAAGCGCACAATCGCCAGGTTTTCCTGCTGGCAACGATACCAGGCCCGATCCAGCTCGGGAAAGTACTGCGCCACCAGGTTGTTGCGGATCCGGGTGATCAACCGGTGCTCCAACTTTTTGAGCCGCTTGCGCAGCGACAGCAGATTTCTAATATCGCGAAGGTTAATATCGGGCAGATCATAAAAATGACACCGGCCCCGCGAGACCAGATCCGCCACATTGGCGCTGTCCTTGGTGTCGTTTTTGTCCCAGCGACCATCTAAAATCGCCCTGTTTTTCTTGATCGCCGAATTGGTCACGTATACCACAGCATAGCCTGCGCTAATCAGATACTCGGCCAACGGCTTGTGGTACACACTGGTGGGCTCAACGCCGATGGCTACTTCCGCCAACTGCTCATCAGACAGATACCGCTTGATGTAAAACAGCAGCTGGCCAAAACCCTCAATTGAATTTTCAAAGATCAGGCGACGATGGATCGTACGGCCCGCCGGGGTGCCCAAAAATGCGTGATGCTTATCCTTGCCGATATCAACTCCGACAATCAGTGTGTTTGCTGAAGCATTGATTTGTTCTTTGAATTGACGAAACCATCTCAATCTGTTAGCGTAGTCTTCATTCATGGCAACCTCCTTTGGTGTGAAGTGTTTTTGTGGCAAAAGACTTCTTCATCCTAACAGGAGGTTGTCTCTTTTCAAGGCGATAATTTTTTCTGTATATGCTATACGGGGAAGTATATCCTTTTTCTTCTTTAATATATAACGTCCGTTCTATTTTTAGATTTGAGTTAAAATGATCCTATGCCCGCTCCCCGGTTAAATTCGCTTCGCTATTCTCTGACGAGAAATTTAACTGGGCAGGCATGGCGAAAAACGACAAG
>JARRJQ010000541.1:0-4089 GCA_037388985.1 Desulfobacterales bacterium | reverse complement strand
CGGAATCGGTCTTTTATATCATCAGGGGTATTTCATGCAGCGCCTGACCAAAGAAGGCTGGCAGGAAGAAGAATACGTTGATCTCGATATCAAACAGTTGCCGTTTGCGCCGTTGAATCAGCCCGACGGCCAACCATTGACCATCCGGGTCGATACACGCAACGGGGTCCTTTTGGCCAGAGTCTGGCAGCTGCAGGTCGGCCGGGTGCAACTGTTTCTGCTCGACTCAAATGTGGAGGGAAATACAGATGAAGATCGCATGCTGACCTCCCGCCTTTACGGCGGAAACAATCGCACGCGCATTCGTCAGGAGTTGTTATTGGGTATCGGCGGAGCACGCACACTGCAGGCGCTCAACATATTTCCAGGCGTATTGCATCTAAACGAAGGTCACAGTGCGTTTGCCATTTTTGAGGAGATCCGGCGAATCATGCAGGATGACGCTATTCCGTTTGACCGCGCCCGCCGGCGTGTGTCGCTTTACACCGTTTTTACCACGCATACACCTGTGCCGGCCGGTCACGACCGATTCGCGCCGGATCTGGTCGAAGAGCATCTGGGCGTTTTCCGCGAAAAATTAGGTCTCTCGCATGACGCATTCATGGCGCTGGGCCGAGTGAATCCAAACGACACGAATGAACCGTTTTGTATGACCGTTCTGGCTCTGAAAAATTCGCGGCATGCCAATGCGGTCTCGGCGATCCATGCCGATGTCAGTCGGCGCATGTGGGAGGTTCTTTGGCCGAATCGTCCCGAGGGCGAAATTCCGATCGGCCACATCACTAACGGTGTCCATGCGCTCTCCTGGCTCGCGCCTCAAATGAACACGCTGTTTGCAACGCGGCTGGCATACAACTGGTCAACGCGCATGATCCATCCGGATATATGGGAAAAGGTGTCGGAGATCGATGATGGGGAACTGTGGGAGAACCACCAGATCTTAAATATGCGTCTGATCCATTTTGTGCGGCGGCGGCTGCAAATGCAGGCCCAACGGTTGGGTGATCAGGAAACAATTCAGCAGATCGATCATATTCTGGATCCGGATATTCTGACCATCGGTTCGGCCCGGCGATTGGCCACCTATAAACAGGGAGATCTCATTTTGTCCCGGCCTGAAAGATTGATCAAACTGGTAACCGACGCGAAGCGACCGATTCAGATTATTTTTGCCGGGAAAGCCCATCCACATGACAACGAAGGCAAAAAGATTTTGCAGCGAATCATTCAGCACACCACCAACCCGGTGCTCAAAAGAAGAATTATTTTTGTCGAAGATTATGATTATAATGTGGCCCGCCACCTGGTGCAGGGTGTGGATGTCTGGCTCAATACGCCCCGGCGGCCGCTGGAAGCCTGCGGCACCAGCGGGCAAAAAGTGGTTCTCAACGGAGGCTTGAATCTTTCCATTCTCGATGGGTGGTGGAATGAGGCTTATAATGGCAGAAACGGTTTTGCCATCGGCCATGGCGGGATGCACAACGATCCAAATGTTCAATACCAAAGAGATGCCGATTTTCTTTATGAGGTTTTGGAAAAGGAAGTGATCCCGCTTTACTATGAGCGTGAGCCAAACGGGCTACCCCACCAATGGCTAAAGCGGGTCAAACAATCCATACAAAGTCTTGGGTGGCGTTTCAACGCTGACCGTATGGTCCGGGACTATGCGGAGCGTTTTTATCTGCCTGCAGGCGGAGCCACGTCGGCAGAGACGGTCTAGAAGTGGTTTCAAAATCCCATCTAATGTCCGATAGCTGTGTTGCCCCGCGGATTGAAATACTCACGTACTGAGGTGTACGCTCCGTTTTCAATTTTCGGGATGCGATCTGAGGTTTTGGAACCACTTCTATCTAAGGAAATGACGGCCGCAGCGGTTCAATGCGACCGCAGACAGTTCAACCAGGCCTCTTTGCGCATCGTGGTGCTCTCACCGCGGCCCGGATAAACAGCTGCTGAAGCGATGGCGCCGTTGAGCCGTTTCAGACTGATCAGCATGTGCGACATACTGATCGGTCCCCAGATCGTGCCATAGCCGTCTTTTTCCAATGTTCTTCCGCTAAACAGGATGTCTGCGTCTTTTACGTAGAAACACAGCGAACCCCTTGTATGGCCCGGCGTATGTAAAACCCGAATGACCCCGTCTCCCAGTATCAATTTGGCATTGTCCTTTACAAACATATCCGGCTCGATCTGAACACCCGAGGTTCGGAGTAAATCGTAATCATCCTTGCAAAGACAAAATGTACCGCCGACCGCTGTCTTTAATTTCGGCAGGGCCGTCAGGTGCGATCGATGCGCATGGGAGACGAGCAGGTATTTAAGGCTGAGCTTCTCCCGCTGCAGGATCTCAAGAACCTCATCACTGTTTGCCGCAACATCGATGGTGGCCGCCTCATCCCGGTTAATGAGCAAATACTCGTTTTTATCGCCGTCCGATTGGCTGAGTTTTCTGAAGGTAAAATTGTTTTTTCGCTTTTTCCACATCGCAAACATTCCTTTTGAAGCGGGCAATCGTTTTTAAAAAAAGCAGGATACCTTTAAATATTCAGCTTACTGTACTCTTTTCACATTTTTTTGTAAATCAAAGATGTTAATCACTGCGCCGCTAAAATTGCCGGCGCCGGCTAGGTCAAAAATGCCGTATGCGTGCTGCGAATGCAAGAGTTTACAGGTTCGGAAGCTCAAGATTTAAGATGCAGGGTTCAGGGACATCATCATCGATTTTGAACGCTTATTTAGCTTGACTCAATTCTACTTTATATGATTTTGTTGGAGCTGGGTTCCCTTTATTCAACCTCCATCCAGGGAGGTCTCCATGCAAAAAGGTCTTTTGCCCCTTTACCGCATTTGTGTTTTATTCTTTTCAATTTTAAACCTGTTCACCAATGGATGCGCTCCTTCGTCTGCCATCCGAATGCCGGAAAATCTGCCTCCCGTTGTCAGGCAATACAAACATATGTCGATTGCGCCGTGGGAAACCAATTTGATCGATACGGAGATCCATCTGGCCAAGGGTGATGGCGATTAAGGTTGAGCAGGAATATATTTATACCGATTACTACTCTACCGCACCCGTATCGGGAAATTTAAAAATCGGCAGTTATCAGCGCAATAAAAAATACAGTATCGGCGTTGATATTATTGTTTGGCAGAAAAAAGACTGGCCGGAGATCGTTGATTTTCTTAAAACAGTAGCAGAAAGCGCTCCGGAAAATCTCCAGATTGCCAATGCCCTGTCTGATGCCAATAGATATAAAGAAATCCATCTGGCTGAAATAAAGACATCTCGCCAAATAGATGAAATAAAACTGGAATTAGGACAATTGGCGGAAAAGCCGCTGCCAGAAAAAGGCCAAATGGCCCAAATGCCAAACGGTAAAAAAGTGGATCAGCAAACTGCGCCGACCCATACTGACTTAGAAAAACAGGAAAAGATTGCTCTGCTTGAATCAAAGCTGGCCAAACTCACCGAAAATCTGGCTCAATTCGAAGAGATGAAAAGGCAACTGGAAAATGAAAGGGAAAAATCAAGCCTGCTGACCCGGGAGCTGGCCGAAAAGGAGAAAAGCGAAAAAGAACTGATCACGCGCTTACAGCACGGGGCCAAAGCGCCGCCTTTTATTTTAATTGTCTCACCCGACAATGAAAGCCAGGTCGAATTCAATACCATCTATCTTCAGGGCGTGGTTGAAGATGATCTCGGTTTATCCGGCCTGGAATTTCTGGTAAATGATAAAGTGTTAGAGGAAAGCGCCGTTCGCGGAATCAGACCAACAGAAAAGGGACATTTAAAGCGCCTTGATTTCAAACAACGGATCGCGCTTCAAAAGGGCACAAACAAGATCACCGTAAGGGCCACCGATACGGATTCGCTCAGCGCTGAAAAAGTTGTCTTTGTTCATTACGAGCCGAAAAGAAGCGACATGTGGGGGGTGGTTATCGGCATTAACACCTATCCCCACATTCGCCAGTTGAAATATGCCGTAAACGATGCCAGGCTATTTTACGATTATCTGGTGAAATACACCCATATTCCGCAAGAGAATGTGACCCTGCTGTCGGATCACGAGGCCACATTGACCCAAATTC
>JARRJQ010000540.1:0-1862 GCA_037388985.1 Desulfobacterales bacterium | reverse complement strand
TTTTTTCGGTCCAGTAATGAAGAAATAATAATCACTGTTATTGCTCTTGGTAAGGTAAATGAGCAAGCACTGTGCCAGATTCCGATGCCGGAAATAGAAATCATTTAACCAACCTATTTTAATCAATATTCTGAAGGTGTGAGGTGGCGAGGCCCATAATTAGTTCAGGTTTTCGCAGGTTACTGTTTCGCCATATGGTTATAAAATAACCATTTTTATCTGCAAAAGCGTCCAAATTGTGTAAAAAATATCCACTTCAAGCTGATCCGGTCACAAAGCTGCTGCCACCCGGTCGCCGCCTGCAATCGCAGACCAGCTTGCGAGCGCCCCATAAAGCGTTATGTTAAAAGATGGTTTCAAAACCTCATCTAAGGCCCAATGGCTGCGTTGTCCCGCGAATTGAAATACTCACGTACTGGCGTGTACGCTCCGTTTTCAATCCGCAGGACGCCTTGCCCTTGAACCTGATATGAAATTTTGAAGCCACTTTTAGGTAGGGTCCTTGATGCCGTTTATTAACAAAGCGACATCTTTGACCATATTGAAAACAAAAGAAAAACGAATTGGAGTCTAAAGATGGAGTCGACAGAATCGTTAAAATCTGCCGTCGATCCGGTCTGCGGAATGTCGGTAAATCCCGAGACAACAAACATAACGGCCACCGTCGAAGGGCACCACTATTATTTCTGTGCTGAAGGCTGTCGCAAGGCTTTCGTGAAAAATCCCCATAAGTTTATCGATTCGGAATGCGCAAAGCCGAAAAGCTGGTGGGGTCGATATACGGCGAGACTGCAGAAAGCCACCGGCGGAAAAGCGATGAAATGCCACTGATCCGTGTTCTCAACAAGCACGGGAAAAGATTGCACCCGGGCAATTGCAGCGCCCTCATCCGGTAAACGGATGCTTAGCGGGGACTGCCGGTATCATACTGGTCGAGCTGTTTCTGGACTCCTTTAAAATACGGCAGATACGGACGCATGTATTTAAACAAAATACGGCAAAGGATGTATATTGGAATGAAGGTGAAGATATATCCTACCGAGTTTCCGAAAATCAGCGACAGCGGAAATGCCAGGTCAAACTGCACACCGGAAAATCGCGTCTGCATCCAGCCCAGTGCAAATGGTATGGGCCACAAGATCCCGGCGGAATAGGCTATCATGGTAAAAAAGTGCTTCCCCCAGGCGTCGGTCGCCTCCTTGTTTAAAGCCTTGTAACCGGCTTTGTCCCCGGCGCGGTGAGCCGCGATCGAAAGCATTTCCTTTTCCCCCATCTCCTTGGACATGGCATCCAAATAACGCCTGTTGAACCGAATGGCCAGGGAAATGCTCAGCTCGCCGATGACAATGCAAAGAAACGAAAGGGTCATGGTTCCGATGAAATAATCGATGAGGCTATAACCCGTGATTCTGTAAAAAGTGATCAGAAAGCTGTCGGCCTGCAAGGCAAACGTATCAAAAAGGCCGTTCATATCCATGAGAATATCATTTGCTCAAAGTTGTTGCCCTTTTTCGCCCCAGTGTTTTTAATTCTGGAAAAGAGCGATTTTGCCTGTCATTTCAACAGAGGCGAGGTCAACCTGCGGTTGTTCGGGGCCGAACGTAAATAGATTTCCGGCCCCGAACACACGCAGAACGCCCGAAGACTTTATTAAAGCATATGAATGCCGAAAAAGCCTCGCAGGGTGTATCTTAAGCCGATGTACAGGGCCAAAACGATGAATATCCCCTTTAACACGTTGGCAGGTATGTACTTGCCGGTCCTCGGTCCGATCATGGAGCCAATGAAAATGCCGATCAACTCCGCGCCAATCAGGGTCCAATGGACCACCACGCCCTTTAAGACCATGAAATTGAAGATGG
>JARRJQ010000539.1:0-3316 GCA_037388985.1 Desulfobacterales bacterium | reverse complement strand
CATCGCCCTGATCAGTGTCAACTTGGCAATCATTAACTTGCTGCCCATACCCGTCCTGGATGGGGGGCATTTGCTTTTCTTTATTCTTGAGGCGATCAAAGGGCATCCGGTCAGCTTAAAAGTCCGCGAAATTGCCCAGCAAATCGGGTTGTTTATTATTCTTTTGCTGGTCATTCTGGTCTTTTACAACGACATATTCAGATATAAAGATGATATTTTCCGGTTTTTAAAAGGCATTTTTAGTTGATTCGTGTTTAGTGTTTGGTGTTTAGTATTTAGGGTTTCGCATTCTTGACAAATGGTGCAATTTCACCGGCACCATACCAAACACCAAACACGAATAAACCAAACACCAATTTACTTCCGAGAGCAAGCTTATGCCGGCCAGATTAGAAATTGCGTTGCAGGATCACCTGAAAGATGCCGAAGGGGAAGGCATTCGACGCAAAGCGCTCGATTACTTTGGCACCCGACTGCGGCGCGTGCGTGCCGTTCACATCCTGACCATAGATGCAGATTTCAGCCCCGAGCAGCTTGAGCGAATCCGAACGGAGATCTTTACAAATCCGGTTACGCAAATTTCTTCGTTTGAGCCGCTTCAGCTTGCTTTCGATTACGCAATATGGGTCGGATACCGTCCCGGGGTGCGTGACAATCCGGGAGCCACGGCGGTTGAAGCCGTCGAAGACCTGCTGGGTCTGCGTCTGGCGGAGGATGAAGCTATCTATACCTCAAAGCGCTACTGCATTGAGGGCAATGATCTTTTGCCTGGCGACCTTGAGAAAATCGCCGGTGAACTGCTGGCCAACGATATCATTCAGCAATGGAAAATCATATCCGCAAAAGACTGGGATTCGAAAAGCGGAATCGGATTTGTTATTCCCCGGGTACGGCTTGACCATGTGCCAACGGTCCGCACGATACCGATAGATCGGGATGAAAGTCTAATTCACATCAGCGCTGAACGCAATCTGGCCCTGAACCCCAATGATATTCCGACCATCCGGGCGTATTTTTTAGATAAAAAGGTGCAGACGGACCGCGCCGGGGTGGGGCTTGCGGATCCGACCGACGTGGAGCTGGAATATATCTCCCAGGCGCGCAGCGATCACTGTAACCATAATACCTTTCAGGGCCTGTTTCATTATCGCGATCTGACCACCGGTTCCAGTGAAACGGTCGACAACCTTTTTAAAACCTGCATCGAGGCCCCGACACTGGCGCTTAAGCAGAAAAAGCCATGGGTTGTCTCTGTATTATGGGACAACGCGGGAGCCGGGCGGTTCGATGAAGACCACTACTATGTGATTACCGGTGAAACTCATAATTCTCCTTCAAACATGGAAGCATACGGCGGTGCTATAACCGGCATTGTCGGTGTTTACCGCGATCCGCTAGGAACCGGCAAAGGGTCGCGTCTAATAATGGGCAGCTATGGTTATTGTGTCGGGCCTTGCCCGCGTTGATCAAAGGCGAACCGGCCGAACAGAAGCGGACCACCCCCGGCGAACTGGTGATACTGTGCGGCGGTCGGGTAGGCAAAGACGGCATCCATGGCGTGACTGCAGCCTCTGAGACTTTTTCACTGAGCACACCGGCAGGCCACGTTCAGATAGGGGATCCCTATACCCAGAAAAAGATGCATGACTTTTTGCTGGAGGCCCGGGATCGCGGGTTGATACGATTTATCACCGACAACGGGGGAGGTGGTTTATCTTCGTCGGTTGGCGAATCGGCACGATTTTCAAACGGCTGTGAAATTGAGCTTGAAAAAGTGCCGTTGAAATACGCGGGCCTTGACCAATGGGAGATCTGGGTTTCTGAATCTCAGGAACGCATGACGGTGGCCATTCGGCCTGTAGATCTTGACGAATTTATGCGGCTTTCCCAAAAACATGCCGTCGAAAGCACGGTGATCGGGCAATACACGAATTCGGGTAAACTCCACATCTCCTATGAGGGAAAAACCTGTGCGCATATTGATCTGGCTTTGCTGAAATCCGGTTTTCCTCAGTGGGAATTTGAAGCCGAATGGATCCCGCCCGAACAACGCGGACTGATCGAACCGGTAATCAATGTGCCCGATGATTATGAAGCGCTGATCATGGATTTGCTGGCGCGCCCCAACATCTGTTCCACTGAATGGATTGCCCGGCAGTATGATCATGAGGTACAGGGATCCAGTGTCATCAAACCGCTGGTTGGTGCCCAGAGGGATGTCAACAGCGATGCTTGCGTTATTCGACCGGTACTGAACGCTTCAAAAGGTCTGGCGTTTGCCCAAGCTTTGCTGCCGGCGTATTCCGCCATTGACGCCTACCATATGACCTGCTGCAGCATTGATGCGGCGGTCCGGCGGCTGGTGGCAGTGGGAGCCGAGCTGGATCACATCGGCGGTGTGGATAATTTTTGTTGGCCCAATATTCAGTACCATCCCATTGACAACCCGGATGGCAAATTCAAGGCCGCCCAGCTGGTTCGTGCATGTTGGGCCCTGCGCGATATGTGCCAGGCTTGCCAAATACCGCTGCTTTCGGGCAAAGATAGCATGTATGTGGATGGCTATCTATCCGGGCGATACGGAGAAATGCACAAAGTCTCGGCCTTGGAAACACTTCAATTTTCGGCAATCTCAATTGTCGATGATATCGCCCGCTGCGTGTCAATGGACAGCAAGGTTTCAGACGACCTGGTTTACATATTGGGCACAACCCGCAATGAACTCGGTGGTTCGGAATACTACGCTCATCTGGGAGAGATCGGCCTAAATGTACCCCGGGTTCGAATTGAAGAGTTTTTAGCAACCTATCGGGCATTAAGCGAAGCGATCAAGCGGCGACTGGTTGCCTCGGCCCACGCAATACACAGCGGCGGTCTGGGAGTGCATCTGGCCATGGTGGCGATGGGAGGCGACCTCGGCATGCGGATTGAATTGAAGCGGGTCCCGACCGATGATCTGAATCGCGACGATACGGTGATGTTTTCGGAATCCGCCGGACGTTTTATCGTGACCGTTGATCCTCAGAACCGTGAGATTTTTGAAAGCTTGTTTAAGAATTCGACCTGTGCGTGTATCGGAACGGTAACTGATAAACCCGAATTTGAAATTGAAGGTCTCAATCAAGAAACCATCGTTTCGGTTGCGATTAAGGATTTAAAATCTTCCTGGAAAAAGCCTTTCGGCGATTTGATATAAAAGCGGCTCAGGGCGCAAGGCGCAGGGCTCACGGTAGCCAATAACGAAAATAATGAAAAAAATATCATTGAGCCTTGAACCGTGAGCCTTTTGCTTTTGAATGGAGACAAATAATGAAGG
>JARRJQ010000538.1:0-2499 GCA_037388985.1 Desulfobacterales bacterium | reverse complement strand
CTCCTTCATGAATTTTTCACCCATAAGCTCCTCAGCAGCCGAAGGTTTTCTGAACACATGCAGCAACGTAATTTCCACTTCTTCGGGGCATATGGCTAAACTGGCAACGAAATCCACCGCAGACCTGGAACTCAGCGAATCATCCATAGCGATAAGCATCGAATTTTTCAAAGTTTCCCCCTATCTATCAAAAATGGAATAAAGGCACCGGTTTAAATCTTCAATGAGTTCCTCGGCGAGTTCATAATAGATATGTGCACCCTGTGAGAAATGCATGAGAATATCATTGAGCACTGTCGGAATGATTGGATATAATTTACGCAAATTAATAAAGCGCCTTTTTTCAAGCAGAGAAAAGTCGTCCCTTTCAAGTCGGTCGATCAAATTACCATAGAGACGTGTTTCGCTCATAATCATCTGGAGCGTGTGGAAACCTTTCCCAATTGCATAAGTTAAAATATTTCCCATACCAAATATGTCCAGACTGAACGGATTTTCCAGCGCCTCATAATCATAATCAAAGTCAATCCAAACATAGGTTCCCTGATCACCATCAATCAGGATATGGTCATTTCGAATGTCTCCATGCTTGAACCCGTTAATGTGCAGAAATCGAATCGCTTCAAAGGCTTGAAAATAATCCTCGTAATTCATTTTAAAGCGATCGAGGTAATTTAAAAAATTGGGACCGCGGACGACATTTAGTATCCGCACAATGTTGCCTTTGGCATCTAGGTGCCCTTCTCCATGCATAAAAGACGGGTGCCCCTCGACGAGTTCTAAAATTTTTCTCTCTTTATCTGGATTTCGAAATCGTTTTATTTTTACACCGCCGATGGAGGCTTCAAAGGATTCTAAAAACGATAATTTGATAATCTTCGGTTCTCCTGTTTTTGAATCGACAACTCTTTTTACCCAGTACTTTGGATCTTCCAAACCGAACCGGGATTCATGTGCATATCCTTTCACAATATAGCGGTTGCCGCCGATCAGAATTTCATCATCATAATCTATGGCAAAAAAATCAGAGGTATCTGTGAATTGCCGAGTTCTCACAAATTACAAATCCTTAAGCAATCGCGCCGGAAGGCTTCCCAAGGCGATCTTTATGCTATCGAGAAAATTTTTCAATCCGTTGTTTTCGATGACCAACCCCAGCTGCTCCGACAGGACGCATAAACTATCGATATCCTCATCATGAATGCGTCCGGATTTATTAAAATAAATCCTTAATATGCCGATTACTGGTTGGCGGCATCTTATGGGGATAGAAAGCATTGAAACAATGCCTTCTTTGGCGGCAGCCTCCGGATATTGAAGCCGGGGATCGTTTTGCATGTCTTCAACCCAAACCGGTTCGCCCTTATAGATGGCGCACTCCTCATCATCCATGAATACCGGACCTTTGCTCAGATATTCTTCGCTGAGTCCATAGCTGCTCACCGAATGCAGTTGGTTATTTACCTCATCCAGAATCATAATACTGCATCCTTTCGCTTTGAACCTTCGGCTTGTTCCTTCCGCGATATGGTCGGTCAAAACATTCAGATCTTCATATGTTGAAATCGCATGCGTGATGGCCTTGAAGTGTTGAAGGTAAAACTTTCTTTCCGGTTTTTGATTCATTGTTTTTTCTCCTGATTACTGTGGATTGTAATATAATAAATGGTTTTAAATACTTACCAGATTTCTA
Organism: Desulfobacterales bacterium; assembly: GCA_037388985.1. Lineage (GTDB taxonomy): Bacteria > Desulfobacterota > Desulfobacteria > Desulfobacterales > JAHEIW01 > JAHEIW01. The sequence continues at coordinate 806 of JARRJQ010000538.1, read as the reverse complement.
GGCCAAATGCAATTCAGACCATCGCCGAAGTATCATCGAACGATAACACAGCTTGAAGTCTGGTTGATTGTGGATCAGCGTCCAAAATCGCTTGAACCGCTCCATTTTTCAAGCAAACGAATCAGATCCGTCATGGTCTGATGAAGGGGTGTCGCAATACCTCTATGTTTTCCCTTGGTGTAAATGGCCCCGTTCAAGGCATCGATTTCAGTAGGCCGATCATTTATGATGTCCTGCAGCATTGGAGATAGATTTTCGGCGGTTCGAGCACACACTTCAAGTAACCAATCGTAAAGATCCTGCTGAGGCAATTGAATCGCATAGGCTTGGGCTACCAGCTTGCCCTCGTCAATAAGCCGCTTGGCCAAGGTAATGGATTCCATTTTCTCAACCAGTTGGCCGTTTTTAAGCTTAAGAATGGCGGTCAGGGGATTAATTGCCGAATAGATCAATGTTTTGGCCCAGATATGTCCAAGAATATTATCGGATACTTCGACTTGAAGCCTTCCGGCCACAAATGCTTCTCTGATCAGATCCATGCGTTTTGTTCTGCGGCCATCCAATTCGCCGATCAGAGTGGGTCCAATCCCGGCATGCTGGACTTCTGATCCATCCAATGCGATGGCCCCATGGAATGTCACACCCCCAAGGACATTCCGTTTATCGATCAACTCGGCGATGGTCTCGATATTCCCCAGACCTGTCTGAATGGTTAGCAGGGGAGTTTCAGAGCCGACCCGAAGGATACTGCGTCGGGTAGCAGCGGCAGTGGCATATCCTTTAACCGCCAGAACAATCAGGTCACA
>JARRJQ010000537.1:0-2361 GCA_037388985.1 Desulfobacterales bacterium | reverse complement strand
TGTCGATCGGTCGCATTTTCGATCCCGATGATAAATTGGCCGCTAAGCGTTACCGACTGCCCGTATTCCAGGATTTGACTCCGTTGATTCGCGGTGATCTTGGCGCTGCCGCTGAGCACCATCAGATGGTGTGAAATTTGGCGGGCAGCGTCAATACGAATGCTCGCGCCGGGGTTCAAAACAAGCCTGGCAGTTTTGAAATCGCCTTTTTCTTCAAGGAAGGTGCGTTTTCCCCAGTGGAAAATACCGATCCGGTGCTGATGATATTCGCTGCGGCTTTCCTGTTTTAAACGCGATACAATTGACCTGACATCCCGGCTATGATCCATATCCGAGACAAAAATGGAATCCGGTGTTTCTACCACAACCAGGTTTTTAAGATGATTGACGGCGATTAGACGCTGCTGGCTGAGGATAAAACAATTCTTTGTATTTTCAACGAAAACATCTCCGGCGATTACATTTTTGTTTTCATCTTTCGGTAAAAAATCATATTTTAAACTCGGATAAGATGATCGAGGCTTTAAAGGCAAACATACCGCTGTTCCAGAAAAAATTACCTGCTTTAATAAACTTTTTAGCGGTTGCCAGATCCGGCTTTTCAATAAAACGCTTGATTACCAGTGCCCCATGCGGTGCTTTCTTTCCGCCTTCGACATATCCATAGCCGGTTTCGGGGTAATGTGGCTGGATGCCAAAAGTCACTATATACCCCTGGATAGCCAGCTCAATGGCCGCCTTGAGTTTGTCGTGGAATTCATCCAGATTTTTGATGACATGGTCGGCCGGGAAGATACATAAAACTGCATCTTTTTCACTAGCTAAAATGTGAAGCAGCGCCAGTAAAATGGCCGGCGCCGTATTGCGGCCGCTGGGTTCACATATCACTTTGCCCTCTGGTTCGAGGCCCAGATTTTTGATATGCTTGGCTGTTATATCAAAATGCGGTTCACCGCAAACGACTTTGACATTCTTTGTATCCAGCAGCGGCGACAGCCGTTTAATCGTGCCCTGCAGAAGGGAGTCTTCACCGATAAAACTAACCAGTTGTTTGGGATATAATTCTCTAGATACCGGCCACAGGCGAGTCCCCATACCGCCAGCCAGCAGAATCGGATAAACAGGAAGGTTTAATTGCGTCATCATAGCCTTGAACTTACAATTTTAAGTGCCTGAATCCTATTGGATAACAAAGCGTTTTGGGGTCGATCGGTTGAGCCGGTTAAGCCCGTTGCGCCCGTTGAAAAAGGAGAACTATCTGATTTTATTTTTCTAACCGGCAACGGGCTAACCGGCAACGGGCTCAACCGCAACGTTTGAGCACTCTGTATCGATTGACCACATGACCACTTAACGTCATGCACGCTGATAAAACCATAGCTAGCGATAACTATTGTTCTTTACTTCCGTCCTTGCCGCCATACACTGGGTTTCAACCGCATGGTATCCGAGCAATTCATTGACCTCCCGGGTCAACGCACCACCGGCCTTTAGCTTCAATGAATCCGGCAAAGCGATAATGGAGTCGGTGTTTTCGGGACTGCGTAAATGCAAGTAGCCACGACATCCTCCGGGGTGTTTTTTCAAAATATCGTTCAGCTTTTCAAGCATCGCTCGGTCCGTACGAGAGACTTCCAAATTTAAGTGGATACTGGCGGTCCAGGTTTCCTCTGCTTTATTCATCGGGACCACCTTTTCGGCCAGAATTTTGACGGATTGCTCGTCTTTTTGTACCTGCCCCTGGATAAAGACAGCTCTGTCCTCAACGAGCAGATCACTGACAGCGGTGTACACCCGCGAAAACACGGTGACTTCAACCGCACCGTGTAGATCTTCGATAGTGACAAAGGCCATTAAATCGCCTCTTTTGGTTTTGATTATCTTGGTGCTGCGAATCAGCCCGCCGATCCGCACGGCACCACCGTTTTTAATCTCTTTAATTGAGATCGCATTGGCATTGGTGAATTTGTCGAGTAACTCCTCATAGCGCTTCAGGGGATGCCCGCTGATGTAAAATCCGATGGATTCTTTTTCAAATGCCAGACATTGACTTTCCGACCACTCTTCGATATCCGGCAGCGCCGGCAAATTGATGATCTGCGGACTTACCTTTCCATCAAACAGCCCAATCTGGGGATCCAGCCGTTCCTTTTGCACTCGCTGTCCGTAATCCAGCGAGTCTTCCAATGCCGCCATCATCTGTGAGCGTCTGGCGCCGGTGGAATCAAAGGCGCCGCATTTGATCAAGGATTCAAGGACACGTTTATTTACTTTTTTCAAATCCACCCGCTCGCAAAAATCATAAAGAGATGTGAAGGCGTTGTCTTCACGAAACTCAACAACCGCCTCAATGGCACTTTC
>JARRJQ010000536.1:0-1886 GCA_037388985.1 Desulfobacterales bacterium | reverse complement strand
TAATTGGTTCAGAAACCGACCGGAGCTTTCATAAGGATCAATACCAGTGCCCTCATGCCTTAAAGCGTTGTCCATTTTATTTGGGATAATATTCTTTAACAGCGGGTTCATAAAGCGTCTGTCCAATCAGGACTCTGGCGAATCCTGATTTTGCCTGCCGGATCAACATTTGCGCAATTTTCCGGCCACTTTCCAATCGATTTTGAGAATCCGCCTGATTAAGAAATGCCAATCGGATCGCTCCTGCAGGTGCACCTTTTAAAATACCGTTTCGATTTATAAGCAAGTCCGCAATGGCCGATTCGGTTAATATAGCGCCTTCAGCAAGGCCGGTTATTTGCGAAACCAGTTGCGGCCGAAACGCCCATCTTGAGGTCAGCGGTTTTCCGATCGCCTGCAGACCAACAACTCCGACTACCCATTTCGTGCACTTCGGAATCACAGGCTCATGATCGGCGGGTGCTTTAATCGGTCTGCCGGCTGCTCCGTCCGCTTCAACAATAATCCAGCGAAAGGTTCCGGATTGCCAGATATCATCAATTACCTCAGGCGGAAATCCTTTTAGCTTGTGCCGAAAAGGGAGCGATCGGCTGCCGGATGAAATATGCCGATGGTGCCTTAAAAACGCTTTGGCTTGCTTCAGGACGGCTTCTACACGTTCATCCTCGATGACGACAGATGATTGCCGCCGGGTGGGCAGGTATATTTTGGTAGTCGTTGTTGTAAGCACCGCAGCATTCTGTCCGGAGAGCTCACGCGCAAGGCGAAACAACAAAGCAGTTTTGCCGCCGGCTCCAACCAGGCTGATGACGCCCCCTTTTTTCAGCCTCAAACCATGTATTAAAGAAAACATTTCCGGATTCAGTATAGCGAATTTTGATTCTCGGGCAAATGATGGATACGCTCAGTTGTAAATTCTGAGGATGGCTTCAAGTACCGACCCGGCAATCGCCCGGGCTTTATCTGAAATAGTATAACAATAATCCGGATTACCTCTTGGATCGATATCTCCGATTTTTAATCCCCGCTGCACACGCCTGGGAGAACGAATCAATCCGCGCACAACCCCATCGATTTTCACCACGACTGCTTCAGCAGCGACTGTTCCGATCGTATCCCCTTTTTTTACCGGATTTCCAATGGGACATCGGGCATAAAATTCTCCGCTGCAGGGAGCCCTTAAAACCCTTTGCTCGGTAAGGCCGCTTATGGAGCCGGGAATTCCGGTATTGAGCTCTGCCGAACCGCGAGTGATTATTCTTCCCAAATCATGGCCGCGGTTGGTTTCAACGACCAGATGAACATCTTGGCCGGCTGTAAAACCGGGCCCAAGCCCGATGACCAGAGAAGCATCGCCCATGCGGGTGCCCAGATTTTGTTTGGCCAATATTGCGTCCACCACCATATCCGGCTGCGCTTGATCAAGCATTTTCCATTCAGGATCGACAGCGACTGCTATTTTCCCCTGAGTCCAGGCCAGTCGCATACGGTCATAATCATCAACTTTAATCGCTGTCACACCCTCTACTGTCTGGTGCTCCGCATGGACGGCTTCACAAAAGGACACTTTACGTCTCACCGCCAGCGGAGATTCGGTTTCCAGCATCAGAATTCTACGTATATTGGACATATAAATTCGCCAGGCAACGGCACTGGCCATCTCCCCTGCCCCTTTGATCACCACGATGAGTTCATTTAGTTTGACTTTTCTTTTTTTCATTTCTAAATTTCGATAAAATCTTCGCTGATGAAACTACGCTCTATTTTTTCACCGCTCTTTTCAAAGTTTGCGATCCATTGTTTGACACGTTCCTGTCCATAGACTGCCTTCCAGGCATCCACAATTTGGTCAACCGGAATATCTGCATAGGTCCCGTGATCTTTTA
>JARRJQ010000535.1:0-1910 GCA_037388985.1 Desulfobacterales bacterium | reverse complement strand
TAATTGCGAGGCCATGGGACTAATTTCCTTTTCCTAAATAAAAAAGGCTCATACGTCTCTGCATCATGCATACTGTGTATGAGCCTCTTCCAGATTCATGGGAAATCCTCTTCTGGCAAAAGGTTATAGTAATAAATATTATTCTCATGCACTATAAACACCGCAAATTTAAATGTCAAATAAAATCCTCATAACACTTTAATAATATGTATAATTTTTTCAATTGCGTGCCTAAAAAATAAATTTCATTCAACCAATTTTTCTTCTCTAAGTAAATAAAACTTGATTTAGCTCACTTGCGGAAGCAGACAAACAGTCGTAAGCCAGAAACCGCAGAAAGCAGTGCAATTTACCTGTTCTTTCGCCAGCGGGTGTGGGTGATGCCGTGTTTTTTGATGCGGTAGTTCAGCGCGCGGGGGGTGAGGCCGAGTTCGGCGGCAGCGTCTTTTTGGATCCACAGGTTTTTCTGAAGCGCACGACAGATGAGCTCCTTTTCTTCAGCTGCCGAAAGCCGAAGATGGTGTTGGGGGGAGGCAGGTGCAGCAGGCGAGGCGTTAACCTGCGGAAGTGAGATATGCACGGCTTCGATGGCCGGGCCGTCGCTCAAGAAAATAGCTCTTTCGATGCTGTTGGAAAGCTGACGGATGTTTCCGGGCCAGGGGTAGGTTTTAAACAATACCAGAACTTCGGGAGACAGGGTATCGACCTGCTTGTTCACCGCTCGGGACAGCCGCCCCAGCAGGTGATAGGAGAGCGGATCGATGCATTCGGTGCGCTCCCGAAGCGGCGGCATATGGATTCGCAGCACATTGATCCGATAATACAGATCTTCACGAAATCTTCCTTCGCGAACCAGTGCTTCGATGTCGCGATTGGTGGCCGCGATGATCCGCGTATCGGCGTGGATGGTTTTGCTGCCGCCCAGACGCTCAAAGGTTTTTTCTTCCAGCACCCGCAGTAACTTAGCCTGCAAATCCAGGCTGAGCTCGCAAAACTCATCTAAAAACAGGGTGCCGCCGTCGGCCTGCTCAAACCGCCCGATTCGGACTTTATCGGCACCGGTAAATGCACCTTTTTCATGACCGAAAAGTTCGCTTTCCATTAACGTTTCGGGAATATTGGCGCAGTTTACTTTGATAAACGGTTTGGCCTTGCGGGAGCTGTTGAAGTGAATGTTGCCGGAAAGATAACTTTTTCCGGTGCCGGTTTCCCCGGTCATCAATATAGTCGATTCGGTTTGCGCCAGTCGCCGGATGCTGTCCATGACCTCTTTCATGGCCGGACTGACGGCGATTATGCGATCATGATCGTAAACCACATCCTGCTGACGCCTTAAATAATCGATTTCATTTTTCAGGCTGCGGTTTTCAAGGGCCTGATGAACGGCCAGGCGCATTTTTTCTTCAACAAACGGTCGGGTAATATAATCGGTGGCACCCGCTTTAATCGCTTTGACGATCAATTGAGCATCCTGCAAAGGACCGACGACAATGACGGGTGTCAGGGGGGTAAGCTGCTGAAGGTTCCCGATGATATCTTCAATATACGAATTTGCGTCGTGCAGATCATAGATGATCACCTTGAAGGTTTCTTTTTTAATGCGCCCGGCAGCATCCAGGACACCCGGCGCCGCGCTGATACTGTAACCGGAACCCAGCGCATCGGCTAGTTGGCGGGTCTCCTTTTCGGTTTCACCGATGATCAGAATGCGGTCGTTCTTCTCCGTTTCGGGTTTCTTCACAACAGTTCCTGTTAGATTTATTTATTAACCGCAGACTCACGCCGACAAACGCAGACTTATTTATTAGCCACAGACCCACACGGACCCACACTAACATTTCATCCCAAAGTCGCTTAACGAAGATGGATTTGATTTTATCTATGGGACACAGATTTGCACAGATTTCCAC
>JARRJQ010000534.1:727-3821 GCA_037388985.1 Desulfobacterales bacterium | reverse complement strand
ATACGCACCGCTGAATTTCACCGGGCTGGGAAGGTACGGTTTTAAAACGGATGAGATCTTTGGTCAGGCTTATGATTTCTGCCATGGATGATTTATCGTTTAGCTATTTTTGAACATGGAGGGAGTGCTTTTTCACTCTGGATTTGCCGCTTAAGGTACCCATTACCGCACCCATGATTGCTTCCACCGCTGACCCCGAACCTATTTTTCCCGTATTAACGGTCAGGTCATAATTATTCGGATCAGAAATATCCGCATTGAAGGATTGTCTGATAAAAGCACGGCGCTTTGATTCTCTTCTGATCTCACGCGGCGTGGCATTTATTTTTCAGACGTTGCGTAATGGCAGACGATATTTTGGACCCGAATCTCCAGGGGTGCCACCATCCGAACACTGAATCTTTCTTCATGCGGGAGAACAAAATTTGCACCCCGGCCCACGATGACCGCGCGACCGTGTTTTCCGATGGTACTGACAACTTTAAGTAGGTGGTTTGATACCCGCAAAGAAAAAGCCCGTGGTGCGAACCGAGCTCTTTGGCACAGGGCTTTATGGATTATGTACTGATAGTGCCTGTCAGAAATAGATCGGTCAGTTTCTGTTGGTCGGCTGCAGTTATTTCCGCGGGCAGTCTTTTCTCTGCCAGCCCAATCGCCTGTTCAATCAGTTCCGCTCGAATGGCATCTCTGGCTTCTCGAATCTGGTGTTCAATCTTGTGCCGGGTGGCTTCCAGCAGCATTTGACTTTCACGCTGAGCGTCTTCAATAATCTGTTGTTTTTTTCTCTCCCCGCTCTCGATGATCGTTTGTCTTATTTTTTCAAAACGGTCCAGGCTGTCGGCAAGCATTTTTTGGTTTTCGACAATTTTTTGCTCAACCGCCTCTTTTTGTTGCTCATATGCTTTAATCTTTTTTTCAATCTGCCCTTTTTTATCCGATAAAAAGTTCCTTAGCGGTGTTTTGGCGAATTTCACCAGCAGGGTAACGATGATTGCGAAATTCACCCAGCGCATCACCAAGTCATATGTAGATCGCCAGTTTTCGGCATTTTCGGCTGCCAGGGCATCAGGTCCGCTTATAAAAAGAGCAATCAGAACCACGCTTAAACAACACCCGTATAGAACGATCTGTTTAGGATAGCTCATGCTTTCAGACTCCGATGCAAAACGGTTTCGATAATGCTTTTTGCCAGATCTTCAGCCTCTTTTTGGATATGTTTTTTTGCCGCTAAAATTTGCGCATCGATATTTTTACGAGCCTGTTCTTTAGAAGCGTTTATCTCATCTCTCACAGATGTTAATATCTCGGCAGCCTGCTGGTTGCCGGATGCTTCCAACTTGGCCTGTTGCTTAAAAGCTTCATTCCTGAGCGTTTTTTCTTGCTTTTGAATTTGATGGGTTAGATCCTCACACTGATTTTCGGCATCCATAATATCTTTCTGGATGTTTTCGATGTAGTCCTCTCTTTCAGCCATTACCCGGCGCAGCGGCCGAAATAAAATCCGATTAATGATGAACAGAAAGATCAGAAAGGAAATAACCTGCAAGATCAATGTTTCATTAATGCTGATGAGCGCAATCGTGCTGATAATTTGCATTGTCAGTCTTTCATTTATTTTAAGCCAAGCGGTTATGCGTTGCTTCTCAGACGACAAACAGGAGCAACAAAGCGATAACCAATGAGTAGATTCCTGTTGACTCAGCAACTGCCTGGCCGACGAGCATGGTTCGCGTCAATGCCTTCACCCACGCCCGGGCCGATAGCGCCGAGCCCCATGCTGATGCCTGCTCCGATATATGCTGCTGCCTTTATGATTTCTGCACCTTCAATTGCCATTTTTGCCTCCTTTTGTAGAAATACTTTATAGATTTAAAGATGAATTGGTCTCTTATTTTAAGCCTTTTTTAGACAGGATTAACAGGATTTTTATTTTCTTTCTCAGTTTCCAGAAGAAACTGAGAAAACCAAATCCGACTGCGTCGGAATTATTAATATTTACATATTTCTTAATCTAATGCGTCTATCGCCGAAGGCGATTGGAATTTACAGGCTTTCATCAGGAAAGCCTGTAAAAATAATATCCAGTTAATCCAGTAAATCCTCTCAGAAAATAAAAAAGATAAACTCCTCATATCTCAAACCACAAATATCAATACCAGACTGACCACCATGGCATAAATGGCGGTCGACTGTGAAACCGCTTGCCCGACCAGCATGATTCGCATCAAATCGCCGGAGGCTTCCACATTTCTGGCCACCCATCTCACGGCTCCTTGCGCGGCCGCACCATTGCCTATTCCGCTGAAACCGGCGCCCACAAAAGCAGCCCATGTGGGGGTCAGGGGCGCATTGGGAAAATCGATGAAAATGAGCATCAGTGCCACGACCATGGAAAAGATCGCCGGCGTCTGGCACACAGCCGACCCGATGAGCATATTGGTGGTTAATTGCGACGAACATTTAGGCTGCTGCGCAATGCCGAAACATGCTTCAGCGCCCGGATATCCGGATCCGACCCCTGATCCAATGGCACCAAACCCCATACACAAAGCGCCTCCCAGAAACGCCGCGGCCTTTAGATAACTGGGGTTGGGGACATCCATAAAAAGCAGCAGGATGGCGATGACCAGGGCAAAAATCGAGGATGACTCGGCGACGGCCTGCCCTACCAGCATGTTTTTGAAAATATCACCTGAGAGTTCTGGATTGCGTGAGATGGCCTGATTGGCTCTGGCGGCTGTATAGCCTTCGCCGATTGCAGCGCCGATGGCTCCAAAGCCCATGGCAAGGCCCCCGCCGGCATAGGCGGCTATTTTGATCACTGTTTGAACCTCAAATTGCATGTTTCACTTCACCTGCACTGAAATGTATACGACCGTGAGCATTGTAAAAACAAACGCCTGGATGGTACCGACAAATAGACCAAAAAAGGCGTTTAACACCGGTGGCAGGACAAGGCTGTATGTCAGATAAGAAACCACCAGGATAATTATGGATCCGCCCATGATTTTGCCAAATAGACGAAAGGAAATGGAAACATTTTTAGCCAGTTCACCGATTACGTTTAAGGGAATCATAAAACAAATCGGCTGGA
>JARRJQ010000534.1:0-693 GCA_037388985.1 Desulfobacterales bacterium | reverse complement strand
AATCCTTTGGATTTGATTCCGGCGTAATGCGCAATAAAAAAGCCCATAATACCCAAGCCGAGGGTAGTATTTAGGTCTTTGGTCGGCTCCGCCAGATGAGGAATGATGCCCAGCCAGTTGGAAAGCAGCAAAAACAAGAACAGGGCGCAGATAAGCGGGGCATAGGTTTTGGCCAGCTCTTTTCCGAGCGCATCTTCGGTCAGTCCGTAGAGCACGGATATAAACAATTCGCCCACCACCTGTATGGGTCGCGGCATTATGTTCTTTTTGTAGCTGGCAAGCAGGCCGAGCACTATCAGAAGCACAATGACAATCCAGGTCATCAGGACGACTTCAAGATTGATGGTGATGTTGTGACCGAAGACCGGAATGATCAGTTGATGTAATTTACCGAGTTCGCCCATAGAATCTTTGCTTAGGTTTGTTTATTGCGCCACGAGGGGAAAAGGGTCAACAAATGCTCGGCCAGAATGACAAACTGGATCATAAAAATGCCCAGGATTGCTGCCACTAAGTTAAGCTGCTCAAATTTCAACGCTGCGATAAGCGGGATGGCCAATAACAGGTATCTCAAAATAATGGAACCCATCGAAATCGAAAATGTTTTTCTTTTTGATCTGCCGAATCTCAGCGTAATGGTTTTGCCGATTAAAATAAAATTGATTACGCTAAAAAAGGCACCCATAATGAAAC
>JARRJQ010000533.1:0-3649 GCA_037388985.1 Desulfobacterales bacterium | reverse complement strand
GTTTTTTACCGGAGGCTAAAAAACAACGCCTCTACTATTGGATGGGTATGCGTGTTTGATGCGAAAATCTACAAAAATGTAGGCGGGGATTTTGATGTAAGTTCTTGTGTGGTATGGAATAAAAAAATTTTAAAAATTCCAATTTTTGTTTTCAACTACCATCGCTTTTGGTCGAAAAATTGGCTAAATTTTACCTATCTTAACACCCAAAACATAAAGAATGAAACACAGATTACGCAGATTTCGAAGGGGAAAAGAACAAATCGCAAATCATAAATCGAAAATCGCAAATCGAAATGCCATCGCTTTTGGTTGAAAACCGGCGGAGATTGAGCAAGGGTTGGCCGGGTGTGAGCACTTCGGTGGGTTTCCCTATGGGATGCCTCACGGTATTGTCCCACCAAAAAGCTGATAAAATAGTCATTTTATGGCTTAGCTATTTATGGCTTAGCCATGACAAGCCCTTTTTCCTTGCTCGATAATGCGACTGTATCTATAATTAAACACAGAGGATATGATATCAGTGAAGCGGAAGCATTGTAGCTTGTGCTTTCTTGCTTTATGATAAGAGACTTGGGATGTTAGTAAGCAAAAGCAAAAGAATGAATAAGGCAGCTTAAGCAGGTAAACATCCCTATTAAAATCAAAATCCAGAGCAGAAAAGAAAAATACGGCGTTTGTTTCAGAAAGGAGTGCATCATGGATAATGGAAAACTTGCGCCCCCTAAAACGGATCCGGAAAAGGAACAAAAATCCCAACAGCAGAGACATCGTCGGTGGCGCTTCAGTATCGGCTATGTGGTAACCAGCCTGATCGCGCTGTGGTTGTTTCAGGAGTTCATCCTGACTCCCCTGATGCACCGGGCGGCCGAGATTCCGTATAGTGAGTTCAAGCAAAAGCTGGCTGGCGGCAAGATCATCAAGGCGGTGATTCGCAGCGATGACATCGTGGGTGAAATGAAAAATCCTAAGTCGGGTGCCTCCCCCTCGAACGTACCTTTTAACACCGTGTTTGTACCTGCCAGTGATCCCAATTTAGTCGAAGAGTTACAAAAAGCCGGAGTATCGTATAGCTTCCAGCGACCACCGAGCCCCGTGGGCGGCTTCTTGCTGTCCTGGCTCTTACCCCTGGCGCTCCTGGGCGGTTTCGGGTACGTGGCCTATCGCCGGGTGGGCGCCTCTCGCGGTGGCAGGGGTGGTATCTTTGGGGTCGGCCGGAGCAAAGCCATCGAGGTCAAACCCGAACAGGTCGGCGTCACCTTCAAGGACGTGGGCGGTGCAGACGAGGCCATTGCCGAATTGCACGAGATCATCGAGTTCCTTAAAGCGCCGGAGCACTTTGCCAAACTGGGCGGACGCATTCCCAAGGGCGTTTTGCTTGTGGGCCCGCCCGGCACCGGCAAGACGCTCCTGGCCAAAGCTACGGCGGGTGAAGCGCAGGTCGCTTTCTTTGAGACCAGCGGCTCTGAATTCATCGAGATGTTTGTGGGTGTGGGCGCGGCCCGCGTGCGCGACCTCTTCGAGCAGGCGCGCAGGGCCGCACCAGCCATTATATTCATCGACGAGATTGACGCTATCGGCCAGAGCCGCGCCGGCGCCGTCCGCATGGGCGGCAACGATGAGCGCGAACAGACCTTAAACCAGTTATTGACCGAGATTGATGGATTCAAGACGAGCACCGTCTTGCCGGTGATTATCATGGCCGCCACCAACAGGCCTGAAACGCTCGATCCTCGGAAGGCCGAGGCGGTCGCGTTGGAGGATTTCGAAACCGCCATTGAACGAGTGGTCGCCGGACTGGAGAAAAAAAGCCGCGTGATGAACGAGCAGGAACGCACCACGGTGGCTTACCATGAGTCCGGCCACGCACTTGTCGCAGAGCTGGTGCCGCACGGCGACCCGGTCAGCAAGATCAGCATCGTCCCCCACAGTCGCGGCGCGTTGGGCTACACGATGCAGATGCCGACCGAAGACCGTTATCTGCTGAGTGTCAATGAACTCCAAGACCGCCTCGCGGTGATGTTGGGTGGGCGTGCGGCGGAGAAGGTGGTGTTTAATATCATCAGCACCGGGGCGAGCGACGACATCATGCGGGCGACTGAACTGGCCCGGCGCATGGTGACCGAGTTCGGCATGAGCGAAAAGCTCGGCTCGGTGAGCTACAGCGGGCGGCAGCTTCAATATCTGGGCGGTGCTATTGAGGACAACAGCCGGATCAGTCCCGAGACTCGTCAGGTGATAGATAATGAAGTTCAGCGTATTGTCACTACGCAATACGAGCGAGCGCAGGCTATGCTTAAAGAACATCAATCAGCGCTGGAAACTTTGGCCCGACAACTGCTCAAGCAGGAGACGGTAGATGGCAGTATGGTGAAGCTGGCGTTGGGGAATATTTCAGTACCGGCTGATAAACAAAAGTCAAAGAGCTGAATAAGGCAACATAATTACCGGAAAAAAGTGTAAGGTCTATTTTTTACGGATTTCAAGTTTCGGTGGAGCAGAGCCCCACCCTACAAATTCGTATTAATCGGCAGGGGTAGAATGCGGCTGACCGAATCAAGACGAATTCAGATAAAATCAGGATTTTTTGACTGATAATTGCGTTTTTATTGCTGGATTTTGTAGAGTAAAAATATCCATAAAATGTAGATAATCGTTAAGAGAAGATTCCGTATCGCCGATAAAGTGTATACTTCTTTATTACCACAAGATCTTTATCTGCACCATAACTTACGTCAGCTCTGAGTCATGGTGTGCGCTTTGGTTCTCAGGCTGACAATTGGTTTGTCCATCAGGGAGCAAAACATCATCTCATGGCCCGTTAATATCCGGCTGTTCTAATTGTCCCTCCAATGCCTCCTCTGCGTTAATCAGCCCCCAGCCGTATTCCGGGTCCCATCCGGCAGGCCCTAAATCTATCGCTGTGGTCTGGAGGGCCTGCCGTACGTTGTCCGGCCCCTGCACCCCGTATGAAATCAGCAGAGCAGCCACACCACTGACGTGGGGAGTGGCCATGGATGTTCCCTGGAAGAAATAGTACGCGAAGTTATTCGGGTCCACAGAGAACGTCTGTTGAACGATTCCATCCGGGTATCCGTCTCCGATTTGATCGACAAGCATATCGCCCCCGGGGGCTACGACGTCTAAGTATGAGCCTGTGCTGGAATAAGGTGCCCGCTGGTTGTCGAATCGGGTTGCGCCGACGGCAATACAGTAATCGTCGTACGCAGCGGGATACTCCACGGGATTGCCGTTCTGATAATCATTTCCGGCGGCGCATACTACTGTGACTCCATTCTGATATGCGTAAGCCAGGGCGTCTTCGAGAGTGTCGGAAGGACTTGTGGCTCCCAGTGACATATTGATAACCATTGCCCCATTGTCAACGGCATAATAGATCCCTTCTGTAACGGTGAAATAGTCACCTGCTCCATTTGCATCAAGGATCTTCACGGGCATAATCGAGCAGCCGTACGCGATGCCCGCCACGCCGATATCGTTGTTGGTACTCTGTGCGATTGTTCCGGTGACGTGAGTGCCGTGCCCGTGGTCGTCATTGGGGTGGTTGTCATCATTAATGAAATCATAGCCCGGGACGAACAGGGTTTCCGCCAGGTCGGGCGCCTGCTTATAAATGTCATAGTTTTCA
>JARRJQ010000532.1:1421-3342 GCA_037388985.1 Desulfobacterales bacterium | reverse complement strand
CGGTAAATCAATTGTCATGTTACCGCTATCCACAATTAAAAGAACCCTTGGTGTGGTTATGGTTAAGACACCGATAAAAGAAAGCTTTATTACCCATGAAAATATGAAGCTTCTGACCATGCTGGCCAAGCAATATTCCCTGGTGCTTGAAAACACGTTGCTCTATGACCGCTTAATGAAAAAGCATGAATCCCTGGAAAAAGCCAACGGTGAAATCCGGCTGTTATCTCGCAAAGATTCTCTTACCGGCTGTTACAATCGGGGCTATTTAAATGAACATCTGCCTCATGAGATAAAAAGAGCCTTGCGATATCATCACCCGCTTTCAGTGACCTTATGCGACCTTGACCATTTCAAAAAGGTAAATGATCAATACGGGCATCTGTGTGGTGACATGGTGCTCAAGGAATTTGTTCAATGCCTTATGTCTTTAATCCGATCAGACATGGACTGGCTGGCCAGATACGGAGGAGAAGAATTTTTGCTCGTTTTGCCTGAAACGACTTTTAATAATGCCAGCCGCCTAGCGGAACGACTTCGCAAACAAATTTCGAAAAAAGTATTTAAATGGGAAGGAAAACCGATAACGATCACCGCCAGTTTTGGGGTAACCGGCTTCGATCAGCGCAGAGCCGGTGAAAATTTTTCACCCGATGACTTGATCCAAATGGCAGATCAATATCTATATCAAGCTAAAAATCAAGGCAGAAATAGGGTTGTGAGCGGTCCGTTTTCAAGCGAGGATTAGCGGCGAGCTTTCCTGCGTTTTTTAGTCTCTTGAAACCCGGCCTCAACGACTGGCTGGATTTTATCAAGTTTAATAGGTTTGGTTAGATAACTGTCAAACCCTACCCGCTTGAGCTTCTGTGGATCATACAGATCAGCATAGCCGGTTAATGCAATAATGACAGATTGGGAGTTTCTTTCTCTGATCCTCTGGCAAAACTCAACTCCGTCCATGTCGAGCATAATCAGATCCGTTATAATCACCGGAAAGTCCTCATTCTTCATAAGTAAAAAAGCGGCCTCAGGGGATTCAGCCTCGGCCACCGTGTATCCCGCTTTTGTCAGAAGTTTTTTTAACAGATCTCTTTGAAAATCCTCATCATCGACGACTAATATTTTCTTTTTCATCGAAAACCTTTAATTTGAAACGTCTTCAATGTAAGCATTAAACTTAACACCCAGACCGTTGGGAATCTTGCGGACGACTTCCCCGCCCACTTTTACGTGCTCTCTGGATTTTGGCCGCAGGAATGATAAGATGACTTGTTGACCGATTGAAAGAGGTTCCCTGGTCTCAATCAGCAAACCTCCTGAGCTGATGTTCTGAATATAACCGTTAAAGGCGCGATCCTCAGTTGCAAAATCGACGGGCATAAAATAGGGTCTTCTTGCGAATTTTCTTCTTCCCTGGGCATGCTTCGCCTCAAGTTCTTTTAGCAGGATGCGGCGGTCTTTAAACGGCATATCTAAAATGATCTCAAACAACCGGGCTGTTACAACGGAAATGTTAGGCTCGTTAGAGCGTTTTTCGGAAGGTTCCATTGCAATGGTCCTTTGTATGCTGCGCTTTTTCGCTTGTCCCGCCATCGGAGGATGCCGTTAAGATGTGACAATCATTTGTTTTACATAGTAAAATTCATATTAAAGTAAATTGATAATAATGTCAATTAGTGAAAGCGAGCTAAAGTGACTAAAGTGAGCTAATCCGCCAAAGATCGGTGGCGGAAAAGTGCCTAAGGTTACGGTGCCGCTTGCGCAGCGCAAGCGGCACCGCCGCGCCAGTGCCTGCGCTGCGTTTGAGCTACGTAGCGCTCCATCTTTCACTATAAATATGATTGAATTCCTCCACTTTAGTCATTTTAGATCATTTTAGGCATTTTGGGCACTTCTAACGTTAGAGCACCTGTGGAACTTT
>JARRJQ010000532.1:0-1285 GCA_037388985.1 Desulfobacterales bacterium | reverse complement strand
AACAATTCTTCCCTTATCTGCGCCAAGATCTCATCCGTGAGCCCGGCTTTTAACTTGAGATAATCCATAGCAGAACCATATTTTTTGCGTATGTGTGCAAGCTGCGCCTCTATGCAGTAACGCGGTGCTGAAAAATAAGGCGCAATTCTTCGGCGATTGATTCCCTGTGCTTCAAATTGCGCATATATCTTATTTACCACATCTTTGAGGAAGATATTTGAAAGCCCATGATCGTAAATTACGGTTTTTTCGGAGACCCCCAAAGTCAATAAAATCAGTGCTGCACAGGTACCGGTCCTGTCCTTACCGCCGGTGCAGTGAAAAACCAGCGGCAGATTGTCGGGCTCTGCCAATCGCTTAAAAACCTCGCTCCAGACGGTTGAATATCGGTCAATATTTGAAATATATCCCTTGATTAAAAATTCTCTGGTCAGCCAGCCCGTATCGCCTCTTTTTAATTTTTCAAATAAGTCGGTGGGATCGAATTTGAGATGATCGATCGGCAGGTGAAAATGTTTGCCGGTTGTACTTAGCGGAAAGCGATCCGGCCGTTTGCGGATTTCGGTCAACGTTCGAAAATCGCAAACGCATTGAATCTTCAACCGTTGCAGAAAAACAAGATCGTCATGTGTCAGGCGGGAAAGATGATCCGAGCGGAAGAGCTTCCCCCATTTTATGCGCCGACCATCACTCGTTTGATATCCGCCAAGGTCTCTAAAATTAACCGAGCCCTGCAGCGGAAGGCGGCGCTCACCGATTATAATACCCGCGCCGTTTTCTGGAAGGATTTCAAAATAGCAAGGGCTACCCTGATCGAGCTCCCTAATTTCAGCAACGGTTTGACCGTTGACTATCAAAATTGGATGATCGCGGTGGATTGTTTCCGGTGAATCCCCGTGATAAATCGAGACACCAAGGTTTTGCCGGCGGGTTTTCCAGCTAATGCGCACAGCATCTTTGGCGGTTCGCTCAACAGACGCATCAGTAATAGGAACGGTTTCTTTAAAGATTGTCATCAGATCCGACACTTTTCCATTTTTATATTCCGTCAAATAACTTAGGCAAGCCATGCAGCAAAAGCACGGCTGCAATTCCCAGGCGCATAATTAATAAACCAAAATGGAGCTTTCGATCCTGCGAATCAAACATTTTTGCCTCCCGCACCGGTATGCAAGAACCGATATCAAAAATTGCAGAACCGGTTAAAATTATCAACCAAAAATTAGGCGGCCATGCAGAATTCGGCATTGAGATGGGATCATTGACTGATTCATGAGTCTCTTTG
>JARRJQ010000531.1:0-1972 GCA_037388985.1 Desulfobacterales bacterium | reverse complement strand
ATCCGGCTGTCGCCTGTAGGTTTTGACCTCAGGCTCTTGCTCCAGTTCAATTCGTACGTGCGGCAAACTTGCCGGAAAATGGTGTTGCATAAACTCGATAAGTTGTTCTCGCACATGACAGCGTAAATCCCAAGCGATCGAGGAGTCCTTGGCGCTCATCAATGCGCGCAGCTCGATTGTGCGCTCGTTGGCATTCGTGACCTGTAAGACACCTACCCGTTGATCCCACTGTGGCGAAGCCTGCAGAATCTTTTTCAGTTCTTCTCTGACCTCTGGAACCGGCAGCGTATAGTCGGCATACAGATAAACACTGCCCAGCAGCTCGGCGGTTGTCCGCGTCCAGTTCTGAAAAGGCTTTTCGATGAAATAGGTGATCGGCAACACCAGTCGACGCTGATCCCAGATTTTTACCACCACATAAGTCAGGGTAATCTCTTCAATCCAGCCCCATTCGTTTTCAACAATCACCACATCATCGATCCGAATCGGCTGGGTGAGGGCAATTTGTACACCGGCAAACAAGGTGGCCAGACTTTTTTGTGCCGCAAAACCCAAAATAATACCAACAACGCCGGCCGAGGCCAGAAGACTGACGCCGATTTCACGCACCCGTTCGAAGGTCAACAGGATGGCGGCGAAGCTCAAAAATATGATCAGAACATTCAACACCCGTTCGATGACCCCAAATTGGGTGTAAATCCGGCGAGCCTGGAGGTTATCTCTATTTTCGATTTTATACCTTCGCAACACCAGCGCCTTGATTAAACCGGTAAAACGAATCGCAAACCAGGCGACCACGGCAATAATCCAGACTATAAGTATATGGCGCAAGCCGGCGTCAACATTTTCGGGCAGGCGCATTGTGGGCAGGGCAATCGACAGAAGGATTGCAGGCAATAGCACCCGCAACGGGCCTTTAAAGTGAGAATACTTCAACAATTCTTCATCATCGGCAAACCTTCTCTGTCTGCGCCAGCGTTCGAGAAAATAAGATATCACCATTTGCAGACCGAGGCCGGCAAATACGGCCCCCAGACCAACGCTTATGGAAATGATGATATTCTTTATTTCGGCCATGTGCGACTGGACGAATTCACTAAGGTTTTGAATTTCCATAACGGCCATGATTCCCTTCTTTTCTAAAAATGTGCGCCTGATCCGGATCAAAATAAATGGAAATTTTTCAAACAGTTTAATTTTTATGACCTGCTGTAAGTCTCGGTCATCTCCCGCAAACGGCCGATCAGCTCTCTGGTGATCGGATCTTTATCAAGCCGCCAGTGCCAGTTACCGGTTGTTTTAGACGGATCGTTCATCCGGGCTTCGGTGCCCAGTCCGAGGAGATCCTGCAGGGGAATAATGACGGTGTCGGCAACGGACATCATGGCCAGGCGGATCATTTCCCAGCAAATTTCGTCCGCTGAAATATCGCGCCCAATATAGCGGAACAGGCGCTTTTTCTCCTCCGTATCCGCCTCGTTTTCAAACCAGCCCCTGACCGTATTGTTGTCGTGCGTTCCGGTGTATAAGAAACAATGCTTCACATGATTATGCGGCAAAAAGGCACCGGTCGGAAAATCGTCACCAAAAGCAAAAAGCAAAACCCGCATGCCGGGCAATCGATACCGGCACATGATCTCCCGGACATCGGGGGTAATCGTTCCCAGATCCTCGGCGATAATCGGCAGGCAGGCGAAATGCTTCATAAGTTTGTTTAAAAAGTCATCCACCGGAACCGGAACCCATTTCCCGTTAATGGCGGTTTTTTCAGAAGCCGGCACTTCCCAGTAGGCAACCAGCCCCCGGAAGTGATCGATCCGGACCACATCAAACAGATCCAGCTGATGCCCCAGACGCCGAATCCACCAGGTGTAATCACTATTTTTCAGCGCATCCCAGCTGTATACTGGGTGGCCCCACAGCTGGCCGGTATCACTGAAATAATCGGGCGGAACACCGGATACCACACTCG
>JARRJQ010000530.1:0-1984 GCA_037388985.1 Desulfobacterales bacterium | reverse complement strand
AGGGTTTCCATGGCTTCATCGAGTGTACCGAAACCGCCGGGAAACAGCACTGCGGCATCGGCTTCCTTTAAGAAAGCAACTTTGCGGTTGAAAAAATATTTATACCAAATAATTTTGGGGTCGCCTTCGAGGGCCGGATTTGGTTTCGGCTCGAACGGCAGTTGAATATTCACTCCGAAAGAATGCTCCGGACCCGCTCCTTCATTGACCGCCTGCATAATCCCGGCACCCCCGCCGGTGATCACCATATAGCCGGATTGTGACAATTTCTTGCCCAGCCGACAAGCCATTTCGTAAATCAATTCGGAAGGCTGCGTCCGGGCCGAACCAAATACGGCTACCTTTTTGATGTGGCGGTAATCGCGAAATATTTTTGCGGTATAGCGCATTTCCTTCAATGATGTGTTCATGAGTTTCAGATCGACGCGGCCGTCATCCTCCCGCCCTGCTTTCAAGGCTGCCAGAATCATCTCTCTAACGATACCGGGCCGCCGCATCCCCCCCGCCATATCGATCAACTGCGCGATCACTTTCTCTATCCGACCGTTGTTGTCTCTAAAATGTATTTTCATATTTTTTATTCTAATAAAAATTCGTGTAAAAATCCAGGTGCTGCGGGGCGCCTAAATTCGGGCGCGCTGAAAATACTGTCTGGTCCCCATTGCGAAATCCCGGCAGAGGTCTTAATAACAAATCATGGCTACGAATTAATTTTCGCGCTTATGCGGAAAGTTTCAGTTGAATTCGGTCTTAAGTTACTAATGAGGTCGTTAGTGTTTAAACACGAGTTCACCGCCCGCTGCGCTCGAGATCGCAGAACACGCAGAGGAAAAATCCTTTAATGCAACCAAAGATAAGCTTATTCTCTGCGTTCTCAGCGAACTCTGCGGTGAAAATATTATTTGAATAGTAGCAAACCATGTCTAAATAATTATGGCCGTCTTAGTAAATGGCGTTCCTGCAGACAAAATGGATTTCCGGGGCAAGGGAGGGGCATGGATGCGGACGATCTATTTTGAGAAAAACATTCCTAAAATTCTGCTGACAAAAGCGCTGCAGCCGATTTGGCCGGCAGTGATCTACTCGCGTTTGTCTCCCACGCGCTTCGTAAATGTTCCCGCCAAGCCGTTGCCCGGCCCCTCATGGGTCAGGGTGCGCAATCGATTGGGGGGCATCTGCGCCAGTGATCTGCACCTGCTCTTCGTCGACGGCGATCCCCGGATAAGTCCGGCCGCGCTGCCGGGTACCGAACGCATCTACCTGGGCCACGAAGTCCTGGGTGAGATTACCGAGGTGGGGGCCGATGTGACCACCCTGAGCGCAGGGGACCGCGTGATACTATCCCACCCGGAATCCAACTGCCTCAATCAGGAGATCACGCCGCCCTGCCGACAGTGCCGCGACGGCAATCCCACCCTTTGCGAAAATGCATCTTCGGGCCGGGAGCTCGAAGGTTTGGGCGGCGGTTGGAGCGACGGTTTCACCGCTCATAAGACCATGGTCTATAAAGTGCCGGATGAGTTGGCGGATGACACAGCTGTATTGATCGAGCCGCTCGCGGTAGGTGTCCATACCGCACTGCGCTGTTTGCCCGGGCCGGCTGGGTGTGCTTTGGTTGTCGGCAGCGGTATGATCGGCCTGGCGGTAATCGCCGCCCTGCGTGCCTTCTCCCCTGAATGCCACATTTCGGCAATGGCGCGTTATCCCCGGCAGGTAGAGATGGCTGGCAGACTGGGCGCAAATGAAGTCATCGCCCGGGAGGACCCTTATCTGGCAGCCGAACGCATTACCTCGGGCAAGCTTTATACCGGCTTGTTCAAAAACCGCATGCTGCTGGGCGGATTCGACGTCGTCTTTGACTGCGTAGGCTCGGAGAAAACCCTGCAGGACAGCCTGCGCTGGACCCGGGCCGGGGGCACCGTGGTGCTGGCCGGCGTCAGCCTGAAACCAATGCATATCGATTTAACGCCGGTCTGGTATCAGC
>JARRJQ010000529.1:0-2012 GCA_037388985.1 Desulfobacterales bacterium | reverse complement strand
CCGGCCGTATCCGACCCCCGAAACGTAAAATCCGAAATTTCAACCAGGCCGGAGCCATCGAAAAACATTCCACCATAAGTAACGCCGTCTTGAAATCCGATCACGGTGGAATCGATACCCGCCCCCTTGATGCGCAAAGTTACATTCGTATTTACTATAATTCCCTCTCCATAGGCCCAGGTATTATCCGCCTGGCAGGCAGGGATGCGGACCGTACCGCCGCCGGTGCCGATCACCTGATTGATGGCGCTTTGAATGTCGGAAGCCGCGCAGCTGCTCGCGGTGGCATTTGCAGCCCGCGCACCGGTATTGAAAACAAGCATCAATAATAAGATAAGAAAAAAATAATTAATCATTGAGTTTTTTAAGCAGTGGTTAAACATTTTTTTCTCCCTGGTCTGCCGTTATAAGAAGGACGCTTCAATTACAATCTTCAACAAGAAAATTCGACAATTCGCGGGTGGCTTTTCAGTGAATTGAAGTAAGCAAAATTTATTATGATTTTATCGGAAATTTGATTTCCCGGCCGGCCAGCTCCCGTAATAACGGGTGAGGGTCTCATGCACCATTTTGTCGCCGATATCGGCAATGGATGTGTCATTGCCGGTATGGATTTGATGCAGATTGAACACCCCGGCAAATTCGCGGTAGGATCTGATTTGATCCGCGATCAAACGGCTCTGCCGCACATCGACATTTCCCCGGCGGCAGGTTTCTGCAAAAGAAATGTCCAGAAGGTAAGCAATGTCCGCCTTGGGTGTCAGGTAGGTAAGCAGCTTTTTAAATAATCTTCCCTCTTTGGTGTGTGGATGGATGGCGTAACGTGTTTTTGTATCCACCAGGGTATCACATATGTAACGATCGCAAATAACGACTTTTTTAAATAAAAGGGGCAGTGCGACTTTGGAAGAATAACGCCACAGCATCTCCAGCAGGAGCACCAGCGCGCCGACTGTTTTAAACCCGGGAACCTTGCCGAACAGTTCTTTGCGCCTGGCTTCCGATTCTGCAAAATTTTCAAAAGTTTTTGAAATCTTTTTGCCTTTTCCCAGATGGTAGAAAATCCTGACGATTTTCGAAAAGGGTTTCAAAAAATTCGACGACCCGACCCGGCTCCATACAATTCGAGTTCTTATCTGGCAAAAATCCAGAATGTCATAGAGCTGCCGGGCGCAGGTGCTTTTCCCGGAGCCGTCGACACCGCTGATAGAAATGAGCATCGCAGGCTGATACCGAATGTTTAGACCGAACCGGTACAGTAAAACCACCACCGCACTGGCGTACGCAACTTTGGCGGACTCGCATATTTTTCGGGCCGGGGTAATGGTGTGATCCTTGAGCGTTTTGTCAATGTGAAGGAATTTACCGTAAATTTTTGGCAGCCTGAACGGCAGCGTGATCGGGCGCGCGTGGATTATTTTATCCAGATAGGTGCGCATCCACAGGGGAAGCGCCGCCCGCATCATCTGCAATTGATCATCGCTAATCGAACTTCGGCCGAGCAACTTTTTTTCGACATGGGATTGCACGAGCAAACCGAAATACAGGCCGTTTAGCCACCCCATTTTTGCGGCCACCGCGCGCAGATATTCCCAATCCGGATCGTCTTCTTCTTTCAGGCACGCTGCAATATTGACGATATCGGATAGATTCAATTCCTTGTTTTCGTAGAACCAGTGGGCAGTCAGGATTAAAATGCTGTCGGCCGATGACGGGATATCCAGCAGTGCCTCCTTGGCGGAGCTTCGGTAGCGTTTCCACAGCAGCCGCTCATCGTGAAAAGGATTGATCCAGGCAACCTTGTTGTGCAAATGAATAACCGATGTCGATTTTCCTCCTTTGAATGTTCGGAAAAGCGTTTTGTAAGGTTCGGCAACATTGTGCAACTGAATATAGCCCATCTCGATTAAGATGGATTCTGCGCGTTGTCTTTTGCTCTGCTTGATCAGGACGTCCAGGTTCGAGCTCCGGTAAGGAAAGAAACCGACAGATTTGATGAGCATGGATTCGAT
>JARRJQ010000528.1:0-2025 GCA_037388985.1 Desulfobacterales bacterium | reverse complement strand
AAAACGCCGCGCTCGCTGATGGTGACCAGTGCGGTGCCGGGCGAGGGCAAGTCCTTTGTCGCAGCCAACCTGGCGGTCAGCGTAGCCCACCATGTCAACTGGAACGTTTTGCTGATTGATTGCGATCTGCGCAGACCGAGCGTTCACCGGCAGTTCGGGTATCAAAATGTGCAGGGCTTAAGCGATTATCTCACAAATGGGGCTACGCTTCCGCAGTTGCTGCTTAAAACCGGTATAAAAAATCTGACGATTCTGCCGGCAGGCAAGCCCCCGGACAACCCTTCTGAATTGCTCTCTTCAGAGCGAATGGCCCAGCTGCTCGAGGAGGTGGCCTCCCGGTATAAGGACCGTCTGGTGATTTTGGATTCGCCACCGCCCAGACTGACTGCCGAGTCAGGTGCGCTGGCCAGATATGTCGATGGGATATTGCTGGTCGTTAAATACGGCAGCACGCCGAAAGATTCGGTGACCGAATTGATCGCCAAGCTGGGCAGAAACAAAATCATCGGTGCCGTCGTAAATAATTTCGATGCCGGCGCCTCCAGGTACCACAAGAAATACTACGGCGGAACGTATTACACTAAATAAGGTTGGCTGGAAGGCTATAAGGCTGGAAAGCTAAAAAATATTAATTGGACACAGATCGACACAGATCCACACAGATCAAAAACCTAATAAAAGTAAAACCATTGAAACAATCTGTGAAAATCTGAGTAAATCTGTGTCCCATTTACAATAACTTTAGGCACTTTAGCTCACTTTAGTCAATTTAGGCAATTTTAAGGATGCTGAGAGTTTTTAAAAAATATTATCCCATCCGCAATGTCTTCTTCGTTATCGGCGAAGGCCTGTTTATCTTCCTGTCGGTGTCGCTGGCTTCATTGCTGATTCTGGGATCGGATTCGTTTGTCTACGACCAGTATCTGTTGCTTAAAATTTTGCTGATCACTTTTGTCTGCCAGGCCAGCCTCTATTACAATGACCTTTACGACTTCAAGATTTCGAAAAATTATAACGAGCTCGGCATCCGCCTGCTCCAGGCCATGGGCTTTGCCGCCATCTTTTTGGCCTTTATCTATTTAGTTATACCGCCTGCCGTCATCGGAACCGGCATATTCATCATCAGCGTCGGGTTTGTCATTTTGCTCATTGTATCATGGCGATTCTGCTACACGCTGGTCATAAACCGCGGGTACTTTAACCAAAAAATAATTCTTTTGGGTTCCGCCGGCCTGGTGAGATTAATAGAATCGGAAATCACCGAGCGCAAAGATTGCGGATATAACATCGTTGCCGAGGTTCCTGAAGCCGGCCACAGTAATAAGCCGGATAACGACAGCATGGACAACCCCGAAAATCTCTGCGGCCAGAAA
This sequence comes from Desulfobacterales bacterium, assembly GCA_037388985.1. Classification (GTDB taxonomy): domain Bacteria; phylum Desulfobacterota; class Desulfobacteria; order Desulfobacterales; family JAHEIW01; genus JAHEIW01. The sequence goes on along the minus strand of JARRJQ010000528.1, from coordinate 652 downwards.
TATGAGGGCCTGGCCGAACTGGCGCGAACAAACGGCATTGAAAAAATCATTGTCGCTCTTACGGAAAAACGAAACAATTTTCCGATCAATGAGCTCCTAAAATGCCGCGTCAACGGGATCGAGGTCATGGACGGCAACAGTTTTTATGAAATGCTGACCGGCAAACTGATTGTCGGCGCCATCAACCCTTCATGGTTGATTTTCTCCAAGGGGTTCCGTAAATCCCGCACCCGTAGGGTGATGAAGCGATCGGTTGATTTGCTTTTATCGTTGGTTCTGCTGATTGTGTTTTGCCCGGTAATCCTGATTATGGCCCTGTTGATCAAAATCGATTCAAAGGGTCCCATCATTTTCTCCCAGGAGAGAGTCGGACAAAATAGAAAAATTTATCGCATACATAAATTCCGATCCATGGTCAAAGACGCTGAAACACTGAGCGGCCCGGTCTGGGCGAAAGATGACGATCCCCGCATCACCCGTGTGGGCAGAATTATCCGCAAATGGCGTTTTGATGAGATCCCCCAGCTGTGGAATGTGCTTAAAGGCGATATGAGTTTTATCGGGCCGCGGCCGGAGCGTGAGCATTTCGTCAATCAGCTGGAAAAAATAGTCCCCTATTACGGGGAGCGTCACACGGTAAAACCGGGAATCA
>JARRJQ010000527.1:0-2051 GCA_037388985.1 Desulfobacterales bacterium | reverse complement strand
CTCAGCGGCAAGCTCGCTCGTAATATTTGCTCCCAGCGCTCCGGATTGTTTTTGAGTGCTTGCCACCCCTTGTGTTGTTGATACTCTAAGGCCAGGGCGTCCACCAAATCGCTGTATCTTTCCAACACCGATTGGTTGACATAATCCGTAAAGTTGCGCGTCACAAAATACCGCATGATTCCGACCATCAGGACCACAACCATGATGGACATGAGTGTAAACACCCCAAAAATTTTATATGATAGTTTGGATTTCATCGCTTGTTTCCAGGTGAAGCCTCAACCACTGCTTTACCGAATTTATTGAAGTGGTTTCAAAATGTCAGATCGCGTTCGAGAGCAAGGCGCAGGCCGATGAAAAAGCGCAGCATACATTTTAGTATGTGAGCATTTTGAAGAGGCCTGCAACGCAGCTATCGGACGCTAGATGGGGTTTTGAAACCACTTCTATTATATTATAGCCCTTATTTCAAATATATAAATCGGCCTTCACCAGCTTCACATGAGTTCTTCACATTTTCTCCACAATTAATCCCGGCCGGGAAATCATCCGCGGAAAATGCCATTTTTCAATCTCTATAATCTTCTCACTTTTTCTTCATATTTGCTCCACATTCAATTGTTAGTATGTGCTTAAAAGTCTCGGATCCTTTTATCCGGAATTAAGAAATTTAGCTTAAGGAGGTTATCATGAAAAAGATTCAAACCGTCGTAGTGGCCGCTGTACTGGCAATTGGTCTGGTAATTTCCGGCATGGCACTAGCGCACGGCCCGGGAGACCGTTCACAACGGGGATTCGGCTTTAAGCGTCCCCACCAAAGTCATGCGCTGATGCTGCTGACCCGGTACCAGTACCAGAACCTAAAGAGCGAGGTGCTTGCCGAGCTCTCGGGACAATCGGTCGAGGCGATCAACCAAAAACTTAAGTCCCAGCGCATGCGTGCGGTGACCGAGGAGCTGCGTATCGACCGGCAGGCTTTTCGCAGCGCCATGCAAACAAAGACCAACAATTTGATCAAGCAAGCATCGGTAAACGGAACCATCACAGCGGAACAGGAAAAAGAAATTTTTAAAAAAATGGAAGACCGTGCCCAACGTCGCGACCTCATGAGCCGGCTGATTGAAAAAGGAATTGAAGACGGCACCATTACTCAAGAGCAGGCTCAGACATTAATCCGCAGACCGCGTTAGCCATCAACTCAAAAAACCGCCTGAGGCCCGCTCAAGGGCTTCAGGCGGCTGATCTCGGCAATTGAATCAGAATTTTGCAATCAATGCCGGAAGTGGTTTAAAGAGCTCCAATCATGCTTGAGAACTCCGCCATCTATGGGGAGAAGCGGTTTTGAAACCGCCTTCCAGAAAGGTAGCTGCCATGGATGTTATCCAAAACGACCGGAAAAAAGAAGAGCTGAAAAACAGCTGGATATATTCATTGATATGCTTTGGCTTGTGTTTGCTTCTGTTAATGCTTCTTATAGTTTAAGCACCAGCCAGGGGTGATTCTTACCTGATTCAAAAAGACACCGCTCGGCCTCAAGTCCTCATCTCTAAATCTGAAGGCAGTGCTTTCCTGCCATGTTCCCTTAATTATTTGATAAAAACGTTCATTTTTTCCTAAAGTTCATAATATAGTTACCGATATTTCTATAGAGGTAGAAATATTATGACCAAAAGAAAAATGTATAACACCACCATAGATGCGGATCTGATCAGGGAAATCAAAATTCTCGCTGCCCGGCTTGATAAGCGGCAAAATGATCTCCTTGAAGAAGCGATCCAGGATCTGCTCGAAAAATACAAATACCCGGATAAGGAAGAACCTTCACTGGACATCTCCAGTTGAACATCTACAATCGACGATTCGCATTCGGGGGAACCACTGCTTTTAGGGGAGGCTACATCGTGAATAACATGGTCTATATCGGCTTTAGCTTGATTGGTTTTGGGTTGGCTTTTTTTGTATATCTAATCCTTGCCGACAGGCCCGGGCAAGAAGATGATGATGAACTAAATTGAAAAAATAAGAAGCAAATGACATTCAAAAGCCGTGGT
>JARRJQ010000526.1:0-3351 GCA_037388985.1 Desulfobacterales bacterium | reverse complement strand
GGAACCCATATACCCATTGAGGTAACCGGATCCAGGACACTCTGGCGCGGACAGACGGCTGTGATGGTTGTGATTAGAGATATTACCCTGCGCAAGCGGTTCGAAGAAGCCCTGGGGAAAAGTCACAACGATCTGGAACGCCGCGTAAGGGAGCGCACAAATGTATTAATGGAGGTAACTAAAAAGCTTGAAGGAAAGCAAAAGGAACTCATACGCCACAGGCTTGATTTGGAAAAAGCCAATAAGGAGTTGTTCCAAACCAATACTGCCTTATCCGTGCTGGCACGCAATATTGACAGAAAGAGAGATGAAGTAGAAAAGAAAATTGCCCAAAGTATCAGTTCTCAAATAATGCCTCTTTTAGAGGAAATCAAATATGACAATATTCCCGAGAAGACGAGAGCCAAGCTGGATGTGCTTGAAGCTTACCTGAATGATCTGACGCCAAAAGCTGTCAGAGGCCATGATATTATCATTTCTCTTTCGGCTATGGAACTAAGAGTGGGGATGATGATCAAAAACGGATTTTCCAGCGAAGAAATCGCCCGACTGATGCATATTTCTCCGCATACGGTTAAAACTCACAGAAAGAGTATTCGCAGGAAATTGAATATAAAAAATGCGGATATCAATCTGGCCTCCTATTTAAAATTAAAATTGGGAAGGCCATCGGCCAATGCCTGACGCTGGCTAAAAATTCCGTATTTAGAGGTGGCTTAACCTGTGAAATTGGCATAAGGAGGCTATTTCAAGTGGAGTTTTCCGTTATCTGTTATCTTTCCTTTGAAGCCTGGTTTTTGTCCTCCGGAGCTCCGACGAGGAGGTATATTATTCGACCCTTTTTCATGCCTTATAACCTTTTTATTTTATTATAAATAAAATCAAGTGGGTAGTATAAATACCCACTATATCCCCAATAAGAATCCCCCTTGTAGGTATCTAATATTTCCTGTATAGAATATAGAATCCACTAAAATCATAAGTGCTTATAAAACCAAAAGATTAAGCTCTATTTTCTTAACAATTTTAGGGCTGCAACAGGTGGCCATGGCCATCGAGAAAAGAAAATATGAGCGTATCTCCCCGCGGGGAAATGCATTTGCTGCGCTTGGGAGCCAATATACCAAAGTCGGGCGAATAAAAGATATAAGCCTGGGAGGTTTGGCTTTCGACTATATCTCTGCGGTGGAGACAGATCGAGATTTTTCCCATATAAATATCTTTCTCATAGGCGACGTGTTCCATTTATACAACCTCCCCTGTGAGGTGGTATATGATATTGCATACCCCGCCGAACCGCAGTTCAATCGTTCGATGTAGGTAGATAATCTACCCATTTTTTCCTCCTAATAATTCCCCCTTTTAATTTTCCCAGATCTTCTGTATGTAATATACGGGGGAGATTTTATTTATCTTCGCCGTTCGAACTAGTTAAATAAGCGCGCACCATTGGCATCCGGTATATATGGCTGCAACCTCAGCTCATTCGGAAGTCCTGTCCACATCTAAAATGGCGAAGCTGGCAACTTCAACGAACCTGTCGGCCGTGCATTCTGTTGCACAATTTTATCATATTCCTAGCACGCCTCAAATGGTTTCTCCCCTGAACCAGGTCGAGGAAAGCTGGCCGAAATCCGGCTGTGAAAACCTGTGATTAAGATAAGTCGGTACGTCCTGCCCAAAAGAAGTGAAATGAGATCCGAACAAAGAAAGAATGAGAGGTTTATACCGAGGGAAAATGCATTCGCAGCTATCGGTCCCAAATATACAAAAGTTGGCAAAATAAAAGATATTTGCCTGGGAGGCCTGGCTTTCGAATATATCGAAATGGAAGGGTATAATAATGAGGGCTCCAATATAGATATCTTCCTTGTCGGAATTGAATTCCATTTGTACAAAGTTCCATGCGAGGTGATCTATAATATCGATGTATCTGCACCTTATATGAATAATAAATTTAATAGGCTTTTTAGCGCTAAAAGATGCGGTGTAAAATTTGAAGAACTTACTAGGGACTTAAAAGCCTTGCTCAAGTTTTTTCTTCAATTTCATGTTACAGGCAAGGTACATTAAAAGAACCGGATGAAGTTAACGAATTTTAAACAGAAAATGGAGAAAAACTGGTATCCAATCTTCTTCAAAAATTAGAATCTGTTGCGTAAATGCTCGAAGCTTTGAGTTCGCCAGCCGAGTGCAAAGCAAGAGCTGCCTTGGAGTCATCGAGGCTTTATAAGGAAGGCTGAATCATGACTTCACAAGAATTTTATGAAGAATTGGAAAAAGGAGCCGGCCGGTCGGAAGGCCCTATTTTTCAGGATCAAGGGGATGAGGAAAACCTCCAAAAGAGTGTGGAAATTTTAAAGAATATTTTGAATAATCAGACCGAATTGATTTGCCGCAGTCGTCCGGACGGGATGATCACCTTTGTGAATGATGCCTTTTGCCGTTATTTTGGTAAAACAAGCAAGGAATTGATCGGTCATAGTTTTATGCCCTTCATTGCGTTAGAAGACCGAGATATGGTTGAAAAACATTTTGGCACCTTGAGCGAGGAGAAGCCGGTGGCCACGATAGAACACCGTGTCTTGTTACCGAACGGCCAAGTGCGGTGGCAGCAATGGATTAAGCGGGCCATATTTGATGTGCGAGGACGTCTGGTTGAGATCCAGTCCGTTGGCAGAGATCTCACAGAGCGGATACGGGCGGAGAAGATACTTCAGGAAAGCGAAAAAAGATACCGGTGTTTGATCTCCAAAATGTGCAACGGCTTTGCGTTAAACGAGGTTATCATTGATGGATCCGGAAGAGCCTGCGATTCCTACTTTTTGGAAGTCAATCCGGCATTTGAGCAAATTACGGGAATGAAAGCAAATGAGATGATCGGGAAAAGGGTAGGCGATGTTTTTCCGGGGACCGAATCGTTTTGGATTGACAGTTGCGGACAAGTTGCTCTGTCCGGTATCGCCGTTCATTTTAGAAAATGTTCCAAGCTATTCGACCGGCATTTTGAAATTATTGCTTACAGCCCCGTAAAAGGTCAGGTTGCCACGGTATTTACGGATATTTCCGAACGGATGGAAATAGAAGCGGCTTTGCGCGAGAGCGAAAATAATTTTCGAGCGATTGCCGAAAATGCAAACGATGGGATTTTGATTGGAACAGGAGACGTCAACCATAGGTACACGTATGCCAACGGCAAGGCCAGCGATATGACCGGATACAGTATTGTTGAATTGTTGAATATGGGCTATGAAGATTTAGTGCATCCGGATGAAATTGGAAGAATAGGTCAAAGGTATCAAAAAAGAATGGCCGGTAAGCCGGTAATTCCGTACTACGAGACAATCTTAG
>JARRJQ010000525.1:0-2055 GCA_037388985.1 Desulfobacterales bacterium | reverse complement strand
CTGCCAAAAGCAATGCCCCTAAAAGTGCTAGGCCCAGGGAAGCATATATAAATCCGGTTCCAATATTTTCTATTGATCGCCATCCAAAAATGAAACAGATAATAAAAACTGTAAAAGCAGATATAAGGTAAACAATTAAAATTTTACGCACTATCTGAGGCAGGTTTGGAGAAAAAGGTGATACTTTCTTGTCATTAGCTTTAGGCTTCATAATTTCATACCCTTAGGTTTAGCATCAGTTGTTATACCGATTTTTATTTATCAACCTAATACCCTGATAAAGATGAAACCACTACTTTCTCCAAACTTGCGATACATTGAGAACACATGAAGTTTGCCAAAATTGCAGATATGCTATGGGATATCGCAAGTTCAAGGTTTCAATTCAGTATTTTTCAATTTGTTCCCTAATTATTTCCCATTGGCGGTTTTCAACAGAAAAATTAGTACGCAAGGGCATTTCGAGGACGAACAACAAAGCTATCGGGCAAAAGATGGTTGTTTTAAAACCATTTTACCAGCCGGCTTCTTTTTTGAGAGACTTCAGCGTCGCCACCAAGCAGGCTTTCAGGGTGGCATTCACATTCTCTCCGGTAACGGCACTGGCTGCAAATGAGGGAACTTTAAGCTGGTGGTTGTAAGCTTTTTCCATTTCCGCAACCGACATTAACGGAACCCCGTCGGAAGCAAGATCGCGCTTGTTGTACTGCATAACAAGCGGCATTTGCATGATGTTTAAGCCGTAGCTCTGTAAATTGATGGCGAGGTCTTTGAGGGAAAGGATGTTTTTTTCATGGCGGATTTGAAGCGAATCGGCCACAAAGACGAGACCGTCGACGCCTTTTAAGACAAGTTTGCGGGTAGAACTGTATTTGACCTGGCCCGGTACCGTATATAGCTGAACGCGAACATCGCATCCTTTGATTTTTCCCACACCCATGGGTACAAAATCAAAAAAGAGGGTGAGGTCGCCCCTGGTTTTAATGGAGACCATTTCATCGGTCATTAAATTACGGCTATGTTGGAAGATATACTGCAGGTTGGTGGTCTTACCGCCTCTACCCGGGCCGTAGTAAACGATTTTACACTCAACTTCCCGTTTTTTCAGGTTAATAATAGCCATATTCAATCATTATAAAAAGTTGTAGTGAAAGTGTCAATTGTAAAGAAATGTTCGCTAATAATTTCAACTTGTTATAGAGGAAAGTGGATCTGTCCTCAGTCCGGGTTATTTCTATCCTGCTGTATCAGACAAGGTGCCTAATTTTCAGGTGATTGCGTAGACCAGCGCGACATGCGTAAAAATCGGAATCAAGCGCTTAGGTCCGCAATTGATTGAGCCTATCGGTGTATTATCGGTAATTTGACCCAAGATCTTGAATCCTAAATAGAATTGAATCTTTGAAGCCATTGATTGAGACATACAGTTGCAGGACAAATGGATTCTTGGGTTTTAATTCGGGATTGAAAAGCGTAATAGAAAGTCAAACCAAATGGGTAATTAACTGGTTTGACTTTCTATTAGGGATTTTTGCAAAAAATGCCGGAGCGAATCGGTTGATTTATTTATATTCTGCGCTTCTGGATACCGGAGCATCGGTTTCAACGGCCTGCTGGTCGCCGATTTTCAGCGACCGGTCCAGAATATCCAAGCCCTCATCGATCTGATCTTCGGTGATAATCAGCGGTGGGGCAATCACCAGCGTGTCGTACCACGCAGCCAGGTACAACCCCTGTTTCATTGCATCGCCGGCAATCTGTGCCGTCATCAGTGGCTTGCCACTGAGCTTATCGGCTTTGACGTCAAAGGGTTCTTTGGTTTTGCGGTTTTTCACGATTTCAAAGGCCCAGAAATGCCCAATACCGCGAACATCGCCGACACAAATATGGTTTTCGCCCAGCTCATAAAGTTTTTTCTTCAGATGCTGGCTGGTTTTCTGCGGCAAGCCGGAATTTAATAATTTTTTGTATTCGGCAACCGCCGCGGGAATGGCGGATGCGGCCAATGGATGATAGGCGTAAGTGTGTCCATGGCAAAAAAGTTCTTTCTCAAAG
>JARRJQ010000524.1:0-2056 GCA_037388985.1 Desulfobacterales bacterium | reverse complement strand
TTTTTTTCAAAACATAGCGCATTTTCTTCCTTTCTTGACCCTTGAATACCTGAATGATATCCATGGTCAGGTGATTATTGGTACGCTAGAGTCGAGTGCCTGGAATAGAATATAAAAAACCCCCAGAGAAATTCTCTGAAGGTTTGGTTGTCTGGTGCGCCCGGCGTGATTCGAACACGCGACCTACGGATTCGTAGTCCGGCGCTCTATCCGGGCTGAGCTACGGGCGCATGGATTAAAATACAAAAAGTAGGATTCGTTAATAGGATATAAGACTTTGATTGTCAATCTATTATTGACCAGGTTGGTGGTAAGCGCCTTTGGCTTAAAGCGCAAGGTGTACAACATGTATACTATGAGTGCTAAACGAATTGGGTTTATGAAAGTCGCTTTAGCTGAAGCTCAAAAGGCCGGGCACAAAGACGAAGTTCCAGTTGGTGCGGTGTTGGTTACTGAAAATGACGAATTGCTGTCAGTAGCTCATAATCAAATCATCAGCAGCAAGGACCCAACTGCCCATGCCGAAATACTGGCGCTGCGCGAAGCTGCACATAAAATTGGCAATTACAGATTGTTAAATACAACCCTTTATGTTACGGTCGAACCCTGCCCGATGTGTATGGGAGCCATTATTCATGCGAGAGTTGCACGGGTTGTCTTTGGCACGCGTGATCCGAAGTGGGGAGCTGCCGGCTCGCTGTATAATTTTGCTGAAGACCATCGCTTCAAACACCGGCCAAAAATTATTGAAGGCATCTGTGAAGATGAATGCAAGAAGCTGATGCAGGATTTTTTCAGTTCCAAACGAATGTAATTTATCACCACAGAGAACACAGAGAGCACAGAGAATATGTTTTAATCAATGATTTAGATTTCCACGCTCTTGATTACTAAAAGCGAATTTATAAAGGAGTGAATCTTGGCAAATGTCGTAATCGTAGGTACCCAATGGGGAGATGAAGGCAAAGGCAAGGTCGTGGATCTGCTGGCTGAATTTGCAGATATCGTGGTTCGTTTTCAGGGTGGAAATAATGCGGGACACACCATGGTTATCGGCGATGAACAGTTCATCTGCCATCTGATCCCGTCTGGAATCCTACAGCAAAAACTGTGTGTGATTGGAAACGGGGTGGTGGTGGATCCGGCGGTTTTAATCGAAGAGATCGACCATTTGCGAAGCCGTGGAGTCGATGCCAGTCCTGAAAAACTTCTGATTAGTGAAAGAGCCCATGTCATTATGCCTTATCATCGACTGGTTGACCATGGCAGGGAGAAGTCTAACGGTGACAAGAAGATCGGCACCACCGGACGCGGTATCGGACCGGCATACGAGGATAAAGCATCCCGCAGAGGGATTCGATTTGTAGACCTTTTGGATCCTGAGAGTTTCGTTGAAAAAGTAAATAGTATATTGGATGAGAAAAATTTCTATCTCAAAAACTATCTGTCCGTCGAAACCATTGATTCGCCCTCCATGATAGAGCAGTATAAGGCATATGCCGAAAGACTCGCGCCATACGTTTCCAACGTTTCTCTTGCAATCAATAACGCAGTGAAAAAAGGCCGTCAGATTCTTTTTGAAGGCGCCCAGGGTACCCATCTGGATATTGATCACGGCACTTACCCTTATGTAACGTCATCCAACACCGTGGCCGCCAATGCCTGTTGCGGTGCCGGCATCGGACCCGGTGTCATTACCGATATTATCGGCATTGTGAAGGCATATACCACACGGGTTGGAAAAGGTCCCTTCCCTTCCGAGCTTTTTGATGAAACCGGAGATCATCTGCAAAAGAGAGGAGCCGAATTTGGTGCAACCACCGGTAGAAAGCGACGATGCGGTTGGCTGGACACTGTCATTTTAAAGAACGCCGTTCGGCTAAACGGTCTAACAGGCATTGCCGTAACCAAACTGGATGTCTTGGAGGGACTGGGAACCTTGAAAATTTGCACCGGTTATGAGCACAAGGGTAAAATCCTGAATGACTTCCCGGCTAGCCTGAAAATTCTTGAAGATTGTAAACCGGTTTATGAGAGCCTGCCGGGCTGGACAGGA
>JARRJQ010000523.1:2016-5602 GCA_037388985.1 Desulfobacterales bacterium | reverse complement strand
TGAGCTGCCGGGTGTGCCCACCTGGATCGGCATGATCGCAGTCACTTTCGGCATCCTGCTGGCACTGGGTATCATCGGTTTCCACAGGGAAACTTCGGCTGCCGGCAAATAAGCCTATTGTGAAAATGCGTCCCTTCTTTATTTCCATTTAAATAAATAATCCTTGCCGGTCCCCCGGTTGAATCCCATCTTCAATGGGGTTGCTCCGCAACCCCGATGAAATTCGTTACACATCTCATTGGGCGTGGGTTTAACGGGGCGAGTCATGGCGGAAAACGACAGCTCATGGTTTCCAGAGGACAATTCATGGCGTAGACGGACAGATCATGGCTGAAAACGGCTAGTACTACCGGAGGGCAAACAGGTGGAATAAAATTGAGGGAATCCGTTATTGGCTATATTGAACCGAAAAAAATAATTCCTGGCTGATATGGTTATGGTCAATAAGATAGTTTATGATCATCTGAACACATTCATCGACCCGCAGCTTATCAGTATGCAAGTGAATTTCCGGGTTTACGGGCATTTCATAAGGGGCGCTTATGCCTGTAAATTCCTTGATAATTCCTGAACGCGCCTTTTTATATGAATCGTTTGGGTCTCTCTGTTCACAGATTTCAAGTGGACAGTCTACGAAGACTTCGATAAAGTCTCCACTCCCGGTAAGATCCCGGGCGGCCTGGCGATCTCTTTGATAGGGTGAAATAAAGGCCGTCAAATTGATAATTCCACAATCGGGAAAAAGCTTTGCGACCTCGCCGATCCTCCGAATATTCTCGTTACGGTCAGCGGGGGAGAAACCCAGATTTTTATTGAGCCCATGCCGGATGTTATCTCCATCAAGGATATAGGTATGGCAGCCGCGTTCAAACAAAGCCTTTTCGGTGGCAACCGCCAAGGTGGATTTGCCGGAGGCCGATAGCCCGGTGAACCAAATGGTGAAACCTCGATGCCCTTTTAAACGTTCACGATCTGACCGCCCAACGGCTCCATAATGCCAGTGAATATCAGTCGCCTTTTGGTCAACCATAATTTACTTCCCGCCTTTCATTTCTGTTTGACTTTGGTCCTCATCGCACGCAATGCAATTTCCACCCAAACCGGCAAATCGAATTCTGACAGAACTCATCGTTTTTCGCGTATTGTCTAACGCCCGGACCTGTCGCGAAAACAATACTTTTCATCAAAAGCAATAGATGTGCCAGGAGACAATGCTCGTTTAAAATATAGATCAACTGATTGATATAATATAAAATTATTAAAACAATAGCGGAATTTTCCAAGAGATTGGAAAGACCAAAGGGTGGCGGATTTTTTTACGACTTGTAAAAATTAGGATTCTTTGAAAAGTGAATAGGGAGTGCACATGAAACATTGACATCTTAATAAGAAATAATGGCCCGGCCAGGCTTCAAAATCACTTGATTTAATGTTGCATTTTATTATAATGTCAGATAGTTAACATTTCCCGACTACCAATACACCAACAGCAGTTGACTATACAGCTTTTATAAAAGCAAGGGCAAGGCGATTGCCGAACAGCTCGCTCATAATCTGGGATATGAATGTATTTCTAGAGATATTCTTTTAGAAACATCCATTCATTTCAATGTGCCGGAAGTAAAGTTAATTCGAGCAATCCATGATGCGCCTTCTCTTTTGGAACGCTACGTACACGGCAAGGAAAAGTATATCAGATTCATCCGCGAGGCATTTTTAGAGCATGTGCAAAACGACAATCTGGTCTATCATGGGCTGGCGGGTCATTTTTTTGTTAAAGATATTCCAAATATTTTGAAGATCCGGATAATCGCCAATATTGAAGACAGAGTTAAAAACGAAATGAAACGTGAGAATATTAGCGAAGAAGAAGCTCGCCTTCTTTTAGTGAAGGATGATGAGGAACGAAGAAAATGGAGCTTGAGCCTGTATGGAATCGATACCAAAGATTCAAGTCTTTACGATGTTGTTTTGCATATTGACAATTTAAAAGTGAATGACGCAGTTGAAATTTTAACCGACATTGCCAAACGGCCTTGTTTTCAAACCACAGAAGAATCTAAAAAGATTATAAAGGATAATTATTTGGCCGCCAAAGCCCAGAATGCGTTGTTCAGCGAAATTCCCGAATTTGATGTTAAATGTAAAAATGCAGTCATTTATGTAAATATTGAAACCGACCTGTCGCTGGAAGAAGATATGATCAATAAAGTCAAAAATATTCTTAAAGATATCGATGAAATCAAAGATATCAGGGTAAAGGTCAATCCTTTTGAGACCGATATTTAACTAGAACCTCAGTCCGCCTGCGGCGGACTAATACTCAATTATTATAAAATCATCTCCATCCAACGACATATACACATTTCAGTAGAAATTGATCTCCACCTGCCGCAAACTCACGCTTTCAGGAGGACCAGTCGTCGCTGAAGTTTCAATTTAACTTTTTTTAATTCTCTAATTCTGAATTTAAAATACACTCACTTCAGCCCTACATCTGCTTTACGCAAAAATTCAATATCATCATTGATTTTTGAACGACATTCTTTCGCATACATCGGGACGCTTGTTTCGGCTAACCAATTCAGCGAGAAGTTTGGTCTTACCCTTAAGAGCTCTTCGGCCGCCATACGGGCCTCCTCCTTGCGGTTCAATTTGGCATAAGCCTCTACCAAGCCGTAATGGACTGCCCAATCGTTGGGATTCATGTGGAGCGCTTTCTTGTATTCGGCGATTGCATCATCATACCTACCTGCTCTTGAGTATGTCAGGGCCAGATTCCGAAACTCCAAAGCGGTAGGAAAAGGATCAAGCTTTATCGCCTGCTCCCTAAAATGAACAGACTCACCGAATCTACAGGCATACCGAAGAGCTGTGCCCAGGACGGCATGTGCCATAGAGCCACCGGGGCATAGCTCCAGTGCCCGTTGTGCTGAGGAGATAGCCTCATCATTTTTCCCCTGCATAATATACAAATTGCTCAATACGATGTGTATGCGATAATCAGACTCATCAAGAGTCAGGGCCTTTTGTATCGCCTCAACTGCAAGCCTCATAGACTCTTTTGGTGATCCGGAGGATTGAAGCCACACTTCCATCATGTGAGCCCATGATACGATCGCGTAAGGGTAGCCATACCGCGGATCAATGGCAATGGCCTCAAGTGCTAATTGCTTGGCCTTCAGAGTGCCCTCTTTATCCATGCGCCACCATTGCTCCTGAGCCTGTAATGCCTTGAGGTAAGCATCAAGGTTTTTGGTGCCCCTCCCGGTCAAATCAGCCATTTCACCCTTTGTGAGTTCCACCTGCATGGCCTTAATGATCGCAAGAGTTATCTCATCCTGTATGGCAAATATACCCCTGAGATTTCTATCGTAACGCTCCGCCCAAAGATGTTTGCCTGTTGTTGCATCAATGAGCTGTGCTGTAATTCGCACCTTGTCCCCTGCTTTGCGCACACTGCCTTCTAAAACGTACCGGACGCCAAGCTCTCGTCCAACTTTCTGAACTTTCACAGATTTCCCTTTGTAAATGAATGCTGAATGACGCGCAATTACAAATACCTTGGGAGTCTTAGAAAGCGCAG
>JARRJQ010000523.1:0-1982 GCA_037388985.1 Desulfobacterales bacterium | reverse complement strand
GCTGAAATACTCTTGCTCTGGATTTCCACTCAGGTTGTCAAAAGGAAGTACAGCGATAGAGGGCTTGTCAAATAAAGGAAGCGCCATCTTCTCTAATGAAGCAGGTTGTCTTTGAGTGGATTTGTGAAGAAAGAAATACCAGTTTACTATGCCTCCAATTGCTATAATCAAAACAACAACAGTTAAGGCCATCCACTTGTTGTGCTTTCTTCTCGCATCTATAACAGTCCCTGCAGAGCCCGGATCCATCAGCACACGATAAACTCTCACCGGCCCAGCAATATTTTTAACACGGTGTTCCCCGAGATTTTCATAGCCCAGGTTGAGCTTATTTTTTATCTGATCATACGAGGTGCCTGATATGCAAATAGCACCACCCTCGGCTAAACTTTCGATGCGGGCTGCTATATTGACACCATCTCCATAGATCCTGTCACCATCTTCAATTACATCTCCGAGGTTGATTCCAACCCGAAACTCCATCCTGCTATCAATAGGCAGTTCAGCGTTTCTATTTTTAAGCTCCTGCTGAATTTTTACGGCGCTTTCAGTTGCATCCACAATACTGGCAAACTCCGCGAGTATGTTATCTCCAGGAGAATCGACCACTCGTCCCCGATACTGTTGAATCACCTCGGTCATCAAGGTGCGGTATTCTTTGAGTCGGTTGACAGTACCCGCTTCGTCTTGACCCATAAGGCGACTGTAACCTTTGACATCTGCGCTCAAAACAGCACTAAGTTTACGTTTGGCGCGTTCTTCGGTCATGGGTGCCGGCCTTCGATTTTATAAATTAAAGTTTAAGGATATGAGAAGGGATAGATTTCAAATAATTGCGAATTGCGAGTTCGGTCAGCAGGAGCCGGAAATTCAAATCAATTTATAATCATATATATTATTAGGTTATAGAGGGTCAAATCATATTTCGATTGGTTTTCGAAATGAGGACCTGCCATTACATATAGTGATCCGGCTAAATTAGGTTGGACTGCATGTAGTGCTAATAACACAGGCTTCTTAGGGGTCTTAAAACTTGGGGCATCTGCAATATATCGGTAAAAATAGACCGGCTTAAAAAGTTGCAATATTTATCGCGCAATTAAAATTGACCTTACCCACATACAGGGGCGCAACAGCTTACCTCCATTTGGCTTTGCTCCACTGCGGCAGATAAGCTTGTTGCCATCACGATTCCATATATCTCCCTCATTTATCCAAAATTGACCGATCTTCGGATCTTATGATATCAGATTTCAATTGGCGGTTCGGCTTGACCGCCTTATATGTTATAAGAAATTCGAATTGCGGGAAGACACCCGTTGAGAGGGCGGGAGTAACTGATAGCTCAAAATGATGATTGCCGAAAAATAGGAGTATTGTTTGATGAATACAAAAATAGAGTTCGAAACACTTGACCCTGCGAACTGGGATGAGATGCGCGCTTTATCACACCGAATGGTCGATGATGCCATCACCTATCTCGAAACGGTCGGCAAACGCCCTGTCTGGCAACCCGTACCGGAAGAGGTAGCCATGCGATTTGATTCGCCGGTCCCCCGCGAGCCTGCCGGTGCAGATGCGGTGTATAGGGAATTTCTGGAGACCGTGTTTCCCTATCCGATGGGCAATATTCATCCTCGCTTCTGGGCCTGGTATATGGGCAATGGAACGGTGCTGGGAGCCCTTGCTGATTTCCTGGCCGCCATCATGAATCCCAATCTTGGTGGGGGCAGTCACGTGGCCAATCTGGTGGAAGGACAGGTCGTCAACTGGATGAAGGAAATACTCGGTATTCCAACGAATTCCAGTGGTTTGCTGGTTAGCGGCGGTTCAATGGCCAACTTTGTCGGCCTCGCGGTTGCCAGAAATAGTAAAAGCGGATTTGATGTTCGACAGCTCGGTATGCAAGCAGCTCCCAGACAACTGACGGTGTATGCATCCACTGAAATACACAGTTGTATCCAGAAAGCGGTTGAACTGCT
>JARRJQ010000522.1:0-2446 GCA_037388985.1 Desulfobacterales bacterium | reverse complement strand
GCAATCTCAAGATCAACTAACACCGCTCGCAGAGCCAACTGCACCATCACCTGTATTTGACAATCTGTTCAATCGCACACCACGGGGATTAGAAATAAACGAAATTAATGAAATAATTGATGCATACGCAGAGGGGATTCGTAGAGTCCAAGAGGCTGGATTTGATGGGGTGCAACTTCACGCCGCACATGGCTATTTGCTGAGTTCATTTTTATCACCTCACACCAATAAGAGGGAGGACCAGTATGGTGGTTCGACTGAGAATCGAACTCGAATTATTGCTGAAATTTATGAGCGAGGGAGAAAGAAGGTTGGAGAAAATTTTCCTATAATTATCAAGTTTAATACAATGGACTTTTTACCCGATGGAATTGATATTATTGAAGCAACAAAAGTAGGTGAAATTTTATCCAAAATAGGATTTGATGCAATAGAAACTAGCGGAGGAATGTGGGAGGCGGTGACCCAAGGTCAAGAACAGATCGGTTGGGCTCCGGTTATAATGCCTGAGTCTCGCACAGAAATAAGATCTAAAGATCAAGAGGCCTATTTTTTGCCCGGTGCAATAGCATTGAAAGATCAAATTAAAAATCCAATTATTTTAGTGGGTGGACTCAAGTCTTTTGACAAAATTGAGGAAATTCTCGAATCTGGAAATGCTGATTTTATATCACTGTCACGTCCGCTAATTCGCCAGCCTGACCTTCCAAATTTATGGCTTTCAGGTTCTGGCAAAAATACGGCAGAATGTATTTCTTGTAATGGATGCTTGCCATTAGGTGCCGAAGCAACAAGATGTAGAGCGAAGAAAGAATAAGATAACAGCAGTTAATGGGTTGCACACTATTTTAATAGAGACGTTTATATACCCGCAATTTTTCGGTAATGAATGCGACTTTTCAAAATTACAGATTACTCAACAGATCAACGATTTTAAGGCTTTCCAAAACCTGAGATAGCCATAACATATCTGGAATTTTACGATTGACGAGGGCGATATTTGGTTTTTCCCAAGATATCTGCAAAATCCACTTTGCTACCCAACCACAATATATTGTGTATCCTCATAATTGACATCGAAACATAATTAAGCTATTTCTCATTAACTTCTAAATTTCCTTCACACTATTTCAAACTGCTAAAAATATAAAGGAGGGCATAAATATGAAATGCCCAGAATGCCAGTTTGACAATCGTGAAGGGGCGATGTTCTGTACCGAGTGTGGAACTAAATTAGAAATTAATTGTTCAAAGTGCCGCCATCTTAATCCTCCAGCCAGCAAGTTTTGTGAAGCATGCGGATCTAAGCTGAATCTACTTTCTGAGCAAGCCCCTAAAGAGCTCTCATTTGATGAAAAATTAGATAAAATCCAAAAGTATCTTCCTGAAGGTCTTACGGAGAAAATTTTATCACAAAAAGACCGGATTGAAGGCGAGCGCAAGCAGGTGACGGTGATGTTCTGCGATATGGAGGGGTTTACCCCTTTGTCCGAGAAGCTGGGTATCGAAGAAGCCTACTCGATCATAGATCAGGTATATGAAATCTTGATTCACAAAGTCCACGATTACGAGGGTACGGTCAACGAGATGACCGGCGATGGAATCATAGCGCTGTTTGGAGCGCCGGTTACATTGGAGGACGCCCCGCAACGCGCGATTCGATCCAGCCTTGCCATTCACCGGGAGATGGCAAAATTCAGTGACCAGTTGAGACGAGAAAGAAAAGATGTTCCGCCTGTTAAAATGCGAATCGGCATCCACACGGGACCGGTTGTGGTGGGTACTGTAGGAAATGATCTGCGGGTGGAGTTCAAAGCGGTTGGTGAGACGGTGAATCTAGCGTCCAGAATGGAAACGATGGCTGAGGATTAACCCCTTTTGTGGGTAGAGAACGCGAACGTGAGCTTCTTCTGGATGGTTTTGAACGGTCCAAAGCCGGCAAGGGGCAAGCATTTTCAATTGTTGCTGAAGCCGGCATAGGAAAATCGAGGTTGCTGTATGAATTCCGGAAAGCCGTTGCTAATGAAGATCTAACTTTTTTGGAGGGAAAATGTCTATCCTACAGCAGGGGAGTGGCGTATTATCCGGTGATTGATATTTTGAAGTCCAATTTTGATATCAATGAAAATGACAGCGATGTTAAAATTACAGAGAAAGTCAGAAAAGGTTTGAAAACTCTAAGTGTGGATGAAATTTCATCACTTCCCTATCTCTTGGAGCTTTTGTCAATAAAAGATAGTGGTATTGATCAGATTCCATTGAGTCCAGAGGGAAAGAAAGACAGGATTAATGAAGCACTAAAGCGAATCGTGGTCAAAGGTTCGGAAATTCGACCTTTGATTATGGCCTTTGAGGACCTTCACTGGGTAGATAAAAGTTCAGAGGATGCATTGAAATATATTTTAGAGAGCATACCGGGGGCAAGGGTCTTATTGATATTCACCTA
>JARRJQ010000521.1:0-2124 GCA_037388985.1 Desulfobacterales bacterium | reverse complement strand
TTTGACGCCGGCATCAAAAACCGCTTTTAAAAAACTGTTGCCGTAGTCAAAAAAATAGGTGCCGCGATTTGATAAAACCGAGATAAGCTCATAATGGCGTCTCAAGGTGGTGTCGACCATTTCTTTGAAACCGGCGTGGCCGGATTTTAAAAGCTCGGTGCGTTCTTCAAAGGAAACCCCTTGCGGGCAATAACCGCCGTCATAAACCGCATGGCAGGAGGTTTGGTCCGACAGCAGATCGATCTTGATGTCGTGGTTAACCGCAAATTCCAGCAGGTCGACCACGTTACCATAAAAGGCAATGGCGATACTTTTTTTGCGGCGTTGATGTTCACCGGCGATTTTGAAGGCTTCAGCAGGGTCGTCGATTACCCGGCTGATCCACCCCTGTTTGAGCCGGGTTTGAATTCGGGAATAATCAACTTCGGCGATAATGCCCGCTGCGTTAGCGATTTCAACGGCCTTTCCCTGGGCGCCGCTCATCCCACCGAGTCCCGACGAGACAAACAAATATCCGGATAAATCTTTGTCTGCGGGAATCCCGAGTTTGGCCCTTCCAGCGTTGAGAATGGTGCTGTAAGTTCCGTGCACGATCCCCTGAGGGCCGATATACATCCACCCGCCGGCGGTCATCTGGCCATAGTTTGAAACGCCCATGGCCGCGGCCCGGTTCCAGTTTTGCGGATCGTCAAAGCAGCCCACCATCAGGCCATTGGTAATAATTACCCGGGGGGCTTGCGGTGATGAGGCAAACAGTCCTAAAGGGTGGCCGGACTCCACTACCAGGGTCTGAGAGCGGGTCAGTTCCTCCAGATATTTTTTAATGAGGCGGTACTGCATCCAGTTTTGACAGACCTGACCGGTTTCGCCATAAGTGACCAGTTCATAAGGATAGAGGGCGACGTCAAAGTCCAGGTTGTTGTCGATCATGACCTGAAATGCCCGGCCCTCAATACATCTGCCCCGGTATCTGTCGATCGGCCGGCCTTTGATATGACCCGCGGGCCGGAAGCGGTAACCGTATATTCTTCCCCGGCCGAGCAGCTCTTTCAGAAATTCGGGTGCGAGCTGGTGATGCCATTTTTCGGGGATGTAACGCAACGCATTTTTCACCGCGAGTATGGTGTCTTTGCGATTTAATGTGAAATGGCGTGCCGGCGCCCGGCGGATTCCGGCAGTGAATTTCGGCACCTCGGGCAATTTCGTAAACACATCTTCGAGACGAATCGTCATCGCTTTTGAAATATGCTGATTATCTACCATGGCAATTTTTCCCTTTTATCCCAATTTGCCGGTATGAAAGAATAGAATGCAATTTGATATCGATGCCCGGCAGGATAACTTGTATTGACTATCGTTTCAAGGTAATATTTGACAACTCTGTGTTCAACTTTTTATTCTAATACCAGGCGATTTCAATGATGTAGATATTACTTGGTTGAGTCCCGCCCATAGCGGGATTAGTCCGTTTGCCGGTTATGATTCGAATTTCAGCGGTTTGCTTTCTTAACTGGCTCAACGGGCTAAACCGGAAGAAGCTAAAAGAGAGGCCAAAGCCATGAAGACCATATTTCTGGGTGTGGAGGGTATGACGTTGGCAGACCTGATCGCCATTGCGCGAAACGGCGCGCAGGTTCAATTGACCACCGACGCCGAAAAACAGATGATTAAAAGCCGCGATCTTATCGAACAATGGGTTCAGCAGGAGCGAAGAATTTACGGGATCACCACCGGATTCGGCGCCCTCAGCGATATTGCCATATCGAAAGAAGATACCCGCCAGCTTCAAAAAAATGTTTTAATGAGCCATGCCGCCGGTATCGGAAAACCGTTTGATGAACAAACCGTCAGAGCCATTCTGGCTCTAAGAATTAAAGATCTGGCCAGGGGTCACTCCGGTATCCGGCTGTCAACCGTCCAGCAGCTGGTGGCTGTCTTGAACTGGGGAGTGTGCCCGGTGATTCCGGAAAAAGGATCGGTGGGTGCCAGCGGCGACCTGGCTCCACTGGCCCATCTTTCTCTGGTTCTGATCGGAATGGGGGAAGCCTTTTACAAAGGGCAAAGACTTTCCGGTCGACAGGCGCTCAATAAATGCGGTCTAAAGCCGTTGCAGCTGGAAGCCGG
>JARRJQ010000520.1:0-2131 GCA_037388985.1 Desulfobacterales bacterium | reverse complement strand
GATCCTCTCTGACATAATCGCATTTGCCGAATGCTTTATCCACATCCCCGTATGAAAGATCCGTCTTAAATGAGATGTTTCTCGGAGCATGCTCATGGATGAGCGGCGCATCTTCGTTCATGGCGGCCAGCGGATCCACCACAGCCGGCAGTTGCTCGTATTCCACCCGGATCAGATCAAGGGCCTCCTCGGCAGCCTCCTCATCGATTGCGGCTACGGCAGCTACGGCATCCCCAATGAACCGAACTTTGTCCATAGCCAGATAGGGTTCGTCGCCGCGGGCTGAAATGCCACCCGCCTTAAAGCCGATGGTATCTTTACCGGTGACCACCGCCCGAACCCCGGATAGTTTTTTGGCTTTGCGCGCATCGATGTGCAGGATTCGAGCGTGAGGATAGGGACTTCTCAATATCTTGCCGTGAAGCATGCCGGGCAGAGAGAGATCGCCGGCGTATTTTGCTTCCCCGGTGGCCTTTACAACCGCGTCGACCCGCGGAAGCCGCTTGCCGATATTGACATAGTCCCTTTTCATTTTCGCGACTCATCGATCGAGGCTTTTTTGACGGCCTCAATAATCTTAAGGTATCCGGTACACCGACACAGATTACCCGACAGTGCTTTTTTGATTTCTTCTATAGATGGTAAGGGATTTTTGTTGAGAAAAGCCCGTGCGGTCATGATCATTCCAGGCGTACAGTAACCGCACTGAATGGCTCCATACTGCACAAAGGCATCCTGAAGCACATCGAGCTGGCCTTCCTGTGCCAGGCCTTCAATAGTTAGGATGTCCTTACCCTGAGCCTGGATGGCTAACACCAGACAGGCAAGGGTTGCTTCACCGTCGATGATGACGGTGCAAGCACCGCACTCGCCCTTGCCGCAGCCCTCTTTGGTTCCGGTAAGACCGATCACTTCGCGCAGGACCGAGAGCAAAGTCCAGTGAGGCTCTATGAGAAGATCATATGCAAAACCGTTTACCTGCAGCTGTATTTGTTTTTTCAAAAGACCCTCTTAAGATAAATTCCCTTTGGGTTAAGCCATGCTGTCAATCATAAATTGAGCGGCAAGCCTGGCACCGATACCTGTCGCGAGACCACACTTTTCAAACCCTTTGGCTTCCGCAAAAGCCGCCATATGCTCGGGACTGGCCCCGGGATCCATGTTTTGTCCAAAAATCACGTGTGCGTGGATCTCAGCACATAACTGATGTCCTAGTTCATCTTCGAAAAAGGCGATAAATTTCTGAGCCTGATTGATGGTGGCTCCGATCGCTTCAGCATCCAGCCGGTCATCGCTGCCAAAAAACAACCCAAAGGCGATTAGACTCCCGGTTATGCCTCCGCAGATTTCACCGGTTCCACCGATGCCGGGAAAGGGGGTCAACGCTTTGATAATCTCCATGTTGCCCAGCCCAAATTCTTCCAGCAAGGCCAACGCAGTCCCCTGGGCGCAATTTTTAAGCATAAAATTATACTCCTCAGCGCGCAATTGAACTCGGTCCAGAATTTGCGACTTGTTGGCCAGAATTTCATCCCGGCTGAGGGTCTTTGGACGAATGCCTTCCTCGGCCAGCTTTTTAATTCTGGCTTCAAGGGCCGGCACATCCCACTGTCTTTCGGCCAGCTCCTGCACCCTGAGCTTCAATGCCTCAATATCTGCCATCGCTTGGTCACCTCCTTCAAAATGTTAATCGATAAGATACCCGGACACTCATCCGCCACCGACGGATTGGAAGATCTTTGCCTGGGCCCCATCCGGAATTTTAGTGTCCGATTTTAGTATACGGCCGTCAATCGTAACCACAGCTCCCTGGGATTCCGCAATTTTAAGATGAAAAAGCAGGTCGTTGACTGTCGCCCCCTCCGGAAGCTCTATTCCGATGCCTTGGGAATGCTGATATCCGGGTACCCTGAGGCCTAACGTCCCGTACAATTTGACCTTCACCTTCATTGGCCGTTCCCGTCAGAAATCAAAGGTGCGATCGATCTCCTCGTCACTAATCGTAAATACCGTATTATGGGGCGGCAGAGACTCTTCGTAGAAAAATCTGGGCAGTCGGTCGTCCTGATTCGTAAAGCCTGCCTTTTGGTTAAACTCCCTCTCGGCCTTTAATACCCTCACACCCATGGCG
>JARRJQ010000519.1:0-4498 GCA_037388985.1 Desulfobacterales bacterium | reverse complement strand
GATCTGGGAGATTTTCGGTCCGTTGCTCAAAGGGATAAAAAACGTAATCATTTCCGACGACGTTGTAAAAGACCCATTTAAGCTTGTTGAAACACTTGCGTTAAACGGCGTGACCCGCATCGTTTTGGTGCCTTCCCTGTTGAAGGTTATATTGGATACTCACAGCGATCTTGACCGAAAGCTTCCAAAATTGAAGATCTGGATCAGCAGCGGAGAGACGCTATCGCTGGAGCTGGCCCGGCGTTTTCATAAGCTTTTGCCGACTAAGATCTTGTTGAACCTTTACGGATCTTCAGAGGTTGCCGCCGACGTGACTTTTTTTAATACCGCGCAATTGAACGCCGGACATGTGCGCGTTCCGATCGGTCGTCCGATTGACAACAGTCAGGTATATATATTGGACCCCTATCAAAATCCGGTGCCTGTCGGTGTGAGCGGAGAAATATATGTCGGCGGTGCAAATCTTGCCGGCGGATATTTCGGGCGGCCCGATTTAACCGCGGAAAGATTTGTATCGGATGCTGTCACAGGAGAATCGGACGGCTTGCTTTTCAGAACCGGCGATTTCGGGCGCTATCTTTCAGATGGCAATATCGATTATGTGGGCCGAAACGACCACCAGGTGAATCTTAGAGGCTTCCGGATCGAACTCGCTGAAGTTGAGGGCATGCTTCGGCAGCATGCGGCGGTGAAAGAGGCGGTAGCGGCAGTGAATTCGAGCGGAAATGACGATAAAATCCTTGTGGCCTACGTCGTTTTCGAGAAAGGGTGTGAGATAAGCATTCAAACGTTGAAGCGTTTTCTGCAGGAAAAGCTGCCGCATTACATGGTACCTGCAACGATTATAAAGATAGAAGAAATGCCGCTGACTCCCAGCGGCAAAATCAATCGTCTGCAATTGCCTTCAATTGATCATCAGCGCCCGGAGCTTGCCGAAGTATTTGCGATGCCAAGGGATGAGCTGGAAATCAAATTGGCCTATATCTGGAAAAAAGTGCTCGGGGTGAAGTCCATCGGCATCCGGGACAATTTTTTTGATCTTGGCGGCCATTCTCTTCTGGCTGCGCAGCTGTTCGCCCGTATTGAAAATGAATTGCAGCTTACGATTCCTTTGGCAACTCTGTTTCAGGCGCCGACGGTTGAATTATTAGCAGAGAAATTGAAAAGCCATTCCTGGAAAACGAGCTGGTCGTCTCTGGTTCCGATTCAGCCCGGTGGTTCGAAGGTGCCTCTGTTTCTGGTCCACGGGGCGGAAGGCAATGTCCTGCTCTATCGGGAGCTTTCAAAATATCTGGGAGAGGACCAACCCATATACGGTCTTCAGGCCCAGGGGCTTGACGGAAAAAGTGATTTTATCACCCATGTGGAAGATATGGCTAAACATTACATCCGGGAGATTCGCTCCCTGCTGCCGGAAGGGCCGTTTCAATTAGGAGGTTACTGTCTGGGTGGGGTTGTCGCCTTTGAAATGGCCAGACAGCTGCAATCGGAAGGCCATCAAATCGATTTTGTGGGTCTTTTTGAGTCAAAGATTCAGAGTCCGACCGGGCAGGACGAATTTCTATACCACGACGATAAACGGGTCAAAGCAAAATTTATACTACCGTCATTTGCCGGTGGTTGACGTTAATCACCGGGCCGGACTGCAGTATAACCCTAAGATATATGACGGCCGCATTACGCTTTTCCGGCCTCAAAAATTTTTTGCGGGAGGCAATGATCCGCTGTTCGGCTGGGGGGAATTGGCAACCGCAGGCATAGACGTCCGATGGCTTCCTTTCAATCCCAAAGCGATGCTGGTGGAGCCGTTTGTGCGCACGCTGGCAGGCGAGGTCAGAAACTGTCTTAAAGGAGAGGATGCATAACGATGCAAGCGCTAAATAGGGCGGCGCGTTCAAGCTATTACCGGATGAAGCCGTTTTTGCCCCGGCGCTTGCAGATTGTTTTGCGCCGCAAACAAATAACGTTAAAGCGCAAAAAGTATACTCATTGCTGGCCGATTCTGCGGGAAGCAGGCAAGCCGCCGGAAGGCTGGAGGGGCTGGCCCGACGGCAAAAAATTCGCGCTGATTCTGACCCACGACGTTGATATGGCCCGGGGCTACCGCCGCTGCCGGGATTTGATGCAGCTTGAACAAAAAATGGGTTTCCGGTCATCGATCAATTTCGTGCCCGAACGCTATGCCGTTTCCTCCGGGTTGCGACGCGAGCTGGAACGAAATGGATTTGAGATCGGTGTCCATGGCCTGAATCATGACGGGAAGCTCTTTCAGTCCAAAAAGATATTTGATGGGCGCTGTGTAAAAATAAACCGCTATCTGCAACAGTGGAATTCCGTCGGCTTCCGTGCCCCGGCCATGCACCACAACCTTGATTGGATCAGGGACTTGAACATTGAATACGACTTATCCACGTTTGATACAGACCCTTTCGAGCCGCAGTCGGACGGAGCCCGCACTATTTATCCGTTCCGGGTTGATGGAACCCCTTCCGGCAACGGCTATGTCGAAATGCCCTACACGCTTCCCCAGGATTTCACCCTGTTTGTGCTGATGCGCGAACGAAACATAGACATCTGGATTCAAAAATTGAACTGGCTGGCGGGTGCCGGCGGAATGGTGCTGGTCAATACTCATCCCGATTACATGAACTTCAAC
Organism: Desulfobacterales bacterium; assembly: GCA_037388985.1. Classification (GTDB taxonomy): domain Bacteria; phylum Desulfobacterota; class Desulfobacteria; order Desulfobacterales; family JAHEIW01; genus JAHEIW01. Next base: position 1,842 of record JARRJQ010000519.1, on the reverse strand, counting down.
GATGGTCGTCTGCGGGCCGATGAATATCCGGCCGAGCATTATGAAGCTTTTTTAAAGCACCTGCTGGACACCTATCCCGGTCAGTACTGGCATATGCTGCCCAGGGAGATGGCCGCATTTTGGAAAAACAGATTGAGCAGAAGATGAATGTCGGTATTTTCGGATTGGGTTATGTCGGTTGCGTCAGCCTGGGATGTCTGGCAAGAAATGGACATCGTTGCATCGGCGTTGATTTAAACCAGACCAAGGTCAGTTATATCAATGGCGGAAAAGCATCCGTTGTTGAAGGCGAAATAGACGCAATTATTGATCAATGCTGCAAACAGGGAAGTATTTCGGCGACCTCCGACAGCCTTTATGCGGTCCGGCAGAGTGATGTCTCGATTATTTGTGTGGGAACACCTTCTATGAATAACGGCCATTTGGATCTAAGCTCGATTTTTAAGGTGGCCGAAGAAATCGGAAAAGGCCTAAGAGATACGGATCGATTTCATGTGGTGATTATCCGTTCCACGGTGTTGCCGGGTACCAATCAAAAGGTGGAAGAAATTATCCAAAATGTTTCCGGAAAAGTGGCCGAAACCCATTTTGCGGTCGTATCCAATCCGGAATTTTTGAGAGAAGGAAGTGCGGTCAAAGACTATTACTGCCCGCCTTATACATTGGTCGGTACGGCCAATAGGCGAGCGATAGCCATGCTGCAGCAATTATACAAGGACATTGACGCACCATTTGTTGTTACCGATGCAAAAATCGCCGAGCTGGTGAAATATGTGAACAATGCGTTTCACGCCTGTAAAATTATTTTTGCAAATGAGATCGGCAACATCTGCAAAAAAATGGATATCGATTCTCATAAATTGATGGAAATTTTCTGTATGGATAATTTGGCAAAGAAAAAATCGGATTTCTGGGATTGAGCTTCAAAGGTGGCACAGATGACTTGCGCAACAGCCCTATACTCGACGTCATCGAAATTTTGCTGGGCAAAGGCTTTGATGTGCGAATCTACGACAAAAACGTTCACTTCTCAAAATTGGTGGGTGCCAATAAAGAATATATTTTAAAGAAAATACCCTATGTCTCAAAATTCCTCGTAAAAAACCTGGATGCTTTAATTGAACATTCTGAAGTCATTGTAGTGGTCAACCGGGAAAAGGAATTTGAAGATATTTTAAATAAACTTCCACCCGGGTGCCTGGTTTATGATCTGATAAATATCGATTTTGAGAGAAAAAACAAAATGAAAAATTATGTAGGGCTTGCCTGGTGATGGAAATGTCTGCGATTTTAGCAAAACAAAAGGGGGATGTTACCAATGCGAATTAAACCGATAGGCACCAATTTTATATTACTGAGTATTGTGCTGCTTTTTATTTTTTCATGCACCTTAAAGAATTTGGAGACCTTGCCTGAATCAGCCGCTGCCGCTCCGGATGAATACATTATCGGTCCCGAAGATGTTTTGCAGATCCATGTCTGGAAACAATCGGATCTTTCGGTAACGGTTCCGGTAAGAAGTGACGGAAAGATTTCAACGCCTTTGATAAATGACATTCAGGCTTCCGGCCTTACGCCGGCTCAGTTGAGAGAAAATATTGCCGAGAGGCTTATGAAATTCATTGATGAACCCACCGTGTCCGTAATTGTGACGGAGATCAACAGCTTAAAAATTAGCGTATCCGGCAATGTAAACTCTCCGGGGATTTTTAAAATCAGTGATAAAATCAGTCTGGTAGACGCGATATCGCTTGCCGGCGGAGTCACAAGACTGGCGGAAAGCAAAAAAATCAGGATTATCAGAGTAACCGACAATGCCAAAAAAATCTATCAGGTAAACTA
>JARRJQ010000518.1:0-2155 GCA_037388985.1 Desulfobacterales bacterium | reverse complement strand
GTCCAACATCAGACAGAACGCGACCATGGACTCATATTCGTGGCCTGAGCCTCCGTGCCAGATGACGTTGCCGGTGGCGAAAGCAGGCTATCCGCTGATTTTTGGTGCTGCATTTATCACCTTGATTTTCGCATTACTCGGAATGACTTACCTGACATTGATCGGGCTGGTCATAACGTTATGCTTTTGCGGGTTTTTCCGGGATCCAGATCGAATTGTTCCGAATCAGGCGGAAACGGTGGTTTCGCCTGCCGATGGAAAAATTATCTTGGTCAGCGATGTGGATGATACGCCTTTTTCCGAAGGCCGTTGTAGAAAAATCAGCATCTTTATGTCCGTTTTTAATGTGCATGTGAACCGGATCCCTTATGGCGGCAGCATAAAGAAAGTGAGTTATCATCCCGGAAAATTTTTTGCGGCCAATCTCGACAAGGCATCTTTGCAAAATGAATACAATGCGATTTATCTGGAAACCACGGATGCGCAGAACTTGTGTGTGGTTCAGATTGCCGGATTGATCGCCAGAAGAATTATCTGCAAGGTGCAAGCCGGCCATGAGGTGCTTAAAGGACAGCGTTATGGAATCATCTGCTTTGGTTCTCGACTTGATGTATATCTGCCGATCAATGCAAAAATAGAGGTGGCGATCGGTGATAAAGTAAAGGCCGGCTCTTCTATCATCGGACGATTGGCGAAATCCTAACTCGTTTCAATCCGTTTACTAAAAACAGACAGCGAACTTGATCGCCGGATTGCAGCTAAATGCTGGCAAGACGGCGGTTTTTTTATCACACAGAAAATTAATCATTAATAGGATACATGGATGAAAAAATCATATGAAATAGCGGTCATCCCTGGCGACGGAACCGGTCCTGAGGTGATTGCCGAGGGCATCAAGGTTCTCGAAGCGGTGGCCGCACAATGCGACTTCGGTTATCATTTCTGTACTTACGATGTTGCTGGTGATCATTACTTGGCAACCGGAGAAACAATTACCGATCAAACTCTTGAAGCGCTTTCGCAAAAAGATGCCATCTATTTAGGGGCTATTGGTCATCCGCAAGTCCAGCCCGGAATTCTGGAGCATTCTATTTTGTTAAAGACTCGATTCGCCTTAGATCTGTATATAAATTTGAGACCGGTTAAACTTTACGAAGGCGTTTACACACCGATAAAGGGCAAGCTCCCCGAACATATCGATTTTGTGGTCGTACGTGAAAATACAGAGGGCCTTTATGCAGGAGCGGGCGGCTGTCTGAAGCGCGGTACAGCGGATGAGATTGCTATTCAGGAATCGATCAACACCCGCAAAGGTGTCGAACGCTGTATTCGATATGCTTTCGAATATTGCAAAACAAGAAACAAGGCCAAAAAGTTGACCCTGTGTGGTAAGACCAATGTATTGACCTATGCCTTTGATCTCTGGGAACGTACCTTTTACGAGGTTGCCAAGGAGTACCCGGATATCGAAGCAGGCTATGCCCATGTTGATGCGCTATCCATGTGGATGGTTAAAAATCCGGAGTGGTTCGATGTAATCGTTACCGATAACATGTTTGGTGATATTATTACCGATCTCGGGGCCATGCTGCAGGGCGGTATGGGGGTCGCCGCAGGCGCCAACATCAACCCGCAAGGCGTTTCGATGTTTGAACCCATAGGCGGGTCGGCACCCAAATATACGGGCCAACAGAAAATTAACCCAATTGCGGCGATATTGGCTGCGCAGTTAATGCTGGATACCCTCGGAGAGAAAGAAGCGGCAAGCTGCATTGAAGCCGGCGTTATCAAAGTCTTGCGTGAAGACATCAAAGATGTCGCTGCCGGCAAAATGGGGCATACGACCGAAGAGGTTGGCGATTTGGTTGTAGATTATATTCGAAAAAACTGCTAAGGGGAATGGAATATGGCTCAGAAAAAATTTAGTGTTGCGGTTGCAGGAGCCACGGGTGCAGTGGGAAATCAGATGATCCGGTGTCTTGAAGAGATGAATTTTCCGGTTCATTCAGTAGAATTTTTGGCCTCGAGTCGTTCGGTTGGACGCCAACTCAGATTTAAGGGCGATCTGGTCGAAGTAAAAGAACTGAAAGAGGATTCCTTTAAAGGGATCGATATTGCTCTTTTTTCAGCCGGTGGCGGCACCAGCCAAAAGTTT
>JARRJQ010000517.1:0-3074 GCA_037388985.1 Desulfobacterales bacterium | reverse complement strand
CTTTTTCGACACATAATTTTCTTGTCTTTACTGATCGGCTTTCCCCTAGCGGTTTATGTCCTTGGCCATGGTTTGATGGCCATATTTTTAAGCCTTTTCTTGAGCGTTAGAAAATCTTCTCTGATTGCTTCCGCAGTGTGTTTTGTTCTGTGTTTGATTCTTATTTTTTCTTTTTACTTCAATAGAAGAGAAGATGTCTCGCCGGAAAATTTGGCTAACGGCTTAAACTCCGACCGCTGGCAGACGCGCATTGCAGCATTAAAGACAATTAATAAAAAAGGTCTGGATATAAAACAATTTCAAGCTTACCCGCAGTTGTTGGCCAGCTCCAATATTGCCGAGCGCTACTGGTTGGCCAGGACATTGGCGAACTCTCGATCAGCTTCCACTTACCGGGATCTTTTAAATTTTTTGGATGACCAGCATCCCAATGTGGTATCGATGGCATTCTATGCCCTGGGCAAAAGAGGAAACAGGCAGGCTATCGACACAATCATTAGTAAAATTGAAACAGCTCAAGACTGGTACTGTCAGTGGTATGCCTATAACGCCCTGAAATCGCTTGGATGGAGACAGAAAAAATCAAATTAAATACCGTCATCATTTCGATATTAGTCATCGCAGTAATTGAAATCATCGCGCGCCTGCTTATCAATAAGAACCTCATTGATTCGCTGACCGGCCTGGGATTCGCACGCCTTGTGGAAATTTTTTTGCTGCTGGTTGTGGTTGCGGTGCGGGGAAAAGGTCTTTCAGCAATCGGGCTGAAGGCCAACGGCATTTACAGAGGTTTTATCAAGGGTTTGATCTGGGCGGTTTCCTTTGGATTGGCCGCCGGAGCGATTTTATTTATCATCTATCTTTTAGGGATCAAATTGCGGGCGCTTTTTCAGATGAATTATCGCACCCGTTGCCGAGGAAATATTTTTTCGTGGGATCCTCTATGGATTTTTCCGCAAATGGGGTATACCGGCAGCGATCATTTTAAGCACCCTGCTCTTTGTTCTCTCCCACAGCTCGGGACGAACGGTTCCTGTCACCCAGATAGTAGGCGGTCTCCTGTTCGCTGTCGCATATGAGGTCGAAAAAAATCTATTCGTCCCGATTACGATCCATATCCTGGGCAACCTGGCCATTTTTACCCTTTCTCTAATTATCTGAAAACTGGAATATTTTTCATAATTCGACCCTTCATGAATTATTGTGGACCAGGGGTCGCATAGTTTAATTTCATGCGAAAGTGCAAAAATAAAGCCGTAATTTTTATTAAGCATATGAATTGATTGGCCGATATAATATTACAAGCCATCTCAAGGATAGCAGAGATGGCTTGCAAAGAATTTTAGATGAGAAACCACAGGAGATAAAAGAATAATGAATAAAATATCACGAGCCCTCATCATCCTGGCAGTTTTTTGCTTGATCTGGCCTGCTCTAGGACAGGCCGATATCGTGTATACCAATAACGGCGATAAACTTTATGGCGAAATTCAGAGCCCCTCTTTCGAGGTTCAAACTCCTTATGGTAAAATCCTTATTCGTAACGAATTTTTGAAAAGCATTACTTTTAAAAACAAATCCATCGGTCGCTGGGTAGTAGAAACCAATAATAATGACGTCTTCAGCGGCACGCTGCTCAATGACAGTATTGAATTTATTCAAGAGGACGGAGAGCGCAAACAATTAACAAAGGCATCAATAACACGCATCAGACGGGAAATTTACGGTCCGAGTTATCCGGTTACGACGACTATTGTTACGATGAAAAACAACGATCGATTTTCGGTTAGGTTTCTAAGCACAATGCTTGAAATCCAGGCTGATTATATTACCCTGCCCGTCCAATCCAATGATATCAATCGAATTGAGTTTGGTGACGGTTATCCGTCCGATACAACAATCCTGCTTGAAAATGGCGACCTTATAACCGGAATACTAAAACAGGATCATATACGCGTAGCTCCGGATGCCGTTGCAGAGTTCACTGTGGCAAAATCCAGCATAAGAAGCATCCAATTCAACGCACCCAAAATGGTTCTTAAAAGATTTGCCGATAACTCGCTTTCAGAAAAAGACAGCGACGGCGACGGGATTCCCGATTATGCCGATATTTGCATGGATACGCCGAGAGGCGTGGCGGTCAATAATGATGGTTGCGCAGGAAAGCCGACACTCGCCAAAGTCGGAACCAAAAAAGAAATACGGCATGCATCTGCCAAAAATATCCAACACCAAGCGGAAATCATCCGTGAATTCAATAAAATTTTGTTCGATTTCGATCAATATGAGCTGAAGCCTCAGTACTATTCGATTCTTGATGAAGTTGCCGCCATGCTTTCACAAAACCCCGCGACGACAGTTGAAATAAAGGGCCATACAGACAATATCGGTACTGCTAACTATAATCAGAGCCTATCGGAAAAACGCGCCCGGGCGGTTAAAAAATATTTTGTCAGCAGAGGAGTCGAGGGGGGCAGGCTGTTTCCCAGGGGATATGGTTTTAAAATGAACGCGGCGTCAAACGAAACTGAAGACGGCCGGGCATTAAACCGCAGAGTTGATTTCGCTTTTCGATACTAATTTTTGGCCACAGACTATTCTACATCGCAGGTTTAGCTCGCGGCTGCGGGATTTCTCCGGAAGCTTAATTAGCCACGGACCCACACACACGTACACAGACTAGATCAAAAAATAATTAGCCACAGCCACACACAGACGCACACCGACTATTTTAAAAAAATAGTTAACCGCAGACTAGCGCAGACATGCGCAGACAGTATTTTTTTCCTCCCGACGACCTGTCGAGAGGAAAACCTGCATGCCCTTCGGGCAAACAGGTTTTTATAAATGTCTCATTTTTTCGAAGTAATAAATTTGCAGCACAGTGATTTTATGCAGGCACCTAATTTAATAATCGCGAAGCGAATGACAGTTTTGTCTTGGTCAGTGTCGACCAAGACAAAGGTTAGTGTGGGTCCGTGTGGGTCTGTGGCTAATGAAAAGGTCTGCGGTCGTCTGCGGTAGCCTGCGGTTAATAAAAAATGTTAGTGTGGGTCTGTGGCTAATTAAAAAAT
>JARRJQ010000516.1:0-3730 GCA_037388985.1 Desulfobacterales bacterium | reverse complement strand
CTGGGGTTTCTGGGATTGGGCTTGCCGCCGCCGTCTCCGGACTGGGGCAGCATGGTTGCCAAGGGCCGCGAATTTATCCTCGAAGGCAGCCCCTGGGCCGCCCTGTGGCCGTCGATCGCAATTGCCTCATTGGTGGTCGGGCTCAACTTGCTGGCCGATGGGGTGCGCGAGGAATCAATGCGCTATCAGTAAAACCGGTATCCGAATTAAAAAGTGAAAAAAGATCACATGCAAAATACCGATTCACTCAAATCAAACATCGTTCTTGACGTCGAGAATTTAACCATCGCCTATGAGACTCGCAAAGGCGACGTCGAAGCGGTGCGCAACGCCTCATTTAGGGTTAAAGAAGGCGAAACCATCGGGTTGGTGGGGGAATCCGGCTGCGGCAAGAGCACGATTGCCTTCGGCATCGTCAATTTTTTAGGTCCCAACGGCAAAATTATGCAAGGCAGCATTCAATTTCAGGGGGAGGAGCTTGTCGGTCGATCGCAAGCCGAACTCAAAAAACTGCGGGGCAATCGGATCGCCATGGTATTTCAGGACCCCATGCAGGCTTTGAACCCATCCGTGCGACTCGGCGAGCAGCTGACTGAAGTACTGACCTTCCACCAATCGATTCCTGAAGACCAGGCCCGGCAGCGATCCATCCAGATGCTCAAGCGGGTCCATATGCCGGATCCGGATGATGTGATGAACCGCTATCCCCATCAAATCTCCGGCGGACAGCAGCAGCGGGTGGTCATCGCCATGGCAATGCTCAACAACCCGGCGTTGCTGATCATGGACGAGCCCACCACCGCTTTAGATGTGACGGTCGAAGCCGCCGTGCTGGATTTAATTGAAGGACTGAAAAACGATTTCCAGGCCGCCAACATTTTTATTACGCACAATCTGGGGGTCGTTGCCCGCGTCAGCGATCAGCTCTGCGTGATGTACGCCGGCCAAATGGTGGAAAAGGGACCGGTAGCCGATATCTTTCACAATCCCAGGCACCCCTATACCATGGGACTCCTGGCGTCCATCCCGCGCTTAGGAGAGACCAAAAGCGACTCGGTTTTGGAGCCGATCCGCGGCCGCGTGCCTCCACCGGCTGAGCGACCGACAGATGAGTGTATTTTTGCACCCCGCTGCAACTACGCGACCGAAAAATGTCGCCAAGCGCTGCCGGCATTGATCGACGTCAGCTCCGATCATGTCGCACGCTGCGTTTATGCCCTGGAAATCGACACCAGAAAACGGACCCGCCAAAAACGGGCGACCGTGGCCAAAAAGGAGGCTGCCGCGCCGCCGGAGGGCATCGGAAAAGACCTGCTCGACTTTGACAGCCTTAAAGTGTATTACCCGCAGGAATCCAATTCGGTGGTCAGCCTGGTGGGTCTGGGCGAAAAGAAATTTGTGAAAGCCGTTGATGACGTCAGTGTCAGACTGGCGAAAGGACGCACGCTCGGTGTGGTGGGTGAGTCGGGCTGCGGCAAATCCACCCTGGTTAAAGGCATTATCGGCCTGGAGCCCATCAGCGGCGGTGATGTAAAATTTCTGGGCCTCGATCAAAACCGTGCCCAGAAACCGAGTTAAAAGCGAGGTTTTACGCCTGCTCAAGGCAGTTCGCCTCGGCGCGCACTATTATGACCGGCTGCCGCGACAACTCAGCGGCGGCGAAAAACAGCGCGTCGGCATTGCCCGGGCCCTGGCCAGTCGTCCGGATCTGATCATCTGCGACGAACCGGTATCGGCGCTGGATGTTTCCGTTCAGGCTGCCGTCATCAATTTGCTCCTTGAAATTCAGGAGATGTATGGCTCTTCGATGATTTTCATCGCCCATGACCTGAGTGTGGTACGCTATTTTTCCGATGACATTGCGGTTATGTATCTGGGACAAATTGTGGAAATCGGTCCGGCCGAAGCGATTTACGACCCTCCCTACCATCCGTACACCGAAGCCTTGCTTTCGGCGGTTCCGATCCCGGATCCCGATGCCGAACAGAAGGAAATTCGGCTTGGCGGCAACGTGCCCAGTGCGCTCAACCCGCCCTCCGGCTGCCGATTCCACACGCGCTGCCCGCGACGCAAAGAGATGTTGCCCGACGGCGGCCAAATTTGCGAAACCGAAGTTCCTCCCTGGCGCAAGTCGCAGAGCGGTCATCGAATTCTCTGCCATATCCCGCTTAAAGATCTTGAACGGTTGGAGGCGGTAGTTCACAAATCAGCCGCCTGACCGCCATCCACTGAGAACCTTTCGACGAGGAAATGCGTTTTTAAATCCGCAGATTTCGCAGATTTACACAGATTATTTTTCAATTCCAAACCTTTATTTAATCTGCGGTATCTGTGGATAACAATATCCATCAGTGCTTTGACGACCCCCGAATTCTATGGGGCATAATGATCGACGCGCTCTTTAATCCGCTTCAACAGTTCGTCGGCAAGCTGCGGAGGCCGGTGGCTTTCTAAAATCTGATGCAGGCGCTTCCGGGCTCTGTCCAGCAGCGTGGTAGAGCCTGATGACTGCCACTTTTCATAACCCATGCGACTGGTCAATTTCGGTCGCCACTGGGTTGCACGCAAATGTTTCAATGAGTGCGGATGCGTGAGAAAATTGCCCGTTGGACCGACCTCACGGACGACATCCACCGCCAGCATTTCGGCATTTACCGGAATGCCCCTGTAAAGCCGCCGGATTTGATCGATCATTTCATCCAGAATCACGATCATCTCCAGACTTCCGGTACGACCGAAGTCCAGATATCCGACATCATGATTCAAGTTGGATCCGGCCATGGCCGACATAAAGGTCAACAGACCGGCTTCAAATGTAGCCTGTCCATCCGGAATTTGGGAATCGCTGGTACCCGCATAACCCCAACTGGGAAGGTTGTAGAAGTGGCTCATTTCGATGACCGCCAGATAGGCCAGAAGGTATTCCGGTGCATTATAGGAACACTGGCCGGTTGCCATATCTAAAACCGCAGGGCCGGTTCCCATCAAAAACGGTGCGCCTTTGGTTTTCAACTGATGGATCACCAGCCCGCAAAAACATTCAGCCAGTCCCTGAGCGACGTGGCCGGCAATCGTAATAGGCGCAGTGGATCCGGAAATGGGGGCCGGTGAGTATACCAGCGGAATCGATTTTTCAGCACAAAACAGAAGCTTATCCAGACTGTCAAAGGGATGTTTTAAAGGACTGATGGGTTCGGCATAATGGATAAAATAAGGTTTGGATTGCAAGACATCTTCACCGTTTCGCAAAATTCGAGCGATCTCCCACATTTCCCTCAAATCTTCACGCCCTTTTGCCGTACAAACAATAGGCTTGGTCGAATTGGCCACCATGGCATAGAAACTCGACAAATAGGCTCGCTGTGGCGTCTGCTCGGTAGGATGAGCAAAAGACATGATAAAATCAATGTTGGGCAAGGCGTCGGCAACTCTGGCCGCCCGGCTGACATCATCAAGCAGGCATGGATGCCGCTGCATTGTTTTCGAATCAAGAGAATAGATGAGATCAGAGCCGGTCCCAAAATAGGCACGGTGCTCGCCCAGATCCATGACGTGACGGCCGGTACGGTCGTAAACCCTAATGTTGGTCGGCGCACTTGCGATGGCCTGCTGAAGCAGCTTCGCGGGGATCTTCACTATCCGATCGCCTTCAACCGAGCAGCCGGCGGTATTCAAAATCGCCAACGCCTCATCATGAAAAATTTTCATCCCGATTTCTGAAAGTATGCGC
>JARRJQ010000515.1:0-2183 GCA_037388985.1 Desulfobacterales bacterium | reverse complement strand
TTATCATAGCACACCCGATGGGTTTCCAGGCTTTTTATCTTGCGTTTGATTTTTCCTTTTTCCAGGCAAGCCGGACATATATGCCGGTTGTTCAACTCAACATCACACAGGGCACATAAAAACCGACCGCAGGCCGAACATGAGACCAATGCCCTTTTGCCGGGATGATAAAAACAACCGGCTTCACTCTCAGCCCGCAAAGGGTCGCCGGCATGGCCGGAAGGGAGTTCCCGAAATAGGGCCGGATAAACGTCTGCGCGAATGGGCTCTTCGCAAGCGGGACACGGAATCAGCGCAAAGGTATTGATCACCTGAGCACCAAGTGGAGTTTTACACCGAATGCAGGAAATCACAAATATCGTCCTTGAATTTGGATTTTAGATTTGTAATCGACAAATGGCCGCAATCCTAATTCCATAATCTAAACTATTAAATCTCGCCTACTTTTATCACCCGCGTGTCACAGATTCGATCATGAAGCGAGCGTTTTTCGTCATCAAAGCCGGCCATTATGTAACCAATGCAAAACACCAGTCCACTGATATATTTTGCGAAATGCCGACCGATTGCTCTTGCGAAACTGACACGGCAACCGTCTGCCAGCACGATTTTTAATTTACAGGCCATTTTTCCGGGGGTCGCAGCATATTTTCCCACAAACCAGGTATCAAAAGCAGCTGGTATAAGAAAATTGAGAATCATGGAAAACAACTGAATGATGGCAAAGGCAGCCGGTTGATCAAAAGAAAAAATGCCCATAAACGAAAGCGGAAGATAAACAATGGTGCTCGCAATGGCCAGAATAATCCAGTCGATAAACCAAGCACCTAAACGGATCCAAAAACCCGCGTACTCCATCACACCGGCAATCGTCACACCTTCCTTGATCTTTTGAACCAGAATCGGCTTGCAGGCAGCGCATACCCAAGTATCCGTGAAGCGAATCATATCATCTTCAGCAAAGGCGCGACCGCATTCGGAGCACACCGATTGCCGCTTTGTTGTGACCACCGGTGCCGGCTGAGTCGACCTGGGGCTACTTTGAGCCTTGCGCCGTGCAAAAAGACCTAATTCTTCCCACGTTTCCATGCCCGGCTGCCACACAAGGGTTTGGGAATTAATTTTCTTAGCTTTTATCAGTGATTGCAGCTCGTTTTTACCTATCGGACCGACCTTGCGATCCCCATCTGCGTAATATTAATTCATTTCAATTCGATCCGGCCTCCAGACGGTGAACCTGTCCATAATGTATTGATATATGGACCTATATCGGTTACAGCCGCAAAAACTTAAGCCCTAATGCACTGATCGAGCCTTTTACTCAATCATAGCGCTAATTATTACCTGTTATTGGCTATTTAAAATGGAAGAATAAAATAGATTTTGTCTATTTTGGGAGATTAAACAATAAATTATAACCCACTTCTAGTATTTTAGCATAAAATCTGCTATTAGGCTGCATTTTTCGGGAAAAGAGATGATCTTGCTTTAATGCAGAATTTGGCTGAGAAACAGTTTGGTGCGGTCATGTTGGGGGTTTTCGAAAAACTCTTCGGGTGAATTTGCTTCCACAATTTGGCCAAAATCCATAAAAAGCACCCGGTGAGCCACACTTTTGGCAAAACCCATTTCGTGGGTTACCACAATCATCGTCATGCCCTCCTGGGCAAGGTCGATCATTACATCCAAAACTTCTTTAATCATTTCCGGGTCGAGCGCAGAGGTGGGCTCGTCGAATAGCATAACTTTAGGCGACATGCACAAACTGCGGGCAATCGCAACTCGTTGCTGCTGACCGCCTGAAAGCTGCCCCGGATATTTACGCGCCTGATCCGCTATGTGGACCTTTTCCAGATAATACATGGCAGTTTCTTCAGCTTGCTTTTTGGGAACTTTTCGCACCCATATCGGACCCAACGCGAGATTGTCAACGATGTTCAGATGCGGAAAGAGGTTAAAATGCTGAAAGACCATGCCCACTTCGGCCCGTATTTTTTCGATATTTTTGATATTATTGGTCAGCTCAATCCCATCGACAATAATTTGACCCCGCTGGTGTTCTTCCAGGCGGTTGATACAGCGGATGAGTGTTGATTTCCCTGAGCCGGAAGGTCCGCAAATAACGATCCGCTCTTTTTTGCGAATGGTCAGGTTGATGCCTCGGAGTACATGAAATTCGCCGA
>JARRJQ010000514.1:0-2184 GCA_037388985.1 Desulfobacterales bacterium | reverse complement strand
GATCAAATCAAAACTCTTCGAACCCAGTTGCTGAGCAAACTAAAGGAAAAGGGAGGAAACAGTTTATTAATAACCAGTGCCAACCCCTATGAAGGCAAAACATTCACGGCTATTAACCTGGGGGTGAGTATTGCTCAGGAATTGGACCGAACAGTGCTTCTTGTGGATTGCGATTTGAAAAATCATCCTAAGTCTCATAAAAGTTTTGGCAAGGATTTTTTTGGTACCCAAATGGATGACGGTTTATCGAACTATTTACTGGATCAGGCTGAACTGCAGGATTTTCTGATTAATCCTGGAATCGAAAGGCTTGTGCTGCTTCCAGCCGGCAGACCCTTACCCAATTCAGCCGAAATGTTGGGCTCACCTAGGATGGAGATGCTGGTAAATGACATCAAGTGTCGGTATCCGGAAGATAGAATCGTTATCTTTGATAGTTCATCATTGTTAACGAGCGCTGACCCTTTGGTTTTGACTCGTTATGTCGATGGGATTTTACTTGTTATAGAAGAAGAAAAAACAACAACTGAAGATCTGAAAAAAGTAATGGGGTTGCTCAAAGATAAGCCTGTTATCGGAACAGTCATGAATAAAACTAGATCGTTGGCGAATTAAATTATGTACGAATCATTCTACGGTTTTAAAGAAAAGCCCTTTGATCTTCATCCCGACCCCGATTATCTTTACATGAGCCAGGTGCATGAAAATACATACGTGCATCTCGAGTACGCAATCTTAGAGAATAAAGGGTTTGTAGTCGTTACCGGCGAAATCGGTTCAGGCAAAACCACCTTGATCAATTATCTTTTGAATAAAATCGGAAGAGACATTCATGTCGGACTTATCAACAATACAAATATCCGTCCGGATGAGTTTTTCAAGATGATCTGTCATGAGTTTGAGCTGGACCCGAAAACCGATGATAAAGCAGGGCTAATTGATATTTTCAGTGGTTACTTAATCAATCAGTATGCGGCCGGAGAGCGTGTGGTGCTCATCATTGACGAAGCACAAAATTTGACCAAAGACACCATGGAAGAAATTCGCATGCTCTCAAATATAGAAACCGAGAAACATCATCTGATCCAAATTATTCTTGTCGGCCAGCCCGAATTAAGATTCAAGCTTCAACAGAGCGATCTGAAACAATTTGCACAACGCGTAACGGTACATTGCCATCTGACTGGTCTCGAGAAAGATGAGGTCAAAGAATATATCAATCATCGATTGGAAATTGGCGGTGGCAATCGGTTTGATCTTTTTGATGAAGAAGCCATTGAAGCCATCGCTGCATATTCCAGAGGCATCCCTCGACTGATTAATGTACTTTGTGATTCTGCACTGGTTTATGGATTTGCCGATGAATTGCCAACAATTGGCTGGGATGTGCTGGACAGTGTTTATGAAGAATTAAAATCTTTAGGCACATTTACGGATTACGATGCCAAGCTCTCTGCCCATCCAAAATCAACTAAAGCGATTGCTGCCGGCCCATCAGTTTTAGCACCTGATTTGCGCATGGAGCTAATCGAAGGCAAAGTACAGCTCCTGGACGATAAAGTAAATGAACTCAAAGAAAAACTGGATTTTCTAACGAATAGGCGAATTGAGCGCGATGATATCGTAGTCGAGTTGCTCAAAATGTTAAAGGTTAATCTGGATCATCGCAATCAGCTGCTCGCACAATTCAATCTCGAGAATAGCGATGTTTCTGAATCGGAAGAAGACAACCAGGCGGGTAGTAAAAAAACGGACAGCTTATCTAAAGTGTCAATTTTCGAGGAACACATTCAGAAAAAAACCAATGAAAACTAAAGTTCTCATATTTCTTGCACTAATCAGCATCATTTTTTCAGGATTAACGACGATTATTTTTATTTCAGTTTTAAGTAAAGATGGGGCTTCCAAGTTTGTTGATCAAGAGATGGTGAAAGTTCCTGAAACTTATACGGCTGCCTCTCTCTCGAAAGGAACCATCTTATTTCTTCTGGCGGTGGGTGTCATCGGTGCTCTGGGAGTCAACCGAACAAAGAAAAGTAGCAAAGGTCCTGTCCAAAGAAATGGGACCCAGGACGAATCCAATTATGAAACCGTGAATGAAGAGCGGCAAAAACTAATGACCAAAAACTCTTAGTGTTTGCTTATATAATTTTGCTTGGTTTTCCTAAGCCTTCCTGTCAATTT
>JARRJQ010000513.1:0-2195 GCA_037388985.1 Desulfobacterales bacterium | reverse complement strand
AGACGGCGGACCGATTCAAAAGGAGCTTACCAATTTTCCGAGCGGTCCTTTGAGCATTGCTGAATGGGAACGGCAGGTATTGGAAGCCAAAGAAAAAAATGCAAACTTTCTTAAAGATAATTATAGTCCGGGGGATTAACCTTTAGCCATATCCAACAGGACCACGAACGACAGGGAAGTTAGATAAAGGTAATCGAAGACCAAATGTTGCCCTAAAATGTATACGTTTAATGATATCCAAAATCAGTTTAGGAGATGTATTTCATGATTCGATCAAATGAAATCACTTATTTGGTTTTTGACGATATCGATAAATCTTTAAGCAAGAAAGGTTATGACGATATAAAAATAGCAGAAGATAAAATATATTTCTTAATTGAAGCTAAAAAATCATTCTATGGCTATTTTTTTGTCGTGAATATTGAATACAATGATATTACCAAAATTGTTCAAATCATCGTGCAAACTTCGACGCCTGTGCCCAAAGAAAAGCAAATTTTTTGCTTGAAATTATTAAACTACATTAATTTGTATGATGAGGAAGAAAAATACATTCTACGCCCTTTTAATCACAGTATTTCATGTTCAACAGTATTTAGTATTTTAGATTCTGGTTGCTCAATTGGAGAATCGTTAGAATTCAGTGCATCCATGGCGATTCTGAATCTTGTAAATATCTATGAAACTATCAAATACGATGATGTTAGAATTTGTGATCTCAATCCTATTAGATTTCACAATTATTTATAAAGAATGAAAGAATTGAAATCGCTTCGAAGGCATCATTGGCACCGATGAAAAATTGGCTAAAGCCATCAATAACGGGAAAAACGACGACAAAGGTATGAGCATTGATCTTTGATTATCTCAAAAAAGTGCTTAAAACCTTTTATTTTTAGACCTTTATGTCGGGATTGATATTGAAAATCAAATAAAAACACAGAAAAAGCGAGAAATTGCGAGAACAACCATTTTTACTATGCTGCAAAATTGGGTCGATAAAATTATTTCAGATTTGCGATAGCTGCTTCAAACCGGTGCTGAGCGAGCGCTCACAGACTGATAATTATTTAATATGTAAACTATTTTGCCAGTTTGACGCGTTTTATAATGGAAAAAATTGGTGTTTAGAGCGGGTTATGGGCAATTATGGATGGAGCAAACATTTTCGCCGCTGTCAGATTGGCTGGCGCTCCTCGATTTTGGTTGCTTTGCACCCTATATGCACCCATTTGCGGGGATTTGCAAAAATACTTCTTTTCGTCTAAATTGGCCCTACATTTTTGAGAGACAATTGACAAAATTAAACATTGAGACTGTATCACAAATCAGCGTGTTGTCAGATCAAGTTATATCTTAATTCGAAAAATGAAAGATTGAATCTTGGTCATTGCAATTTACATCTTCAAGTATATTGAAATTCCCGAAATCTTCTGAGAAAATCTTCTAGATTTTATTAGCATATCCTCAATATACGCCAATTTTAGGTTTAGGCACGGAATCCACAATTATGGCATTACTTAAATTTTTTATATTTGTAATTGGAATCTGAAAAGGCATTAGCAGAATTCCCTACAAGATCCGGTTAACTGTTTCTTCTTTTTTAAAGATGCTAATTGGAATTCGGCTGTTATCACATGCTGATCATTTTGCGGTTCCCAGGAAAGTCCCCGCATCTTTTAAAGCTTGCTCCATTTCGTCGATACGAATTACAGCCGGATCATACCAGACGGTGTTTGTTTCCTTGAAATTAAGAAAACCGTTGTTAACGAGCTTTACCCCTTTCAGCCCTTCCAGGGCATCTTCGCCCACATCGTATCAACTGACGAAAAAAACCACCTTTGACCAATTCGGGCTATTTGGACTCGATAGCACGCGGTCGATAAATACGAGAGCGGTGATCAACACCAGGGCCGACAGGATTAGCATACCCAATTCTTTTTTTCTTTTCATTTTATTCTTCTCCTAACAGCTGCGCCTGACGATCAACGTCAATGAGTCATGATTTATGGGCCGTAATTTTATAGACATACTTAACCCAGTTGCTGCCATAATATCCTTCCGCCACAGCACGCAGCGGAAAACCATGCTTCTTGGGCAAAGCCTTGCCGTTCACATTATAGGCCAAAAACACTTTGTCCGAGCGGATATCCTCTATGGCAAATCTTTCTGTTTTTTCATATCGTCCCTCCGGA
>JARRJQ010000512.1:2052-4259 GCA_037388985.1 Desulfobacterales bacterium | reverse complement strand
CCTTTTTTCACTCCCATTTCGATTAAGGCGTGAATCAGGCTATTGACGCGTTCATTGTATTGGGCGAACGTAATTCTTTGATTTTGGTAAACAAAGGCTTCTTCATCCGGATATAGAAGTGCATTGCGATAAATGATGTCCGCATAGGTGCCGATGTTGTAACGGCAAAGCTCTTTAAGGATGAATGTTGAAGGCATAGGAAAAGGGTCAACTCTTTTTTAACAAAAAATATTTCTCCCCGTCAAGAATTAGCGTAAAAGCTTCAGTGAAATGTCGAAATGGATATTTCGGGTAAAAGGGCAACCCCGCTCAAGGGGGCCGCAAGCACACTAGCCGCTTAACTGCTCTAAGACCATTTTTTCAAAGCCAATATGTTGTAATTCAAGTGTGGATATGTGACAGGAGTTTGAGGAGTGTTTCACGAATTTTAACCATGGCGAGCGTATCCTGGCCGCAGTAAGTCAGCAAATCTTTTCTAATTCTGTCTTTTTCTGCAGAAGAGGTTGAAGAATCTATCATTCGCAAATATTCAAGAGCTGCTTGAATACCATCTTGTATTGAAAGTTTGTCGTAGGTCATTTCCGGCAGCAGGGCAGGCAGCACATTTTTGAGAGAAAAAGATCCGTAAAATTTCGGGTGATAGTAATTATTTCTGATGATTGCATGCAGGTCGATAAAACGCTCGATAACCGCCTGGAGCCCGCCGGCATACCGGGGGAAATGTTCGATAAGTGAATTCAGCACTCCGGCTTCATAACGGGTGTAAATAACAATGCTGCCTTCAGTCTCAACTGCCTTTAGCAATGTTTGAGCAAATTCTTTTCTGGGGTCTTTGTCTCCGCCGCACAGATATTCACGATGCGTTAGTTTTCCATCTTGATAAAGGATGTGATCCGACCACTGAAAGGGGATCGTTTGATAGGGTCGCGTACCGGCATAGCGGGGGATGGCCGGGGCAACGGTTTCGAAATCAAGGAAGTGAATGGGATGCCGCATCTTATTTAGTTCTGCTTCAAGCTCATCTGAAATAAAGTTCTGCTGGTTGATGACCGCTAATCGGATACGGTTTTGAATTTCGCTCAGGGGAAAAGTTTCGGGGATGTCAGAAATTTTTTCAATGCCCAAACGAGCGAGTTCATCTAAGCGGATCTGCCCGATCCCGTTTATATCAAAGACCCAGAATTCCGGCATATCTTTCGTGCAATGATTCCAGAACTCGCAGTCATAAGGTTTGCTGCAATGTCTGGAAGGTTTGATATCCGGCGCAGCTGAATTTGCCAGCATGGCCTTCAGCTCCGCAAGACTGGCAGGTATTTCCGGTTGCATTGCTTTGATGGGATCGGTGAGATCTTTAAATGTAAATAACGCCTTGAGGTCCAGGCGAAGTCCATCATAGACATATTGGTTATTGATGTGCAAAACGCCGGCCCGGCTGATGTTTAATCCGCAACCTTCAAGGACGTAATATTGAACGGCGACATCCGGATAGTAAACGTCTTTAATGGTAGTTGATGATTTGACTTCCACCAGATTCCAGCTTTGGTTGCCTGTTCGCTCCAGGATATCAACTCGAATGCGCACCCCATCATAGAAAAAGGCGGCTTCATAAATCGCTTTTACAGCCGGGTTCTGCATGGCCTTGATGGTGGACTGGACAGCTTCAATATGGTGCAGATGATCCTCCTGGATCAGAACGCCGCCCGGATAAAGCCGGGTGGCCAGCTGCCCCACCTCGTGGCCGGTGTCGAAAATCGCCTGTTGCGCTGCCGAAACTTCCTGGGCCAGATCCCGTTCATAGCATTGATACCAAAGCCGCAGTTGACACTGAAGTCCGGCTAAAAAGCGCGATTTGGAAAGCTTAGGCGTTTTTTTCATACTACTATTTTAACCTGATTCGTCCTTTACATGCAAATTTTTACACACCAAATTTCAGGATATCCAAATAACGCACGGCAGCTTATTTTTGCTTCCTTTTTCCCTTTGACTGTTGCAAAATTTCCCGTTATAAAGCGGCTTGTAAACATAAAACTTTAATTCTAGGCGAAACTTTATCGCATGGAGGTGACAAATGGCTGATGCTTACATTAATGTAATTCTGGATGATCAACGGATCAAGCAGCTTCAGGAAATCGGATTGGGGGAAAGTATCAAGGAAATCGGCGGCAAAAAGGTCATCCAGGTGGGAATGACAAAAAAGGATCAAAAAA
>JARRJQ010000512.1:0-2011 GCA_037388985.1 Desulfobacterales bacterium | reverse complement strand
GATGCATCCAACGCTTGCGTACTTCCCGACAAGGGAGATCAAATCCTCTGGAAGATAATCACGGACATGAAAACTGCCGATGTCATGAAATTCGCCATCACCAAACTTTACAACCCGCTGGCCGGTCGGGATGTTTTCGGCCGCGGTACCGGCGCACGCTAAAGTTACCTTGCTGATCTATTTAAAAATGGGTTCCGGAAAAAATGGGTTATAGAACCGGCGGCTGGTTGTGGCCGAGGGACATCCCCTTCGGTCGATTCAGAAGAGATGCACGAGCAGCAAGGCGATCTGAAAATAAATTGTAATTCCCACCGCATCAATAATGGTTGCGATAAACGGACCGGCGGTCAAAGCGGGGTCCAGGTTGAGGCGTCTGAGCAGCAGCGGGATGAGCGCTCCCGACAGGTTGGCCGTTAGCAACGTAGCCAGCAGGGCCGCTCCGACGATGAATCCCAGCATCACATTTTGGTCCTGCAGAAAAACGCGAAAATAAGCCATCAGGCCAAGGGAGACGCCGAGCGCGAGCCCCATGAGAAGTTCCCGGTAAAAGACCCGTAAAAAATCCCGCGGGAAAATTTCACCCAGTGCCAGAGCCCGCACCACCATGGTGGCGGACTGGGTTCCCGCGTTGCCGCAGGTTCCTGTCACCAGAGGGATAAAGAAAGCCAGGGCAACGATCTTTTGCAGGATAGCCGAGTTGTGCTCCATAATGGTGGTCGAAAGAATAGAGGTAAACAGAAGAATGGCCAACCACCAGAAGCGGTTCCAAAACAATCTGGGCAAGGGGCGCTTGAAATATTGCTCTTCAAATGGCACCACTGCCGAAATGCGCTGAAAGTCTTCGGTATTTTCGGTCCGGATAATGTCGATGACGTCGTCTACCGTAATGATCCCTAACAGGCGATTTTCTCCATCGACCACAGGCAGCGCCAGAAGATCATATTTTGAAATTACGCCAGCAACGCTTTCTACTTCCATATCGTGGCGAACTGAAATTACGTTGGTTATCATGACCTCTGCCAGAGTGGCCTTGGGCTTTGCCATAATTAGATGGCGCAGCGAAATTACGCCCTGCAGGTGCCTGCCGGCATCGGTGATGTAGACGTAATAGATGGTTTCTTTGTTGGGAGCTTGCAGGCGCAGCTGTTCCAGGGCGTTGGCCACGGTGGTCTCAGCGGGCAATAATGCATATTCGGTGGTCATCACCGCCCCCGCTGTTCCTTCCTCATAGTTCCAGAGACGCCGGATTTCGTTTCTTTCGGCCTGAGCGATAAGCGGCATCATGGCTTCGCGAATATCGGTATCGGACTCTTTCAGCAGATCGACGCGGTCGTCGGGGTCCATGTTCTCAATGAACCGCAGCATGGTTTTGGTGTTGCCTGTTTCCAGGCAGGCCTGCTGGGTCTGAACGGAGAGCTCCTCGAACGCGTCAATAGCCTTGTGATTGCCGATTTGCAACAGCACCTCAATGGTCTCAAGAGGGGTCAGCTTGGCGGCTTCTATTTTTTCGGCGATATCGTAAGGATGCCATTCGCGCATAGTCTCGATGTCGAGCGCATGGTCCATTTGAGGAGCGGGTACGGTTGGAATTTGAGTTGCCGAAGTGAAGCTCATGCGGTTCTCCTTCCCGCCTTGTTTCCTTTACCTGGAGAACAAAGCCGGCCGGAGCCCTGCTCAAGCTTTATTAGCTAAAGGCGGGTGAATGGCAGCGGATGTCGGGTTGTCTCCATGCAAATCGAAACAAAGGTGTTCGTATTTCAAAATCAGAATTTCCAGGTTGTTGGCCGGGACTACTTCCAGGGTCGTCGTCGCCCATTTTTTCCTTCCCTTAATCGAGTGGTTTCGATTTCCAATTAAAAAATATAAGTTACGGCTACTTACATCATTTTTAATCGGGATGCAAGCGAAAAATAAGGCTGTTTGCCCACTGTTGGAGCATAGCACAGGTTCGCTTTCTGGCAAAGCGTAATTTCCAACATTTTACCAAATCTTTACACTTCCTTTAAATCAT
>JARRJQ010000511.1:0-4716 GCA_037388985.1 Desulfobacterales bacterium | reverse complement strand
ATGCCCGGTTTACGCCAGGCCATTGAAATGGATCTGGTCAGTGGGCTGATCTTCTATGGTCTTTTAATCATCGTGGTGGCATTCAGTATTTTAAATACTTTTTTAATGGCCATCTTTGAGCGTAAAAAAGAATTTGGCGTGATGATGGCAATCGGGACAACACCCCGACGCCTGACCAAAGTGCTGCTGATTGAATCGATGACACTGACGTTAATCGGCATCGCCATCGGCATCTTACTAGGCATCGGAATTACGTATTATTTTCAGATTCACGGCATTGATTTTGCCTCTGGATCGGAATTACTGAGCCAATTCGGCATCAGCGGCAGGATGTATCCGAAATTATCGCTGCTTTCGGTCTCAATCGGTCCATTTATGGTGCTGTTCTTTACCTTTTTGGCCGCCCTGTATCCGGCACTGAAAGTCAGGCGACTGCGTCCTGTAGAGGCGATGACGGCGGTCTAGATTCTGGATTTTGGATCGTGAAATACAGGAAAATTAAAAAAATCCGAATATCGAAATCCGAAATCCGAAACAATTTCAAATGACTAAAATTCAAATGACAGAAACAAAATTATTGTGCAGTAAAGAAAAATAGAGCTTGTTTTCGTCATTGGAACATTCGAATTTAAGATTTGTTTCGAATTTCGAGCTTCGGATTTCGAATTTTGTGAACAAACTGAAAACTGAAGGATCGAGGATCAGGCTTGTCCTGACCGGGAAATGATAATGTATCTTCAACTCGCATGGCGCAACATCTGGCGAAATCCTCGACGTACCATCGTCATTTTGGTCGCCGTTTTCATCGGGGTTTGGAGCATGGTTTTGCTGGGCGCTTTGATGAGGGGAATCGCGGTGGGCATGATCAAAAATGGCATTGCTACCCTTACCGGCCATATTCAAATTCATCATAAGGGTTATCATGACGATCCGGCGATTGAAAACAGCATCACCGACGCTCAGCTTGTTGAAAAGACATTAAATGAATTACTTCCCCCCGGGGCGCTGTGGTCGAGCCGTGTGCGCGTAAATGCCATTGTCAACAATGCCAGGCACTCCAGCGGTGTGACGATGGTGGGCATTGATCCCGCGAAGGAAGCCAAAGTTTCGTTCATTGGAACGGCCATCTCCAGCGGACGTTACCTGGAGCCGAATGATTCTGATGGAATTGTTATCGGTGAAGCCTTGCTGGAAAAGTTCGAGACAAGAATCGGGCACAAATTGGTGTTGATGTCCCAGGACGCGAATCAGGAAATTGCGTCCCGGGCATTTCGTATCGTAGGGACGTTCAAAGCGGAAATGGAATCAACGGAAAAGCAATTCGTATTTGTCACCCTTGCCGCCAGCCAGAAAATGCTCAAACTAGGCGCCGGCATCTCTGAAATATCCATTGTCTTACCGCAGGGATACGAAAACCTGGACGTTTATTATAAATTAAAATCTGTTCTGCCCTCTGATAAATTTGAGGTTCATAGCTGGCAGGAACTGCTCCCTTTTCAAACCGCATATCTAAAGATTCTTGATGGGTTTATGTGGTTCTGGTTTTTGATTGTATTCGTGGCCATGGGCTTCGGCGTTGTCAATACAACTTTAATGGCCGTATTCGAGCGCATGCGAGAGTTTGGTCTGATGAAAGCCCTGGGGATGAAACCTTGGTGGATCCTGCGTGAGGTCCTGGTGGAATCCTTTTTGATTTTGATTTGCGGGATGGTCATCGGAAATTTTATGGGATTTTTAAGCATTTACGCCCTTTCAGGAAGCGGCATTGATCTCTCGGCTTTGGCCGCTGGCGCGGAATATGCCGGTATGACGCGCATTATCTATCCAGCCGTTGCCATCAAAGATGTGATCGTAGCGAACTTGACGATCTTGCTGCTGGGTCTTTTAGTGAGCCTTTATCCGGCGATAAAAGCCTCCCGTTTTACACCGGTACAGGCGCTCGCTCATACATAGAGGAAAATTCGAAGCACGAAATCAGAAATATGAAACAAATTCAAAATCATAAATCTTAATGTTCAAAACATTGAATTTTGATCATTTGATAATTCGGATTTGTTTCGAATTTCGAGATTTGGATTTCGAATTTAAAATATACATTATGTCCAATTAAGGAGATGTATAATGAAAATCGTTCAGTGCAGCAACATAAATAAAGCATACAAGCAGGGTCAGGTAGCGTTTGGATTCAATGGATTCCGGCAGCATCTGTGTGGACGGCGAAGTGGTTGAAACCCTGTCGCAATCGCAATTAGCCGATTTAAGGCTGCACAAAATCGGGTTCGTATTTCAAGCGTATAATCTGATTCCGGTTTTATCTGCCATCGAAAACGTTGAATATGTCATGCTGCTGCAAGGTCTGCCTTCAAAGGAGCGTCGATCCAAGGCAATGGCCATTCTGGATGAGGTGGGACTGGAAGGTAAATATAACCGACGACCCGCTGAATTATCCGGAGGACAACAGCAACGCGTTGCCGTTGCCAGAGCCATAGTTTCCAATCCGGCCATCGTCCTGGCCGATGAACCCACCGCCAACCTGGATTCAAAAACCGGTCAGGGGCTTCTTGAAATGATGAAAACAATGAACGCAGAAAAACAAATAACCTTTATTTTTTCAACCCATGACGGCATGGTCATGAAATATGCCCGCCGGCTGGTGAAATTAAAAGACGGTCGCCTCGTGGATGATCAGATTAAAAATAATTAGCCTGCGAGAATAAATTCCGCAGGCTAAGGGTCACGGTGCACGCTTAACAGGGTCAAGGTGTTAAAAATCAAATTAAACCTGGTTTTGAAAATACTGATTTTCTCATGCACATGCCTAACCGGAATTATTTCTGTCAACAGACTACTGTATTTTAATGTTGCGTTCGCTGAAGAACAGCCCGCCATCAAATCATCTCCACCAGATACATCCAAATCCCGATCAGGTTCATGGCTGGATAAAATCGACATGCATTGGGGCGGACGGCTAAAAGCGATCGGGTCAGCCACCTTTACCAGAGACGATACAATCTATGAACCCGTCGGAACCGGCACTTATTTGAATTTAGATACCGATCTGCGCATCAATAATGACACCTTCTTTAGTGATTGGGGCCGTTTAGAAACCCAGTATGAAGTGATCCTGGCCGGCGGTGAGGCTCGAGAAAAGGGATTGGAGTTAAGACAAATATTTCCCAATTTTGAAGGCAGCACATTGTTTTTCGGCGCACCATTGAAAGATGATGGGCGCTTCTTGGATTTAACGGATACGATCAAAGACAGCGACCGCTATATTCTGGCCCAGCGACTGGACCGATTGAATTTTACCTACACATCCTCCTGGGGATTTGTTCGTATCGGACGTCAGGCCGTCACCTGGGGAAATGGTCTGATATTTAATCCCATGGATTTGTTTAACCCTTTTCCGCCTGCAGACATACAGCGCGATTATAAAGTCGGCGACGACATGGTGCTGGCTCAAATCAGATTGCCGAAATCATCCGATCTCCAGCTGCTGTATGTGGTCAGACGTGATCCCGATACGCACAATCCAGAAGAAGACCAAAATTCACTGGCCGGTCTGCTGCATTTTCCCGTCGGAACCACCGAGTTCAATATGATGGCCACTCGGCACTATGATGACTATGTAGCGGGCTTTGGCAGCTCCGGAATCTGGGGGGGAGCGGCCTGGCGGTTAGATGCGACTGCAACATTTTTAAGTGACGGCAAAGGCGAAAATACACAGAATTACCTGTCCGGTGTGGCCAATATCGATTATGCCTGGATCTGGTGGGAAAAAAACTTTTATGGACTTCTGGAATACTATTACAATGGTTTGGGTGAAAGCGATTACCCGGGCGCTTTATCCAATCCGGCCATTACCAAACGATTGAACCGCGGTGAATTATTTGTACTCGGAAAAAACTATATGAGCGCTGAAATTCAGGTTGAATTACATCCTCTTTTCACGGTTTTTCTAACCAGCATCAATAATGTCCAGGATCCTTCCGGATTCCTGCAGCCCAGGGCGGTCTGGAATATCACCCAGAACCTGGACATGATAATCGGTGCCAATATTTTTTGGGGCGATAACGGCGATCCCGGCTCCGAATTTGGCGGATTTATCATTCCAGGTACCACCATCCACAGCCGCAGTCCCAATAATGCGTGCTTCAAAATGCTCACGTACTATCGTGTACGCTCCGCGTTTGAAACAAGTCGTGCCTTGCTCTCAGGCAAAATCTAACGTTTATGAAACCAATTTACAGTATTCCTCATGACATTCAGATAACGCTTCACATATCATGTCCAATACGGTCAAAGGGTGAAAAACTCCAACAGTAAATGATATCAATATTTCTGCTCAAGTTTTATATCTAAAATCCGATATAATTGATGCGCTCTGCACGTGATTTAAAGCGCAACCGGTGTCCTACCCAGAAATTAGCGATTACCGATAAAAAATATAACCAATTTAATTCATATGAAATACAAGTTTCAACAACTTCGGTTTTTCGAAAATATTTAATTGACACAAACAGGAATCTTTTGTATTATGAGTAATAAAACTACTCAAAAAGGAACCCAAAGTGGATAATCTGTTAACCGGGCTGATTGCCTCTAAAACACGGATCAAGTTATTGATGCGACTTTTTTTCAACCCGAAAGCTCGCTCTTACCTGAGAGAGCTGGCCAAGGAATTTAATGTATCCACCAACGCGGTGCGGGAAGAGC
>JARRJQ010000510.1:0-3193 GCA_037388985.1 Desulfobacterales bacterium | reverse complement strand
CAGCGCGGCGATAGGGACCCGACTATAGGTGAAGATGGTCAACACTTGCTGCAGTCCCTGTCCCTGGTTGCCTAAAAGATGATCATCGGGGACGAATACATCGCTGAGCTGAAGGCGGGTCAGATCAGATGGAATCCAGACCCGTTTGTTGAGCTTTGTCCGCTGAACTCCCTGCGCATGCAAGTCGACCAAATACATAGACATCCGGTTGTTTCTAGATGCTTGAGGAGCGGATATCGCCGTGATAACAGCCAGATCACTGATCAGCCCGTTGGTTACATAGGCTTTTGTGCCATTGAGCAGCCAGCCGCCTTCCACTTTTCGGGCATGCATTTGGATACCGGCCACATCGCTGCCGGCCTGACGCTCTGTATTGCCCAGACTCATCAAGGTTTCTCCCCTGACGGCGGAGTTGCCATAGCGTTTTTTTAATTTGTCAGAGCCAAACAGCAAAACGCCCATTAGACCTAAATCTATTTGAGCCAGAACTGCTACGGCCACACCGGGCGATACCTTTGCCAGCTCTTCTGCCATTAAGGCCTCTTTCAAAGCTGAACCTTTAACGAGCCGGCCTTTTTTTAATTCAATTCCGTACCACTTGCCTGCTCCCATTTCGCGGAAAAATTGAGCAGGTATTTCCTGGTTTTGATACCACGCGGCAAGCTCTGGTCTGACTTTTTCTTTGAGAAATTTCTTTAAACTTTCGATCCCATTGTAACATGCATTTGGAATTAAAAAATCCATGATGACTCCTGTTTTGCCCTTCCAAGCCCACATCGTTATTTATATGTTTTTGGACCAATGACCCCTTGATAGGGGTGTTGACCAAAAATATAGACATGAACCCATAGAATACAAGGCATACTAAAACCGATCTCAAAAATGCATATCGCAATTTCAAATGAACCTCTTTAAATATTTTGATGCCGATCATGTCAGAATATTGTTGATGATCTCGTTGATATAATTTATAGAATTAACTATAAGCAGTTTTAAATGAGCCAGATCATGCAATCAGATCGGTAAAAAGTTTCCATTGCAAATGATAAAACCGGACCGGATTTTTACAGTCATCGGAAAACTTTAATTCATATTACCATGTTCGTAAAAACCGGTTTTTGAACCAATTTTTGGTGCAACCTGCGCTTTTCACCGGATAGGGTTAGGCCCGAGAATTGAACTTCGTCTTCATCTTGCAAAGGCGGTGGGGAGGGTAATATGGAAATGAAAGATCTGATTCAACGTATTGCAGAAGCACTGGTAGACCGTCCCGAGCAGGTTACGGTCACAGCTTTAGCCGGGAGCCAAGCTACCGTATTGGAACTTAAAGTGGCGAAAGAGGATCTGGGTAAAATCATCGGCAAACAAGGGCGAACGGCCAAGGCGATTCGAACCATTTTGGGCGCCGCATCGGCCAAAGAACACAAAAGAACAGTCCTTGAAATCGTGGAGTAGTTTGGCCTAAAATTTTTGTTTCAATGAGTCCCTCAAATACCCCGACCCAAAATTACTGAACATGCCGGCCAGTTGAAAGTCTGATTTGCGTCGGACAATTCCGGCTATAGATTGATTTTCAGTGAACCGGTATACTGCTTTTTTGTTGAGCCTCTTGAGCAAGATGCCTGACAGATTCATCCGACTCGCTTAATCCCCCAAATCGTGGAAAGTTTTTAACCCAGATCAATTGCCTTGTCGGCCGCGATAGTTATATTTTAACAACAATGGCTTTGGAAGTGCAAACATGGACACATTGAGGGTGCCCGGCGCATAAATCACAGTGATACGCATGCTGTCCCAGGACATTTAGGCTATCAAACGGACAGTGCTCAGCTCGCTGCTTTACCCATATAAATTGCTGCTTTGCCGACGCCGCGGTCATCCGCTCGCCGTTCAGGCATTTCATCTCTTTGCACTGACGGCAAACGAGCGGCGTGTTTATGCTCGTGTCCAAGTCATCTTTGTGGATTCGGATGGCTGACTTCTCAGGATTAATGACCCCCAAGTGGAAGAGGGAGCAGACCAGCTCGCAAAGATGGCAACCGGTGCATTTTTCACGATTGACGCTGATTCTCATAGGTGAATCCCTAAACGCTTAAGCGTTCTGTTTGCCGGAATGCCATCTTTGCCCCAGCCATGGAGGTGATAGTACTCATCGAGCATGCTGTCAAAACCCGTCCTTTCGATAACACAGCCCTTTGCCGGCCCCTCGGGTATGGGCTCCTCAAAGTATCTTTTGGGCACATCACCGACCAACATCATACGCTCCAGCGTGTAGATTCTTTCTGCAATAGTTCGCAATTGCGCGGAGGAAATTTCAAGTCCAGTCGCGAGTCTGATTAACTCGGCAAATTGCCTGTACTGAAGCCCGTGGGGGCTCGAAAAGGCGGCCAGGAAGCGACAAACACCCAGCGCATCGGTTACGGCATGCAGAAGTTCATGCCACCAGACCATGCGGCCTTTACCACGGTAGGACGTCATCTGATTGCTGACCGGACCGCCGTATATTTTTTTCAAGAGCGCTTGCGGAAGACCGAGGGCATCCATTGAAGGCCGGCTTCGCATGTGGCATGCCCCCCGGGTTGATGTGGCCAAACCCAGCGCGAAGCTCTTGGGGAGCCGTTCATCGGTCATTTCAATGGGCAGGCCCTTGATCTCCAGCAGATAATCTCTGGATGAAACGCCAAACGTATCCCGAGCATATGAGCCCTCCGCCAGGATGTCGCCGAAACCTTTTCGATTGGCAATCATATCGATAATTTTTAATATTGACGTTGTGTTGCCCCAATCTAAAGGTATTCCTGTTTTTTTGCGATCTATGATTCCGCGCTGGTACAATTCCATCGCCCAGGCAATATAAGACCCGGTTGAAATGGTATCCAGCCCATAACGGTTGCAGCGTTCAACCGCGCTGAGTATGTTTTCAAGGTCAAGATTTCCCAGCTTGGTTCCCAAAGATCCGATCGAAGCATATTCCGGTCCTTCTCCGTGAGTGCCCTCATGGGGGCCTTCATTAATCATGAATCGGTGGCGACAATGTGCGGGGCAGGCAAAACAGGCGACCATCCCCTTGGAATACGGCTCCAGGGCCTCGGCCTCCAATTGGTATCCTTGTTCTCCGACACTGGTGAATTGATTGTTGCGGATACTTAAAAATCCGGCTGCATTCGCGGGTCCAAAAAGCAGCGGGGTTCCC
>JARRJQ010000509.1:0-2251 GCA_037388985.1 Desulfobacterales bacterium | reverse complement strand
ATTGCCGTTGTATCCTGCGGGACGTTAAGCCTCGAACTTAATTTTTTGAAACAGGAGGGGTTTTTAGATACCCTGCATCTGTTTTTTACGACTCCGGGGCTCCACGAAGATATTCATGAATTGGAGCGTCAGCTTGTCAGGCAGATCCACAAAGCTAAAGAAAAAACCGGCAAGGTGCTTGTGGTATACGGGGGAAAGTTTTGTTATGTCAACGCTGACGAGCCTGCCCGCACCATGCAAAAAATAATTGCAGAACAGGGTCCGGGCGTGACGAGAATTCAGGCAACCCATTGCATGGACATGCTTGCCAGCGAAAAAGAAAGGCAAGCGATTGCCGAAGAAGTTGCCGGTGGTGAAAAGGTCTGGTGGATGGTGCCGGGCTGGGTTAAATTTCGTCATCAGGTCTTCAAGGGATGGGATAAAGGCCTGGCTAACGAGAATTTTCCCCGTCACACCGGTGGCGCCGTTGTTCTGGATGGAATTGGATACATGGATGCCTATATGGAGGAAAAACCGGAGGAATTCCTGGAATATTCCGATTGGATGGGAATCCCGATTCAGCCCTATCCAGTCACCCTGGATCGGTTCAAATCCTTGCTTCTGGAAAGCGCTCATAAACTATCAAATGCGTGATTGCTGACATCACTCTGAGCGCCGAGCGCAGCCCTTTGCTTAATCCGGCGGTGCCATATGGTCACCCCTGTTGAAAACGAAGGGCACCGCGGCGGGCGATTCACTATCGCCAGGAAGGCGCCTGGCAAAGAAAAAATGAACGACGGCCTGGAATCAATCGAAGGATCTTTGAGATCTCCCGGGGCAACCGTCATCCTGGGCAGGGCCGTGACTGCGTCTATTATGAAGGGGTTGCAGCTTGATCTTTTGGTATGGGCGACCGGGGCGGTTTAAAACATGCTGGATACAGGAGGTGGAAACAGTGGTTGTCAAAAATTATTACCAGATCCTGGGTGTCGACAGGGAAGCGTCGGGTAAAGAGATCAAGAAGGCCTATCGCAAACTGGCCATGGAATATCATCCCGATCGAAACCAGGAAAGACCTGGTTGTGAAGAATATCTAAAGGAGATCAACGAGGCCTACCAGGTGCTTGGGGATGAAGGGAAAAGGCGACGATACGACCTCTGGCGCCAGCAGTCCTTTTACGAGCAGGTGTATATCCAGAGGATTTGGGTGATGATCTGATCTCGATCTTCCGGCTATTTTCTCGCCGGAGCTTTGGCATAAGAGGGTTAGGGGGTTGCAAAGGCAGAGGCCTTGGAAAGAGAGGTTGCAGGCGATGGAAGGACAATTTTTAGCAGACTGATCACGACCTTAAGTGAAAATACGGCAGGCAGAGGAGACTTTTTTAGCGAAATGAACTTGAGAGTCTGGGGGCGGCATTCCAGTTATGGTGTTTGGGAAAAATCCAACGATGTGAAGTTTTCATTTAAGCTTAGCTGGAGTCAGAGCCTTAATCGATTCTGCCTTGCCTATGTCCCCTATCATACTCATTCGGTGACTTCCGAGGGCAGAGACTGCAATGACTGCCATTTAAACCCGGCGGTAATCAGGATTCAGAAGGGGGAAAAGGTTCCCGTAGTTGATTTCAAAAACGGTCAGCTGATGACCTGGAAAGGTGTCGTCCCGGTCATCGATGGTAAGCTGGACTGGGTATTTTTAAACAGAACAGAGAAGGGATGGGAACCGGTACCCGCTGATGAAAAGCCAAGTGTGCAATTTGCCGCCTTTGGAAGTCCTTTGACCACAGAGCAGTTTGAGAAACTGACTGAAAACGTCTTAGATGATGGAAAAAAATAAACCGAATAATAAAACCCACTCGTTGCTAAACGAGATATTTAATACGGCCGCCGATGGCATGTGTTTAATTGATAAGGAATTCAATATCTTCGCAATAAATGCCACCCTGGCAATGATGCTTGGCCTGGACAAAGAGAAGAGCATCGGTAAAAAATGCCATGAGGTGCTTGCCGGTTCGGCCTGCCGAACAGAACGCTGTTGCCTGATTAAAATTTTGAAGGGGGAGCAGCAGGTCGAATTTGAGACAGAAAAACTGCGCAGTGACGGAGTCCATATCCCCTGTCTTGTGGCAGCCAAGCCATTTTTCAGCCCCAATGGCGAATTGGCTGGCATCGTCGAAGATATAAAGGATGTCAGCCGCCTAAAAGAGACCGAAACTAAACTTCAACAAAGTTTGAATAAGCTTCGCAATGCTTTGGAAGGCACAATCCAGGCCAT
>JARRJQ010000508.1:0-2254 GCA_037388985.1 Desulfobacterales bacterium | reverse complement strand
ATCCGAGATTGAAGTGCCGGATACTATCCTGGGATTATAGCCGCCCGTATTGACCGGGTTGAGGAAAGTCTGAAGCGGATTATGCAGGTGGCGTCGGTGATCGGAAGAGAATTTGCCTTTCGCATCCTTCAGAGCATTATGGGCATGAAAGAAGAACTCAAATCTCATCTTCTCAATCTTCAGGGTCTTGAATTTATCTATGAGAAGCGCCTATTTCCGGAACTGGAATACATCTTCAAGCATGCCCTCACCCAGGAAGTGGCCTATAACAGTTTGCTTCAGAAAAGAAGAAAGGAGATTCATGAGAAAATAGCAAGAGCTATAGAACAGATTTACGCTGAGAGGTTGGAGGAGTTCTACGAGATTCTCGCTTACCACTATTTGAAAGCCGAAAACGCCGCTAAGTCTTATCAGTATCTAAAGCTATCCGGCAACAAAGCTATCGACAAATGTGCCAACCGTGAAGCTTTTCGCTTTTACAGTGAGGCGATCGAAGTTCTGGACAAGATGCCTGCAACTGAGGAAAACAAAAGAGAGCAGATCGGTGTTCGTCTGGCAATTTGGCCCCCAATGTCAGCCCTGGGCTACCCTGATGGCTCGCTGAAGATCCTTCATGGTGGAGCGAAGATATCGGAAGAGATCAAAGACGAAAGAAGCCTCGCAATCTTCTATGGCAAGTTAAGTAACTGTTATGCAATTAGGGGGAACCCTTTAGCGGGCATCGAATATTGTGAGAAGTGTTTTCAGGAGGCCGAAAAAGTGGAGGACGTTGATTTAATGGCCCCCACGGCAGTGGAGCTCTTCGTCTCCTATGGTGTTTCTGGTCAATCCTTTAGAATTGTTGAGATTGCCCCTAACGTCATCAAGCTAATTGAGAAAAAGCATCGGGAATCTGATTTTTTTGGGCGACCATTTAATGTGTATGCGGAGTTGCATGCCTGGCATGGTATGAGTCTGGCAATGTCAGGGAAATTTGATGAGGCCGAAACTTTTTTTGAAAAAGGCCTTCGTTTTGCACACAAGATTAACCATTTAGGCACCTTGAGTGTGGTTGAATATTTTTATGAAATTCTATTTCTTTCGAAGGGCGATGGAGTAAATACTATAAAGCATTCAAAAAATTGCATTAAATATTGTGAAGATGGAGAAGTTCCCCTTTTCTTGCCTGTATCTTGGGGTGTTTTAGGCATGGGACATTATTATTTGGGAGAGTTAGAAGCCGCGCTGAAACATATCCAAACGGGAATTAAAATTCAAACGGATATGCAAATGCCCATGTTTATGTCTATGCTCTATTATGATCTGAGTGCAGTCCATTTGGATTTAGGTGATTTCGAGAGCGCTCAAAGCTTTGCTGAGAAAGCTTTGGATTTGGCCCAAAAGAATCACGAAAAATGGAATGAAGGGATTTCATGGATTCAGTTGGGGAGGATATTCGGAAAAAAGGAATCCGCAGAACCTGACAGGGCAGAGGAGTGTATTCTAAAAGGAATCAAGATTATAGAGGAATTGAAAATAAAACCCTCTTACTCCATTGGATATCTCTTCCTGGGTGAGCTTTATGCCGATACCGGGAAAGAAGATAAGGCCATGGAAAACTTGAAAAGGGCTGAGAAGATGTTCCAAGATATGGGGATGGACTATTGGCTGGCTAAAACAAAGGAGGTTTTGGAAAGGATTTAGATGGAATGACCACGATTTGATCTGACAAAGGGTCTAACAGTGATATGTTTTAACAAAAAGAATGAATAATCCTATTGGTTTTTAATAGGTTTGAAAATTCCCGCCATAACGATACCCAGAATGGACAATACAATACCCGTCCAGAAGGCAGGCCGATAATCACCAACGATATCAAAGATTAACCCTGCGAAATAAGAACCGAGAGCAGCCGAAAATGCCTCACCTATCGATAGCATCCCCATAATTAAGCCTAACGACAGCAACCCAAATGTTTCAGCGGTTATTGAAAACCTCAGTACGGCTTGGGCGCCCCAGCCAAACCCAAAAACCAAAGCAAACAGATAAAGTCCCCACAATTCACCAGTAATCAGTATCCATATAAGAGATATAGTTATTGCAGCATAACTGATCATGAAAGCAAAACGGTTGCCTAATCCAACAATTTTAAAAGCGATTCCATGATGATAAACATAGAAAACGCATACACTGAAAGATGGTTTGCAAAGTTTTGACCGGTGAGGTATCGTCAAAAAGGAGAACTTTTTAAAACAATATGAGCCTCAAAGAAACA
>JARRJQ010000507.1:0-2263 GCA_037388985.1 Desulfobacterales bacterium | reverse complement strand
AAATGAAATGTCCAGAATGCCAAACAGAAAATCCAGACAATAAAAAGTTTTGCCGGGAGTGCGGGGCGAAGCTATTGCTGACCTGCCCCCAATGCAAAGCGGAAATACAACATGGTGATAAATTTTGCGGGGACTGCGGCTATGAGTTGGAGAAATCCGCGGAAACAACGCCGGTTCAGGTAAAAGAACCCGAACCTCAGGGACCTGTACCGCCCCCCAAACCCCTTGAAAGCGAGCGCAAGCATGTGACGGCGCTGTTTTCGGATCTTTCCGGCTACACTGCCATGAGCGAACGGCTGGACCCTGAAGAAGTCAAGGAAATTACCGGCAAGATCTTTGATGACGTCTCAAAGATCATTTCAAAGTATGAAGGTTTTGTTGAAAAGTTTGCCGGCGATGCGGTCATGGCCCTGTTTGGTGCCCCTGAAGCCCACGAAGATGACCCGGTGCGCGCGATAAAAGCTGCCCGAGAAATTCACAAAGTGGTAAACTCTATAAGCCCTCAATATGAGGAGCGCATCGAACAACCCCTGGTGATGCACACCGGCATCAACACAGGCCTGGTGATCACCGGTGACATCGATCTGCAAAAAGGCACCCACGGGGTTGCCGGGGATACCATTAACGTGGCGGCCCGCCTCAGTGCTCTGGGAAATGCCGGTGAGATCCTGGTGGGTCCGGACACCTATTATCAGTCTGAAGGCTACTTTGACTTTAAAGAGTTAGAACCTGCCTCGGTGAAAGGAAAGGCTGAGCCCATCCGAATCTACAAGGTTGTGGCCCAAAAAGAACAACCCATCAAACTTCACCGCCTGCATGGCTTTCAGGCGGAGCTGATCGGGCGCAAAGTGGAGATGAGTCAGTTAGCCGATGCCGCCCGCAAGCTCAAAGAGGGTACCGGGGCGGTTTTTTCCATATACGGCCCGGCGGGCACCGGCAAAAGCCGGCTCATCCAGGAATTTAAGGCCTCGTTAAATCCGGAAGAGATCCAATGGCTGGAGGGCTATGCCTATCCGTACAGCCAGAATATACCCTATTTCCCCCTGATCGACCTTTTGAATCGGGCCCTTCAAATCGAGGAAAGTGATTCGCCCGCACGCATAAAGGAAAAGATTGAATCCGGCATCTCTGTTCTGGTCGGTGAGAACACCCATTTCATCCCTTACATCGGAAGCCTATATTCACTGAGCTACCCGGAAATCGATAATGTCAGCCCGGCTTTCTGGAAAGAGCAGCTGCAAAAGGCCATCCAGACAGTACTTTCAACACTGGCGCAGCAAGCCCCAACCATCGTCCGATTGGAGGACCTCCACTGGGCGGACCCCTCATTTTTAGAACTCATTCGTCTGCTGCTGTCGGATTCCAGGGACCCCATTTTGTTTCTGTGTGTTTATCGGCCAACTATCTCTCTTTTCACCGGCCATCAGATCAGCGCCATGACCCATCCCTACCAGGAAATACGGCTGCAGGATCTTTCCGCATCCGAGTCGCAGGGCATGGTGGAATCTTTGCTCAAAACAGAGGTGATTCCTTCCGAACTGCAACGATTTCTGCAGGAAAAAGTTGAGGGCAATCCGTTTTACATCGAAGAAGTCATCAATTCTCTGATCGAATCAGAGACACTGATGCGAGACAACGGCAGCTGGAAGCTCACCAGAAAAATAACCGAGGCGGAAGTATCATCAACCATTCACGGGGTGATTTCCGGGCGGTTGGATCGCCTGGAAAAGGAGAGCAAGCGAATCCTTCAGGAAGCTTCAGTCATCGGGCGCACATTTTTTTACGAGATCCTCAAGCAGGTGACTCAACTCAAACAGCAAGTCGACCAGAGCCTGCGCAGCCTGGAGCGGCTTGATCTCATCCGTGCCAGAGCCCTGCAGCCGGATCTGGAATACATTTTCAAGCACGCTTTGACCCAGGAGGTGGTTTACAACGGCCTGCTCAAAAAAGAACGCCAGGCCATCCATGAACGCATTGCACTGGTAATGGAGCAATTGTTCAAAGACCGGCTGCCCGAGTTTTACGAAACCCTGGCCTATCACTTCAAGCAAGGCCAATCGATTATTAAGGCTGTGAGTTATTTAATGAAGGCCGGGGAAAAAAGCCTGAAGCGCTATGCCGTGCAAGAAGCGCATCAATACTACCTGGAAGCTTATGAGCTTCTTTTAAATAAAACCGATAAGACCAGAGAAGATGAGCTTCTTTTAATTGATCTGATCTTGGATTGGGCAATGGTTTTTTACTACCGGGCGGATTGCATAGA
>JARRJQ010000506.1:0-4240 GCA_037388985.1 Desulfobacterales bacterium | reverse complement strand
GCCTATATTGTATTTTTTCTATTTTTAGCCTGGTTGGCCCGATTTCATTTCATTGATATTCTGCGCAAAGGAATCGGTTTTAAAAAAGAAGCCAATTTGGAGTCTGAATGGCTTTCCACCCGCTTTGCCTTCTGGGGATTTGTTTTGGGCAGCCTGGCGATTGTTCTCTGGTGTTATTATTTCGGTATTCCCTTATTATTCTCATTTTTAACCGTTTGTGTATTTTTTATTTTTAGCCTGGTTGCCATGCGGATTATCTGCCAGGGTGGGCTGGCCTATTTTACCTTGACTGCCGCTCCCACCGACAGTCTGATGGGTTTTTTCAGCCCCAGATTTTTCACAAGCGCCGGAGTTCTCGTTGCTGCCGTTATTCAGAAAGTGCTTTTTGTCGATTTGCGGGAGTCGCTCATGCCATCTTTGCTGCATGCACGAAAAGTCACGGATCAAACACGCAACAATCGATTGATATTTCTCTCCATCGCGATCACGCTAATTGCGGGTGTAGCGATTTCTTTGCTGGCCATGCTGACGCTTTGTTACAAATTCGGGATCCGGGAGTTGGAACTGGACTGGGCCACGCGGACCACGGTTGCGGTTTATGACAACGTTTACAGCGTATTGGAATCACCGGTAAAAACCGGCGACTGGGTGCTGATATTTTCGATTGCCGGCGCATTGATTATGTTGGCTTTAGTCATTTGCTATCATCGCTTTTACTGGTGGCCGATCCATCCGATCGGCTATCTGACCGCTTACAGCTCCGCCATGTGGATCTTGTGGTTCAGTTTTTTTGTTGGATGGATGTGCAACGCGCTGTGCATGCGCTATGGGGGAGTCAACCTGTTTAAAAAGCTGCGTAATTTCTTTATTGGCTTGATCATCGGCGATTTTTTCATGGCCGGCACTTGGGCCATTGTCGGGCTCTTTAAATATTCGAGTTATCTAGCGTTGCCCAACTAAGAACGAGGGGCATAGGGCATGGCGCAAAGGGCATGGGGTATGCCTTCTATGTCATAGCTCTAACCCTATGCCACATGCTCTATGCGCTTTGCCTTTTACTTTGTGGTTCGCTAATGGAAAATTGAATTCGGTAATGTGTTACGCTTAAGGCGATCGGATACGCCCATGTACGAGGACAAAGAACTTCAAGAGTATCGGGACCTGCTGAAAACACCCTCTGAATTTGAGGAAGGCTTTGCTTGGAAGACCGTTGTCGGGGCGATTTTTATCGGCTTTCTGATGATGCCGGGCAGCATGTACCTGCAGCTGGTCGTCGGTACGGGTATTGGACCGGCGGCGCGCTGGGTGACCATCATTTTATTTGCCGAACTGGCCAAGCGATCCTACAGTGAATTAAGGCAGCAGGAAATATTTCTGCTGTACTATATGGCCGGGGCGGCATTATCTACGCCGTTTCAAGGCCTGCTGTGGAACCAGTACCTGGTGCAGTCCGATGCAGCGCGGATGTTGGGCCTTACTGAGTACATCCCGAAGTGGGTCGCTCCGGCACCGGAGTCTGCGTCGCTGGTAGAACGTACGTTTTTCCACCGCGATTGGTTGATCCCCATTCTGTTGTTGATCGGCACCCAGATTATTCAGCGCATCGATCAGTTTGGTCTGGGCTATGCCCTTTTTCGGGTGACTTCAGATGTCGAAAAACTGCCCTTTCCCATGGCTCCGGTAGCCGCTTTAGGCACCATAGCTTTGGCCGAATCCACCGAAGAGAAACAAAAGAGCTGGAAATGGCGCGTTTTCTCCATCGGTGGTGTAATCGGTCTGATCTTTGGGAGCATTTATGTGCTGTTGCCCACGCTGTCAGGCCTGTTTCTCATGGAGCCGATTCGTCTGATTCCGATTCCCTGGCTAGAACTGACCGGCCATACCGAAGATATACTGCCGGCGGTTGCCACCGGCATTCAACTCGATCTGGGCCTGGTCTTTATCGGTATGGTGCTTCCCTTCTGGGCTGTTATCGGGGGACTGGTGGGTATCATCATCACCTTTGTGGCCAATCCGATTCTTTATAACCATGGTATTCTTACCCGCTGGCATCCGGGAATGGAGACCGTTGATACGATATTTGCCAACAATTTTGATTTTTACATGAGTTTCAGTATCGGACTGGGCCTGTCCATCGCATTTATCGGGATTTGGCACGTTGTGCGCTCCGCCGATCGTGTCATATATTACCGCGCGGATGGAGGGTATTGCCGGTCAGTTTGTTAGCTTGCCGCTGGTCAGAGAGATTAGCTTTATTGCCGGCGCAAAATATTTCGGTTACCATGGTATTGAAATCTGGTATGCACCGATACCGGTTCATAATTACGGACAAGCCACCGTTAATTTTCGAGAAATCGAGCTGACCGGAACCAGCATCCGCGGAATTATCAAGTCAGAAATAGTCGTGTTTCCGATCGTTATGACGGCCAGCTTGCTTTTTTCACAGTTTATCTGGCGCCTGGCTCCCATACCTTCCAGTGCCTATCCATTTGCCCAGCAAATCTGGCACCTGCAGGCGCTAAACACGCTGTTGATGCAGAGCTCCACTCTGGAGGGCAGTGCGGCCTTTTATCAAGCCCTTAACTTTAATTATGTGATCGCCGGAGTGGGTTTAGGGGTTGTTACCTACGCCATTTTGGCCGTGTTTGGCCTGCCGATCATGCTGATCTATGGGATGGTGCGCGGGCTGGGCCAGACTATGCCGCACGGACATATCCCTGAAGTGCTGGGCGCCTTGCTGGGACGGTTCTTTTTTCTGAAGCGTTACGGGGCCATGTGGCGCCAGTACGCCCCGGTATTGCTGGCGGGATTTTCCTGTGGTATGGGTTTGACTGGAATGTTTTCGATGGGCGTAACGTTGATCCTCAAATCCCTGGGCCGGCTCCCCTATTAGCGCCTGAAGCTCAGGCCGGATAAAAAAGAGAGGTTATCATGAAAAAAATGCTTTGGGGTTGGGTTTTGCTTTTAATATGTGTGCCGGTTCCGGCCCTGGCAGGGGCTCCCCACGAACTGGGCGGATTTGTTTTAGACCAGGACATCAAAGCGTTTGAAGACAGGGTAATTATGGATACGGCCCTTCCGGTGCGGTATGCAGAAAATATTGAGGAGGTCGAGATAAAGATTACCCAGGGGTTTAAAAGCGGTTTGATTGCCTACGTCACCTGTTCCAAACCGGGCCATATCGTCAGGATCAAATTAAAATATGCGGACTCGAGCAAAGGATTTTTCAACGATTTATTGAAACGATTTAAAAATCGCTTTGGTGAGCCCGATGAATACTTGGGAGATGCCTTTAAGGTTGTGATTGCGTGGAAATGGTCTTTTGTAGACGAAAACAATCACAAAATCAGCCTTATCTTGCAGCACAACGTCAGGGATGTAGATGAAAAGATAGGCAATGCGGTCAAAATGACCGATACGACGCTGATGGAAGAAGATCTGAAATGTTATAAGCTCAAGCAGCTCGACTCTCGTGAGAGACTTCGACAAAGAAAGTGGAAAGGCGTCAAGCCGGGCGAAAGTGACTGGGAGCTTTTCGTTCCACGTTAGAGTCTGATGTGTAATCAATTTGTCTATTAAATTATTGAATAGCCAAATGGCTCAATGGAAAGAAATTGCATGGTGTGGCGTACGTTTTAAAATCCCCCCCGATTGGCACCTGAGTCAGATCGGCATCCGTTACCTTGCGCTCGATGACCAAAGCGGTCCGGTAATGGAAATCAAATGGGCGCCGATCAAGGGTAAATTTTCCAAAAAGGCCCATCTCAAAAGATTAGCATCTTTCCAAAAAAGACAGGTTCGAAAATCGATTCAACCAAAGCCGATTTCGGCAGCGTGGGAATCGGCTTTAACCGATTTTGAAACCAGCGAATTTTCCTGGCAGGCCAATGCGATTCAGGGCAGAGGGCTGATATTGTTTTGTCCGACCTGTAGAAATGCAACCCTGATTCAATTTTTTCAGCAACCAGCGGAAAAAGATGAATCGATTGCAGTGCAAGTTTTAAAGACGTTTCGCGATCACCGCGCAGACGGCCAGGTCCTGTGGGCAGCTTATGACATTCGCGCGCTTGTGCCTGAATCCTTTCAATTAAAACACTATCGGTTTGAAGCCGGTCAATATGAGCTTGATTTCGCAAATGGCAGCGAGCATATCATTTTGCACCGCTGGGCACCGGCTTCTGTTTTGTTGCGCAAACAGAATTTGGTGCAGTTTGTCAAAATGGTAGCAGGATTTGGTAAG
>JARRJQ010000505.1:0-2304 GCA_037388985.1 Desulfobacterales bacterium | reverse complement strand
GTGAAAACCGTCGAGGAGGCAACCGCCACCATCAACAAGGTGGCCGGCAAATAAAATATCCCGGCCCAAAAAAGAAGCCGATATGTCGGAACGAGTTTCATAAATTCAGGGTTTAAATTAGTCCCTCTTTTCTAATAGCAATCGATGAGTCATATCTTTCTGTTCCTGTCGGTGTCAGGTGTCAGGTTTCAGAAAACAATTGCCAGAGGCCGAAAGCAAGCGGCCAGCAGCTCGCAATCCGATAATGTCCTACACGTATATCCGCCGCTTAGCGTGGCACAGCAATCTCCTTAAGAATTGATTCAATGACCTCCTTGACCGTTAACCCTTCGATTTCATATTCCGGACGCAGAATTATTCGGTGCGTCAGGACCGGTTGGGTCAATGCTTTAATGTCATCGGGTGTGACGAAATCCCGCCCGTTGATCGCTGCAAATGCCCGGCTGGAAAGCAGAAGTGCCTGGGTTGCCCGCGGTCCGGCCCCTACGAGAACACTTTGATGGGTGCGTGTTTTGCGGACAATGTCAACGATGTAAGAGACCAGGTCTTTCTTTACCAGAATCCCTTGCAAAGCTTTGCGCAGCCTGGGTAATACTTCCGGTGTGATAATTTGTTGAACCGCTCCGCTGGCCAGGGTGTCTTCCGGCGCATCATTGCCAAGCATTCTGTGTGCCAGCGTCAGTTCCTCATCTTTACCGGGTGTATCCATGGCAATTTTGAGCATAAATCGATCTTTCTGAGCCTCTGGCAGGGGATAGGTCCCTTCATATTCGATTGGATTTTGGGTGGCAAAAACGGTGAAGTTCGCAGATAATTGATGGGTTTCGCGATCGATCGTAACCGTTCGCTCCTGCATGGCCTGAAGTAACGCTGACTGCGTTTTGGCCGGTGCGCGGTTGATTTCATCTGCCAGCAAAAAGGTTGAAAATACAGGACCTTTAACCAGTGAGAACGCATTGGTTTGCAGATTAAAGACATGGGTTCCGGTAATATCTGTCGGCATTAAATCCGGTGTAAATTGTATCCTCGCAAAATCGCAGCTCATCACATGCGCCAGGGTTCTAACCAGCAATGTCTTTCCTACTCCGGGAACACCCTCAACGAGCGCATGGGTGCCTGTAAAAATAGCAATCAAGGCTTGATCCACCACATGTTCATAGCCGATGATGACCTTGGCGACTTCCTGTTTGGTTTTCACCAGAATCTTTCTTAAAATTTCCGTATTCT
The DNA here is from genome assembly GCA_037388985.1 of Desulfobacterales bacterium. Classification (GTDB taxonomy): domain Bacteria; phylum Desulfobacterota; class Desulfobacteria; order Desulfobacterales; family JAHEIW01; genus JAHEIW01. Next base: position 1,077 of record JARRJQ010000505.1, on the reverse strand, counting down.
CATTCATAGCGTATTCCCTTTGAAATTATTTTGCTGATCCGTTGATATCCCGAAACAGGATCAATCGATTTGGGAGACTGAACTGCAATCTTTTGAAGTACTGATTTTATTTGCATCAGTTTATCGCTTTGAAGCCACCTTTGGGGCTGAATGCTGCGCTGCCATTCCTCTGCACAAGTCTGCAAAAGACGTCGAGTAGGAATATTTCGATGCAGAAGGCTGATCAATCCCTGGGTGGAATCACGGTCGGAGATAACGTTTTTTACCGACTGAGAGCGGGTTTTTTTGAGCGGCGGTATGAAAGAAACCGAATTTTTCCAGATAAATAATATAGCTAAAACGGCAACCGCCAAAATAAACCAATGGAATCGATGTCTTTGAATCAAATCCATAACTCCAGGATGTCTTAAAATTCCAAAATGGGTCTCATCAAAAACGATGTTTGCGCTGTCACCCAACAGCCAGACTAAAAGTTCCGAGTGGCGCTCGGAACGCAGTGCTTCGTTGCTCAAGAAAAAAGAATCTGCCGAAAGCACCAGACTGCCTCTGCCAAAGGGCCTTTCAATCATCACCGGTCGTCCATCTGCAGTATAGATCTTTTGCCAGCTGTCTTCGAGCTCATCAAAATAAAGGGCGGTATGCCAGGATATCGTTCGGGGCAGGCTTTTTACACGGGCGGAGGTTAAATCATCGCCGGAGAGGACGGCTTTATTCGATGCCCGTTCGGCAAAAGCAACGGTAAAGCCCAATTGATCTTTGAGCGAAACGCTATTGCCGGATTTATCCGGGAAATAATGAACGGGAGGTGTTTGCGGCTGATGGTCATCGTTACTTGTAGCGCTGTTTGCTTGGGGATGTTTTGCCGGATTTTCTGAATCCTTCGGTGCATCACCTGGCGGTTTTTCGTCTTTATCTTTAAGGTCTTCCTGCGGAACAAAACTTTTTTGCATTCGCCAGTTTGCCGGCTTCTTTTCAACCGGCAAAAAAGATAAAATCAAACGACCGCCTTTATTGGTTAATCGCTCAAATATCTTAAACAATTCAGCTGATATGACTTGGGAATCAGAAGCTGCCGTT
>JARRJQ010000504.1:0-4635 GCA_037388985.1 Desulfobacterales bacterium | reverse complement strand
TGGCGTCCCTCGGGTGAATGGTCTCAATAATGCTTTCGTCCACGCCTTCGATTTTCACCGTATAGTCATAGAGCGCTGCAAGCATGTCGGGCGGCAAAGTGGGCTTTTCATAGTTGTTCAACATTTTTTGCATTTTGCGTTCGATATTGGCAAAAAGTTGTTCATTGGGACTTCCCTTCACCAGGTAACCGCGCAGGCCGATTTCCGGCCGCCATGAATCTTTGCGACAGTGTTCCCATGTATGACGGGTGGTGATAAATTGCCCGCCGATGCCGACCTCTCGGATGACATCAAAAGCAAAATCCTCCGGGTCGGTTTCGATATCGGCCAGATAGAATTCAATCATGCTGATAATTTCAAGATCGACGATAAATTGCTCATAGGAGGTTGCTGCAAAGGAATCCAGGATCCCCGCACTGTGAATGATCAGGTTAACTTTATTCTGACAGGCGAGCAGCATGGACATCATGCTTTCATATCCGCTTTGGACCGATACCCCTTTGGCATCCGTATTGGTGCCGCCGGTGCGGCTCGGAAGCCCGTACATTTTTGCCAGTTGCGCACAGTATTTGGCCTGAATCGAATACCCGGGAGAGCCGATGGAAATGTTTCCACTGGCCATATCGGCCGCATATGACTGGAGGCCATATACCACGGGGGTGCCCTCATTGATGATCTGGGCGATGGCAATCGCTGCCAGGGCCTCGGCGTTGGCCAGAGATATGTTGCCGGTCATTACGATCGGGCCGGTGGTGCCGGCAGCCGGTGCCGGCGAGATAATCAACGGCTGTTTGTGGCGCGCACACACCAGCATGGTTTGCAGGGCATTATGATCGATCTGAAGCGGGCTGAGCGTGCTGACCATCGTGGCAATATGCGGGCGTTTGATGAATTCTTCTTTACCTCCGAAAATGATCGCCCCCATATTCATGATGTGTTCAACATCGCCTGCGGTGCCGGGCATCCCCAGAATGCATTTGTCCGAGTGGATGAGCGTGGCGTACATCATCAACGGATTGCTTTGCAGGCCAAGCAAATCACAGGGTTGGACCAAAATCCCGCCGTTAATGTTGAAATATTCGCACTGATCCACCAGTTTGAGAAAGGTGATATAATCCTCCAGCGTGGCCGGGCGCCGGCCGCCGTCCGGTGCAACGATCGTCGGGGTGCCGTAACCGGCAGCGTATTGAGTGCTGTCACCCCCGATGAACATATCGTGATCCGAATTTCTGGCATAAAGGGTAAATCGTCCCGGTGCTTTGTTGATCCAGTGCATGAGCTGTTTTTCCTCACCTTTTTTAAATTTCTCTTTTTTGATGAAAAATTTTGAAAAGATGAACGGGTGCTCTGATTCATTATTTTGGCATATCAAGTTGCAATCGGCAATTGAATATATGCAAATGCATTCAATCTAATTTTAAACGATTTGTGCTGACCGTTAAATGAAGATTTTATGCCTTTTCTGTTTGACATTTTCTGATATAAACTCCAGATTCTATCTTTTTGAAATAATTTCCAGACGAGCCTTCTTCCTTAAAAAATCCGTTGGAATTATGCAAAAACAGAATTTTGATAACCCGGAATTTTCTATTTTAGCCAGCATTTTGTCGGCATTTTTATGTGTTATTTTCGGCGCCAATGCGGTGGCCATCAAGATGGCGCTTTCCGGTGTGGGTGTTTTTACCTGTGCCGCTATTCGTTTCGGTATTGCCGCCTTTGCCATCTGGATATGGGCCAGAACCCGCGGGCAACCTCTGGCGCCTGCAAGAGGCCGGTTTTATCTGCTGCTGATTTTTGCCGCGCTTTTTGCGGTCCAGCTGACGATCGAATTACCCGGCGCAAATTTTTTGGTATTCTCCTGGGTTTCAGCGGGGTTGCTTTTATGTTTGCAGAAAAGAAGGGCGTAACGGGCGCTTTCAGAACCGGTGATCTCATCATTCTTTCAGCCACGGTTATTTGGTCTTGTAACGTCATTTATCTGAAACGAATCATGAGCTTCTTCAGTCCGTTTCAGGTCACATTTTATTCCATGATTTTTTCAGTACCGGTCTTTTTGCTGGAAGCCCTTTTATGGGACACACCCATGATATTTAATTTGGATTTTAAGGTAATCGGAGCCCTGTTATATCAGAGTCTGATAACAGCCACATTTGGGTTTGTGACCTGGAATAAGCTGCTTCAAAAATACGGAGCGGTGGCGCTTCATTCGTTTATTTTTCTTATGCCGATAGCCGGCGTGGCACTCGGGGGTCTGGTGCTGGGAGAGCCGATCACCTCCAAGATTATTGCGGCCCTTGCATTAATTGTGGCGGGGATTTTGGTGGTGCACCTCAACAAACAACTAACGACTAACATTAACTATAAGCTATTTGCCTGACATTAGGAAGTACAGCCGGGTGCGCCGTTTACTGGACATAGCGGAATATGGCAGAATGAAGCGAATTATTTCAGATCCAGGATGGTTTTTGGTATTTCGTTCAATGCTTCGGAGGCTTGCAGGAGGCATTTATTGAGCGCATCGTATTCGCTCTGCTCAATCTGTTTTTCATGAAGCAGGCGGTTTAATTTGCCCAGATATCTTAAAACCATGCGATTGTAATCCTCACAGATGATTTCCAGATCCTTAAAATATTCAATAACTTCACGCCGCCAGGATTTGCTGGCACTTATTTCAAAGGTGTCCATTTTTATTTGATCCACTTTGCGGTTTTGTTTTTCTTTATTTGGCCGGGTGGATATTTTTGCTGGTGATTTTTGTTGTCAAGATAGGGTCGGTCTGAATCCATTTCCAAAAAAACGTAATCACCCAATCCTACACGCAATCTGTTCGGTAATTCGGCTGAAATCCGCCACTGGTCACCCTCCAGGTAAAAATAGAGTTTGCGGCCCACGTCAAAATAAACTGAACAGGCCGGATAATAGCGGTATTGATATTTGGCGCGGTATCCGTGAGCCGGCGCATGCGCAGGCGGTCCATTCTTTTTGGCAACTGGATGGTTGGGTCCCGTGCTTACCATGCCGTCGATTGTTGCGCATCCTCCAAACAAAATAAATATTGAAAAAATGATGAAGGCCGGCGTGAATCTTTTTAGACAAACATAATTCATAACGTTTCTCCAGGTTTCGTGTTGCGTATTAGGGGCTCCTTATTCAAAGACGGCTGCTCATTCATTCTTCAATATCGGTATTTGCGAAATTTTCTTGAGCTAAAACTGATCAGTCGGACTGTAAAGCCATCTCAATCTTTACAGGGCACAGCGGATGTTATAGGGTTTTAGCCTGAACTTCAGAAAGGAGAGAGAAGAATATGCCCACACCCATTGTGATTAAAATCGGCGATCTTGAGCTCAAGGGCGAATTCAACGATACGCCCGCCGGGCAGGCGGCAGCGCAGGCACTGCCATTTGAGTGGAGCGGCAGCCGCTGGGGCGATGAGTACTATGGTCCGCCGGGAGTGGATTTCGGAGAGCATCCCGGCAAGAAAGGCGCTGTGATGAAAGTCGGTGATTTAGGCTGGCATGCGCCAAATCAATGGTTTTGTCTGTTTTTCGGTCCCACACCGGCCAGCGGCGGCGACGAGCCGGAAGCCGCGGTTCCCATCTTGACCGTGGGTCATGTCCGGGGGGATTGGGAAGCCCTGCGCAAGATGAGGGGGTCTATCACGGCCAGCATCGAGAAAGCTTAGAATCCTTTTCGTGATATTTTTTGTATTTAATGCAAAGTTTTTTTCATCACGAAAACATAAAATAGGCCAGCAAGCCGGAAGGCTATGAGGCTGGAAAGCTTGGGGGATCGGAATAATTCGACTCTTCAAGCTTTCTGGCATCCCAGCATCCCAGCTTCCAAGCTAATTCTTGCATTGCGTGCTTTTGCGATTAATTTATTTTTTTGTCTGCGGCTTGTTCGGGTTGCAGGATTAGAGAATGAATTGATGCCAGATGAAGCCGATTGCGCCCGAGGCGGCGATGACCGGTATCATACCGACTTTCAGCCACTGGATAGACACAAATGCAGCCAATCCGACTAGGGCGGCAAACCAGTTGAACCTCCCATTGCCGGGGATGAGCACCTGAAAACCGAACCAGACGGCCAGATTAAGAATGACGCCGACCACCGCGGCAGTGATGCTGGAAAGCGCGGCGGACATTTTGGTATTTTCACGAAATTTTTCAATGTACGGACCGCCTAAAAAGATGAACAGAAAACAGGGCAGAAATGTGAAATAGGTTGCCACCAGGGAGCCGATCAATCCGCCGATTAGAGGGCTCAAGCTGCCAGGGTGGTTCCAGCCGGCCATGAATCCGACAAACTGGACCACCATGATTAAAGGTCCCGGCGTGGTTTCGGCCAAACCCAGACCATCGATCATCTGCGGACCTGTCAGCCAGCCATAGTGTCCGACGCCCGCCTGGGCAATGTAAGCCAAAACCGCATAGGCCCCGCCGAAGGTCAAAAAGGCGGCTTTGGTGAAAAACAGCGCTTCGGTGTAATAGACCCTGTTGGGCAAAAAGGCAAACAACATCATCGCCGGCGTCAGCCACAAAAGCCCGAATACCGTGATCAGCAGGATATTTCTGCCGGTGGAAGGATTGATGTGACAGATCAACGGATCCTCGCAGATCTGGACATATCCCG
>JARRJQ010000503.1:0-2305 GCA_037388985.1 Desulfobacterales bacterium | reverse complement strand
TGGCAGATCAAACGTTTCCTTCCGGGGAAGACCAAGAAGCTTTTAGACTTCGTATTGCCGATTTACGACTATCGTGGCGTCCTTCAGTTGACGGACGAACAGCTCATTGAGTGGGGCAAACTTGATACTCTGGATGCATTTTTCGCGCATTACGACAACCCAATGAGTTGTGAGCAGGTGTTAAGGGCACTGCGGGATATGGGGGTGATAGTTCTTGCCGTCGATCACGACCTGAACTTCTTCCGGTCGAGTGTCCCCAGGGAAACCCCTGCCCCGCATAAAAAGCCTCGCATGCATTTTACTGAAAGGCCGATAGTTTGAGGATCGGTATCGACACTTATCAAGCTGGGTTTCCATTCGGCGGTATTTCCCGGTACGTGCGTTCCCTTATCTCGGCAATGGTGGCTGCCGGACCTGCCGATCGGTTTGTGCTCGTCAACAATCATTTTCGGCGGACTCATCGACCCTGGCATTTTAGCGAATCTAATGTGGAGCACTTCAACCTCAGGGCTCCCCGCCGTATCATACAGGCTTTTTGGAGCCGGATCGGATGGCCGCCGATCGATGCTTTCGTCGGGCCGCTGGACGTCTTCCACGGGACCCACATGATCCTGCCCGCGATGCGCTCCGGCAAACTCGTGCTGACCTTACATGATCTAATATTCTTGAAGCATCCGGACTATTTTTCAGACCGGAAGCTGAATGTTTGGGCTCATCGAGTTGAATTACCGGTTGCAATTAAACGGGCCGACCTGATTGTTACACCGTCCGATTACTCCAGAAGGGCTTTAATTGAATTAATGAAGGTTCCCGAAGACAAAATTCGAGTTGTCTACGAAGGCGTGGAGCCGCATTTCTTTGTGCCGGAGGATAGCTTGGAATTGCAGACGGTCCTAAACAGGTTGGGGCTGACCGAACCTTATAAGGTATTTCTAGTTGGAACCCCGGAGCCGAGAAAAAACCTGATCCGGACTGTTGCCGCTGCCCGTCAGGCCGCACCGGATCTGCAACTGGTGATCGTCGGGCCAAGAGAGCCTATCACACAATTGTTAAATGGCGACACAGGCGGATTGAACCTGATCGGATCTGTCGCGGAAGAGGATTTGCCGTACGTGCTAAACGGGGCTTTGCTTTCTCTCGATCCCAGTCTTGCAGAAGGTTTTGGCCTTCCAGCTGTCGAAGCCCTGGCTGCGGGCGTTCCTTTGGTGACCTCAAACCGTACAGCCTTGCCAGAAGTTGTCGGAAATGCCGCAGTGATGGTTGATCCAGAATCGGTCGAAGAGATTGCCGCGGCGGCGCGGAACCTGCTCTCGGATGAGCAACGCCGTAGCCAGCTTATTGAATCGGGCAAAATTCGTGCTCGAGAACTCTCCTGGGACCAGTCCGCCCGACAGATGCTGAGTATTTATCGTGAACTGGTCTCATGATCTTAGTAAAGACAAAACGGGGATAATTAAAAAGCGAGTATAGCATGTGTGGTATTTGCGGTTATATCGGGACTTGTATTGATGACTCCGTGTTGCGGCTGATGGCTGAGTCCTTGAATCATCGAGGGCCCGACGGTTCTGGCTGCTGGACAAATGATGTATCAGCGTTCGGACACACGCGCCTCGCCATTATTGACCTCTCTGAGGCGGCAAGCCAGCCCATGAGCACATCGGATGGACGCTATACAATCGTATTTAACGGAGAAATATACAACTACCATGAACTTCGAGGTAAATTGCAACAAAGCGGTGAAATTTTTCAGTCAGCGTCCGACACCGAGGTGCTTCTTTTAGGTTATCGTAAATGGGACAGGCAAGTCCTTGATAAACTTCGGGGAATGTTTGCTTTTGCTGTATGGGATGATTATCGCAGGAAGCTGTTTCTTGCGCGCGATCGTATCGGAATAAAGCCTCTTTTCTATGCTCCGTTGGAGAAGGGCATGGTGTTTGGCTCAGAGATCAAGGCCATCCTTAAGCATCCATGTGTAGGCAAGGATATAAACCCCGCTGCCGTTGATTCATATCTTGAGCTGGGTTACGTACCAGGTCCGGAAACTATTTTCAGAAACATTTATGCCCTCAGCCCTGGCTGCTGGCTTCAATATCAGGAAAATCAATTCAAGATCGGTCAATATTGGATTCCCAATTTTTCCCAGCCACCTGTTGAGAAAAATGAAGCTGAACTCATTGAAGAACTAGACAACAAACTCAATGAAGCTGTCAGCAGCCATCTGGTAGCAGATGTGCAGGTTGGCGCTTTTCTGTCGGGTGGGGTGGATTCCAGCCTTGTGGCAGCGGTTGCGCAAAAGCACGTGGAG
>JARRJQ010000502.1:0-3471 GCA_037388985.1 Desulfobacterales bacterium | reverse complement strand
TCTGGGAAGCCCCGGCGAGACGGTCACCGTAATCGAGGCGAGCACGGGTAAAGTGATCTCCAACCATAAGGTATCAAACAAACCTTCCCCCTCCGGCGAGGCTCCCGTAGAGGTGGTCTTCATTCCGGGCTCCAGTCCGCCAATGCTCTACGTAACCAACATGTACGGAAACACCTTGTGGGCGGGAAAATGGGTGCCGTCGAAAAAGGATTTTCAGTTCAGTAAGGCTTTCGACTTCGGCCCCACGGGAAGCGGTGTGCCGTTGGAGATGTACTTCAATGAAAAGGGGAATCGCCTTTATGTCACTACTGCAAAGCCCGGCAATTTCCATATTTTCAACATTGACAATCCGGCTGAGCCGAAACTGCTTAAGACCCTATCTGCAGCGGCGGGCGCTCATCATGTAGCTTTCCCGCCGGACGAAAGGTACGCCTTCGTGCAGAACAGCCTTCTGAACCTTAAGGGCATGAGCGACGGTTCTGTAACGGTAATCGATCTACTGAAGGGCGAGGTTGTCGAGAGCATGGACACGCTCAAGAACCAGGGACTAAATCCCAACTGCATTGTCCTTCTCCCTGAATGGTACCACGATGCGGGGCATTAATGAAAAAGTAAATTCAGGTTGAGTTGAGTGCAGACTTCAACCATCAAACGTCACCTAATATGGACCGCAATTTTGCCTTGTTTGTAGGTGAAATAGTTAAAGCGGATCAATTTGAGGTCCCCAGCCCCTCGGCCTTGAGGGCCTCCTCGTCGGGGCCCCGGCCCGCGCAGCATCCGGCGAGCTTTCCGTCTATGGCCACAGCGGGCACTGAGCGCACGCCGAGGGCCTTAGCCCTGCTTGCAACTTCCGGATCCTTCATGTCGAGGACCGTAACCTCGCATGAGGGGCATGAGATACGCTGCACCATGTCCACGGCTTCGTCGCAGAGGGGACATCCCGCGCTAAAGATTTCCACTTTCCTGGCCATATCCCGGCACCTCCTTTAGCTCTCAGGCGAATCACCTCTCGAGGGTCTCGAGGATGGGGCCATTCATCTAATGGTCATACGCCCCAACTCTACCCCTTAATTACAGTATACACCTTCAGTTGACAGCATATAAAATTATTAATGGCTTCAATTAGGAATCAACAATTTACCAGTGTCTTCTGATTGCCGCTTAGGGATTGGTCACCGACGACGCCAAGAAAGAAGAGCTCAAGCAGCGAAAACAAAACAAGCGATAACCTCTGGCACGTTGTGCCTCCCCCTCCCCACTGTGCCCAAATTGTGCCCGTCAGCCTAGAGTTCCACCTGATTCCATCTGACTCCAGCTGACTTTGAGAAAAGAATAAGCCCCCGAAACTAAAGAATATATCTTTAAAATTGGGGGCTTGCGTAAGCCTCAAAATCAGCTGTTTTCACTCTTCAAATCCCTCGATGCACAGCATCATGCCGGTTCAAATCCGGTCTCCGGCACCAAATATATCAAGGCCTTACAGGGATTAGTCATTGCTCGCATCTCCCTCGGAGTGGCCGAAAGCTGTTATCATTTGCGCTATCTATTGGTTTCCGCCGGTTATTTCCCTTCCACGCTGTAGGCGAACATAGGGATGTAAATCAACGTCAGCACCGTTCCGACAAGAAGCCCCCCAACGGCCACGTCGGCCAGAGGTGAGAGCCGCTCCAGCCCAACGGCCCATTCGAAGGCGATGGGAATCATGCCGGCGATTGTGCCGAAGGCGGTCATGAACACCGGCCGGAAACGCACCCTCACGCTTTCAGAGCCGCTTCGAAAGATGATTCATTTTCCCTTCTGAACTCCTGGTAAAAATCGATCAGCAGAACAGAATTTTTGATGATTATGCCAAAAAGCAGCAAGATGCCCACCAAGATTGGCATGCAGCTGGGCTTGTTGAAAACCAACATACCCCATGAGGCCCCGATCATGGACAGCGGCAGCACCAGAACCATGACGACAGCCAGTCGCACCGATCTATAAATGGCCACCAGAGCCGTGAGCAGCAGAACGATACCGATGCCGATGGATTTGACCATCCGCCCGAAAGAGTCCTGCATCTGTTTGATATCACCCTCCTGGCTGATCTCCACTCCTTTGATCCCGGCTTTGTTCAGCGCGGTCTGGGCGTCTTCGGTCAAGGTGGAGACGGCGCGCCGCTTGCGGTATCCAGACACGTCCAGGGAGTAAAGCATTTGGTTGCGTTCGATCTTATTGGCGGTCTACGAACTGGTTCTGCATGGAGACCAGATTGGCGCTGACCGCCACAGGCAGGCCAGCCAGGGGTAGCTGGGCGGCGATTTGTACCGGGGTTATTCCATGGGCCAAGGCGCGGTTGGTGTCGATATTCAGCCTCGCCTCGGTAAAATCATTGTCCCAACTGGTGTTGACAGAGGTCAATCCCTTGACCGACCCAAGGGCGGCCGCGGCCTTCAGAGCGGCCTGCGGCAGGACATGGTAGTCATCGGCCAGCAGCCGCACGTCAATGGGAGCCTTGATGCTGGACAGGGGGGTGGCGCCGAAGTCATACACATCGGCCGCTTTGACGTTTCGCAGACCGGTCAGCCGCGAACGGATTTCATCCTCTAATCGCCATATGCTCTTCTTGCGGTGGAAGCGGTCCACGCAGTTGATAGTCATCATGGCCTCGGCGGGCAGCGATCCCGATCCCAGGGAAAGCACGCCGGGCTCGGAACCGTAGCTTACCGAACTCATGACCACTTCCGGCTGCCGGTGGAGCCATACTATAAAGGGTTTGAGACGTTTTTCCGCCGCGTCCACCGACTCATTGGCGGAAAACTTGACGTGGGCCTTGATGATACCGGTATCCATTGGCGGCATTAGGTCGCGGCCGATCACCGGCATGATGGTTTTGACGCTGAAGGCCAGCAGCGCGACCACGGCAACGGTCATCAGGATTCGCCTCCAGCCGGAGCGCCCCCTGGCGGAAAACCGCAGGATGGACAGGTAGGGGCCTACCAAGCGTCCGAAGCTTTTCTCATAGAGACGCTCAAGAAGCTGCTCGAAGCGAGTCTTGGAGACACCCTTTCGGTAAAGGAAAAAAGAGATGGCCGGAATGAAGGTGATGGACAGGAAATATGAAACCACTAGGGCGATGATCAGTGTGGAGATCAGGGGCCGGAATATTTGCTGGGGAAAATCGCCGGCGAACAGGAGAGGGAACATGATGGCAACGGTTGCCACGGTGCCAGCGAAAACCGGAGCGATCACTTCCTTGGTGCCGGTGATAATGGCCGTGTTCAGATCCTGCTTTAACTCCACCAGATGGCGCTCAATGTTTTCCAGGACTACGACCGCGTCATCCACCAGCAGTCCCAGCGCCAGGATGATGGCCGTATAGATAACGATGTTCAGCTCGCCGCCAGTCATCGAGATGATGGCTAGGGTGGCGAAAAATACCATGGGAATGGATGCTTGGGCTGCGGCCACGGCCCGCAGGTTGCCCAAAAA
>JARRJQ010000501.1:0-2322 GCA_037388985.1 Desulfobacterales bacterium | reverse complement strand
GTTTAAGTTTATCCTGCCGCCGGGCAGCAGAATATTCTGCTCCCGCAAACTTTTGCCGATGTCTGCGGTATCGATCCCCAGCTGCGCAATCCGGGCGCTCGACACATCCAGATAGATGCGCTCATCCTGCACCCCGGTGAGATCGACCTTCTGGATGCCTTTCATCATGTTGAGGCGCTCTCTGATTTGACGGGCGGTTTCATGCATTTCCGCCATGCTGAAGCCATCGCTCCAGAGCGCGATGGTGGCCACCGCCGTATCGCCGTAGGTATCGTCGACCATCGGCCCGATGGTGCCTTTCGGCAGCTGGGGTTTGACATCAGCCATCCGGTTGCGCAGCAGTTTCCACGTCGCGGGGAGTTGCTCCGAGGGGACTTCATCTTTGATCGTCACATGGATCAGGCATTCGCCGACTTTGGAGGTGGAATCCTTAATCTTATCGACTTCGCCCATGCTCCGGATTTTCTCTTCGATGGGCCGGGTAATCAGGCGTTCGACTTGCTCCACCGGCATGCCGGGATATTTTGCCGCCACCAGCGCTTCGCGAATCGTGATTAAAGGGTCTTCCAGTTTCGGAAGGCGGATAAACGCAACGATACCTCCAACGATGACCAGCAACAGGGTCATGACGACGGTCCGCGAATTCTTCAGGGCAAATGCGGTGATCCCTTTCATTTTTCGGTCCCTTTCATCAGTTTGACCTGCATCCCATCGGCTAAAAAACTGACGCCGGCCACGGCAATGATGTCTCCGGCCTTAAGACCCTCATCTATGATTACTTGTTTATCCGCCATGCCGCGGGAGTGGACCGGCGTTTTTTTGACCGTCGTTGTCTGGGGGTCGTACACAAAGGCATAGCCCCGGTTGGGCTCCGCGGAAGGCAAAAGCGCCTGGAGCGGAACCAGGTAACCGGGCTTCTGGTTTTCATCTTTGATAATCAGATTGGCTTCGGCGGTTATGCCGGGTTTAATATTTTTATTCATACCTCTCAGCGCCACTTTGACCGGAAAAGCATTGGCCTTCACCGCGGCGCCACCAATATAGGAAATATGTCCTTTGGCGGACTCTCCCGGCAGGCTGGGAAAGGTAACCGTCGCCGGGTCATCAATATGTATGCGGTCGACAGTGGTCTCCGGCACCGCCAGCTGGACCTCCATTTCACCCTTGGCATTAATTTCGAGAATTTTCTGCCCGGCTCTCACCTCCTCGTTCGGCTGCACCGACCGCCAGGCGATGACGCCGTCGTAAGGAGAAAGCAGTTTTGTTTTGCGCAGGTTGCGCCGGGCCAAGTCCAGTTTTGCAATCTGATAATCAACTGCGCTCCTGGCGGCCTTATATTGATATTCGGCAACCTCCACATATCTTTGTGCTCCGGCACCCTGTTCGAAAATCCGCTTCTGCCGCTCGTATTCCGCCTTTGTTTGGGTTACATGGTCCCTGGCCTTGATCAGCTCGGCTTCGGTCGCATCCACATCCAGCTGGTAGGGCTCCGGGTCAAGAACAGCAAGCACCTGCTTATTTTTCACGTGATCACCGATGTCGACCTCCACAGACTCCACCTGCCCGGTAACCTGAAAACTGAGGCCGGAAGAATCCACCGCAGCGACCTGTCCGGAAAATTTGCGTATCTGTTCGGCAGCCTGTTCGCTGACGGTGATCGTCTTGATCGGCCGGATAACTTCAATAATTTCCACCTTTTCTTTGCATGCCGTCAGGGCAGCGGCTATGCAAGGCAGCCAGATCATTCGCCTGAAGGTCTGTTTTGTCATCTGAAACCTCCCCTAAAAAAATAATTGTAAAGGTTTTGATATTCGGTCTATGGGCCAAAAGCAAGCAAAACTATATTAGGTATTTCTATTTGACTTTTCTGAATTGACTCAAGAGAACTCTCAAGTAACGAATGCTGGAAAGAATGAGCGATAGCCCTATCCCAATATATACTATTGACAAATATGTTTTTGGAATCGCGGAATGTCTTAACCATGTTCCCATGGTTACCATCACCGCCACGATTATATAACTCTTCCAGGTCATGAAGGAAAAGGCGCATTTTTTCCCTTCCATCGGTAGCAGTCTTCCCAAATTTTTGTCAACAATTTTTAAGAATCCGAAATGGTGTATGAGTAAGGCCACCCCAACGCCCGCTGCGACAAACAGCCAAGTACGGTTAATTTGAGATGCCTTTAACCAGGAATAGGCAAATAACAGCAGCAGCGTTCCAACGACAACCCACACGAAAAAAGACAGAAATATCAGCGCACTTTTGTCAACTGCGGGCTTAATTTTATCAATCTTTTTACTCATAATGGATTCATTTAAAAA
>JARRJQ010000500.1:0-2890 GCA_037388985.1 Desulfobacterales bacterium | reverse complement strand
CTTATTGAATCTCGAATTCACTTGTTATCTCCATGCCTAAATACATCTCTGCGCTCTACGGCTCTTTCAAGATTCAGCTCCCTTCCGCGGCCTAATTCACTTCTTCGTTCGAACCCGCTTCTGCGGTTTTTAAGCTTTCTTCTTTCAACTTTATGGGTAAAGAGAGATTTATGGCGCCTATCAACTCCTGAACGTGTTCCGCCTCTATCTTTTATTAGCCCTTTTTTATTTGCATAGCTCATTTAGAAAAGGTCTTTAGTATCTGCTAGTTTCAAGTGATTTTTTTGTTTTCAATATCCGTTCAAATTTTACGCCAAATCCTATTTGGTTAATATGGATGATCTCGCCTCTTATCAGGATATAATTCTTCATCCCTGGGGTAACGAGCCTTATCTTTTGCCCAGGTGATAATTTAGCCTTGGTTTCGATAAACGCTCCACCGCGATTTATGTTTTTGATTACACCTTTATAGTATTTATTTTGAGGTGCAAAATATGTAAATTTTGCAGAAGGTTTTCTTGGGTTTTTTCTTAATTCTTTCATTTAACAGTGCATTTCACCCTGCTGTCAAATTGGCATCCTAAAAATAACTAAGAAAAATTGTGATTAAATAACAATCGAGTCTCACTGCTTTTTTAAAGATATTGGTGCATTTTGATCCTCCTCAATCAAGTATTCATTATAACAATTTCAAGAAAGGCCTTATATAAAGCAGCAGACACTGCACCTCAAATAACAAAGCTAGAAGTTAACACAGCCATTGCAATTACCTGCATGTTTACCAGCTTGTTTGTCTATCGCTGCTAAAAGTGTTTTTGCTGTTTAAACGCAGTATCAAATGAGATCTCTTCTTTTAAAATGGAAGGAAACAGAACAGAAAGACAGCTTACGGGTTATTCGATGGCGCTCAGCTAGTTTAGAAACGAAATTCAACCGAACAGCGATATTAAAAATGAATAGGAAAGAAAAAATTAAATGTCAATTAAAAATTGAAAAGATTGAATAAAAAGTGTATTAAATTATAAATAGTTATAAAGATTTAAAGTTTTATTTCTCTCAATAGATAAGGATAATTTTAACACATTGTTTTAAATGGAAATTGAAAATAAGACCGATTCACAAGCATTGAGATCAAACTGAATCCCTGCGATTTAGAGGCTATTGCAGGCGATGATAGCAACTGAAAAAGAATGTTAATAACTTGTTTATAATCTGTTTATAACTTCTTATCTGATTGAAATTTAATGTAAAAAATTAACATTTCATAAGCCACTGAATTCATTTTCTTAAAATAAAATAATAAAAATATTCTAATAGATTTCAGATAACTATAAATTGTTAATAAAATAACCGGCAACATGAAAATACGCAAAATCCTGTGAAAGGTTATTTTGAGGATTATGGAATTATTTTCACAACTGCTGTGGCTATTAGAAAACTTATGAGAAAATGCTCGTACGAATGGTAGGCTGCCATAGGAAGATAGATATGTAAAACTTTTTAGAACCATCTATAATTTATAGTCGATAGGCTGGTGAGGCAGGCCGATGGCAAGCCAGATAAGAAAATATGAATAGAACCTGAAATTTTGCAAGACTGAAAATTTATTTGATGTGCCAACGCAAAATGTGACTTTGAAAAATTTTAGATTCGATTAAATTAGCTGAAATCCTGCTTAAGCCGCTTTGGGATATTATGATAGAAAACCAAATATCACCCCACTTGCGATTAATTGAGAGACTGTCGGAAAATCCGTTTTGACAAACCGGACCATCTCTCGGCACTGATGGTTACTAAAATTTTACCTTTTTCAGTCAGTGCTGTGATTCTATTTTATTATCGGTGCCTTCTGTTTGCTTAAGACAACCTATGTAAAGCCGTAATTAGCAACTTTTTCTATATTGTGCACCATACAATAAAGTAGCCACTGGATATTGACTTTTATCTTTCTCCTTAAGCTGAATCTATCCAGGCGTTTGTGCACCCGTATGTTGGCAAATACCGGCTCTACAATGCCGATTCGCTGGGGATAGATTTTGCGTCCTTTTTGCGTCTCGATCTTTTGGACCATTGCCTGCGAACATTGAAGTAGGGGGACTGAAGTAGGGGGACGGTCATGAAATTATAACATTCTTAATTTAGTCGGTCAGACTAAACTTATTATTCAGTGCAAGTTTTTCTCCGCGCTGCACCGCTTTACTAACAGCCGGTTGAGTTATATGCAGTTTTTTTGCAACCTCTGTTGCGACCATGCCCAACTCTTTAACCGCCCAATAACAAACCAGGCTTCTGGCCTTAACCCTCAAAGGCTGTTTGCCGCTGAGCAAAATCTGTTGCACATCAATATCAAACAGCTTGCTGACCCGATACAAAACCTTTTCAAAATCAAAACCCAGGGCCTGAAGATGATAACGGCGCTTTATGGCTTCGTTAGCCGCTTCAAGCACGAATTTAACAAAATCGCTATCGCCCAGGATGCGTTCATCACCTTTCAAATGCACCTTTTGTCTGCTCTTTGCCTTAAACGCAGTCCATCCGCCAGCACTGCGTATCATACCGCCTCCAATTAAATCAGGCATTTTTCCTTTAGCTAGTCCCTTCTCAATAACGCCTCGGTAATGTTTTTTAGCTGATAATCGGCGCTTTCCAAAAAGATTTAATACTTTATCCGCATTTTGCCAGACCTTGTCTATATGTCCCATTATGACGCTATGCCCGCATTAACCATAACGGTCCAGTTGCCTCATCGTCTTTACAACCCCGGCTCTAAGCGGATTCAAGTGGATGTATCGAACCAACTCCAAAAGGTAAGCATCTTCTTGGCACAGGATGGATTTATAGCGGTTTTGAAACAGAACCCCGCTTCGCCGGTGCCGACGGTTAAAACGCA
>JARRJQ010000499.1:0-3760 GCA_037388985.1 Desulfobacterales bacterium | reverse complement strand
TTTAGTGTGATATCCCGATATTATCCTTTCAACACGCTGAAATCCCGTTAAAATAACGTCAACGCATGTATCGTAATGATCGGAACTGGGGGCACTGCAACCCATAGGGGATTCGCCTGCATTTATGCTCAGCGGCCGGTATTCGCGGATCTACCCAAGGCTGCTCAAAGATGGGGGGTCTTGGCTATTTTCCTGGCACAGAATTTGAAAATTGTTACCGATAAACTTGGTCGTGCGGCCTATTTTCCCTGTTAAAGGAAAATAATTCGTCAAATTCAGCCGGGGAGATAATTTAGTGAAACCCTGCAATTTACACATTATAAAGACTTTAAGGCTGGTGGAAGAAATGATGGAACTGGCGGATCAGGGAGATGCCGATCGTGAGGATAACGGATGCGGCATTCTTTATGGCGTTTTAAGGGATTCCGCCTACAAATTAAAAAAACTAGCCGACGAAGAAAAGAAAAATCACATGAACAAGGGTTGGTGGCAGGCAGAGCAATAGTCCAGCAAACCAATCGGGTCAATCATCAACGACAAACCGATGGAGGAATAACTATGGGAAATTTAAGGGGAACCCAAACTGAAAAAAACATCTTGACGGCTTTCGCCGGTGAATCACAGGCACGAAATCGTTATACCTATTTCGCCAGCCAGGCCAAAAAAGATGGATATGTCCAAATCTCAGAAATTTTCACAGAGACCGCCAATCAAGAAAAAGAACATGCTAAAAGACTGTTTAAATTACTGGAAGGCGGTGAAGTCGAGGTTGCCGCCGCCTTCCCGGCCGGGGTTATCGGCACCACGCTGGACAATTTGAAAGAAGCCGCCGCCGGTGAAAACTACGAATACACCGATATGTATCCTGGTTTTGCAAAAACTGCAGAAAAAGAGGGACTGCAAGAAATCGCCGATATCTTCAAAGCAATTGCGGTTGCTGAAAAGCAACACGAAAAGCGTTATCTGGCGCTGGCTGCCAATGTCTCAAACGGCTCGGTTTTTAAAAAGAAAAATTCGGTTGTCTGGCGCTGCCGCAACTGCGGATATCTGCATGAAGGAAGTGGTGCGCCAGAGGAATGCCCGGCCTGCGCTCATCCGCAGGAGCATTTTGAGCTGCTTGGTGAAAACTGGTAAAACTTGCTTCCAAGCCTCATCTATTGTCCGCTGGCAGCGTTGTAAACCGTTTTAAAATGCTCGCGTACTGCCGTGTACGCTCCGCTTTCAAAACGATTTACGCCTTGCCAACGAACAAAATCTAAGTCTTGGAAGCCAGTTTAAAAATTAAGCAAAAAAGGTATGAATTGGCGGATCGGCAAATTCCAGAAAATTATAAACCAATTAACCAATTAACTATTTAACGAGACGCGAAATATTGAAAGGAGGACACAATGGCAGAAAGATTGGAAGTTTATACCGCCATCCAACAGGTCCTCGCCCGGGAAGTGGCGGCGCGGCCGGGTTTTTCGTAAGGGGGGCCTGGGGAGCACTGGTCTGAAAAGTTCAAGGTTCAAGGTCTGAGGGCGTTTCAGGCGCGGCGGGGGCGGAGGCTGGATATATTCACGGTCTATGGAAAGGATAGCAACCATATTAACGGAAAAATGCAAAATGCGCTTCGGGCTGTTGCTTACGGATTAATGACAACCCGCCACAAACAAATATAAATCAGGAGGTACGGAAATGCCCAGTTGGAAATGTTCAAACTGTGGGTATACCTTTGATGCCGATACCCACCCCAATGAATGCCCGTCCTGTCATGAAAAGTGTGAATTTTTAGATAACACTTGTTATACACCGGATTGTGCGGCAGAGGGCACTGATGATCGAATTGCCACCCCGAAAAAATAATTTTTCCCGGCTGGCACTTGGTTAGAAACTTTTACAAATAAAGCTATTGAAAGAACAGGCATGGCTAAAGCGCTTATTGTATACGCTACCCGAACAGGAGAGACGCAACAAATTGCAGAATTGATTGCCGAAGGGATTCGATTTGCCGGCCACGAAGCCGAGGCGGTCGACGCTAAAAAAATCAAAAATGAATCCGATCTCGACAATTATGATGCCTATGCGTTCGGGTCATCTACCTACCACGGTGAAATGTTACAGACCATGAAGACGTTTCTGTTCATCGCCGAAAAAGCGAACCTGGCTAACAAACCCGGCGGTGCCTTTGGTTCCTTCGGCTGGAGCGGAGAGGCCAATGACCGTATTTTCGATACCATGAAGCATATATTAAAAATGGATATGGTGGGAGATACGCTGCGCTTGAAATCAAGCTCCCTTGAAGGTGGTATGAGAATGGCCCAGGACTATGGGCGGGAAATTGCAAAAAAGCTTAGTTCTTAAATGAATTAAAAACGGAGGAAATTATGACTGAGAATACCTCTACACCTCAGCATTGCCCGGGTTATCAATCCTTTAAAGACCTCAAATCCTTTACCTGCAAATGCCCCAAATGCGGTCAGGTCAAAGAAATCTTTTCAGATGAATTCGACCGACCGCACACCTGCAGTAAGTGCAACGAACCTATTGACTTTTCTCAGTGTCAACTGGAAGGTGAAGGTAAAAGCATTTCTCCGCGCTAGTGAATCGGTTTTGAACCGTTGAAGCTAAAATTCAATTAATCTGCAGACGGGCAAACTTTCTGACTTATCGCCAGGACAGCCATTTTGCAGATTCGCCCGAATAGCCGCCGCCTGCATGCGTTATACAAGTAATCTGATAAGGGATAAAACCAGGTCGCCGGCCTGCGCAAGATGTCATCATCAAAAAACGAGGTAAGGATCCAGTCATATGTTGGTGGTCGGTTTACAGGGAAGCCCGCGAAAAAAGGGAAATACCGCCTTTTTGCTTTCGGCCTTCATGCAGGCGCTCAAAAAATTAGGTGCTCAGATCCGCATCATTGACGTCGCCCAAAAAAATATCATCCCCTGCAAGGAATATGTGGTCTGTGAAAAAAAGGGTTACTGCCCGATTGATGACGACCTTAAAAGCGAAATTTATCCATTGATCCGGCAGGCTGAAGTTGTCGTGCTGGCCAGCCCCATTTTCTTTTATAACATGACCGCCCAGCTCAAAGCGGTTGTCGATCGCTGCCAGACGTTTTGGGCGAGAAAATATAAACTCAGGCTAGCCGACCCGGCGAAGAAGACCAAACGCGGTTTTTTTCTCTCGGTGGGTGCGACCAGAGGAAAAAATTTGTTTGAAGGACTGCAGCTGACCGCACAATATTTTTTCGATGCCATCGATGCCCGATATGCAGGCAGTTTGACCTATCGCAATATTGAAGGCCTTAAAGATATGGCCAACCATCCAACAGTGAATGAGGACGTCGAAAAAGCTGCCGCTGCTCTTCTCCAGCCGCTGCTTGGCCGAAAAAAACTTTTGTTTGCCTGCCGCGAAAATGCGTGCCGCAGCCAGATGGCCAGTGCATTTGCTCAATACCTGGCCGGAGATAAACTTGAGGTTATCAACGGGGGCAGCCAGCCGGCGAACAACGTCAATCCGGATATGGTTTCGGTCATGCATGAAAAAGGAATCGATATGGCCTTTCGCGTTCCGCAAAGCATCGAGTCGGCCATTTCAAACACCATTCCGCAATATATTATCACCATGGGGTGCGAATACGAATGTCCTATTGTTACCGGGGCTCAGATTCGAAATTGGGATCTGCCGGACCCGGCCGGCAAGCCACTCGACTTTATGCGTGATGTCCGTGATGAAATCGAAAAGCGGGTCAAAAATCTTATTAATGAATTAACCT
>JARRJQ010000498.1:0-2362 GCA_037388985.1 Desulfobacterales bacterium | reverse complement strand
GACACATGTAAACGGGGATATAAGTGGCCATACATCCCAAAAGGATCGCCAGGATAATAATATGGCTGGTTTCCAAAGTCTTAAGATATACTTATGAAGAAATTCGATTGCTTGATGCTAGCGTTGAACCTTTTGCGCCCGGAGTTCCTGGACGTCCTGGTATACGACCTGAATCACCCGAATGAGCATCATGGAGCCCATCAGGGGTAAAATCGCATAAAGATATACCAGTGGAATTTGCATGATAATCGTTTTCTGGAAAGTGCGCACTTGAAGGGCCGCCATCTGCCAACCGTAATAAATCATAATTATCGAAAAAATTCCGACAACGATATTGCTGAAAAAAGTTAAGGGGATTTTTAGTTTGGGAAATAGTTGCACAGAGGCATCGATCTTAATCAGGGTGCGGCTTTTGACTGCCGCACTGCAACCGATAAAGGTGGTGTAAATAATGACCTCACGCACCAATTCTTCCGACCAGGCCAGCGAATAATTAAACCCGTATCTTAAAACCACGTTGAAAAAAAGCGATACCAATGCCACGATGACCGTGATAAAGAGCGTCCATTCTTCAAAAAAGCTGAGCACCCTGTCCACAAAATTCAGGATCTTTCCAAACATCGCTTCCCCCCTCACCGACTAGGGATTAGCAAAAGGGGCTTCGGTCAAACCAAAGCCCCTTATGGTTTTTGGGATAAGAAAAACAAACTACTTGCTGTAACCCATATATTTTTGGACTTCTTCTAAATAATTCGCCGGACGATATTTATCACTGGGATACAGCTTGTCAATTTCGGGCGCAAACTTGACATGAACCGAATTGGCCTCTTCTTTGAGGGTTGCCATATCATTAGCCGGCAATTGAAAAAATTCAACACCATAGTCTTTCTGAGCGGCAGCGCGTTGTTCCAATTCCTGCTTCTTGGCGGCCACGCGTGCCTGGGCACAGACATCTTTTACCGTTTGCACCAGAGTTTTCTGCAGATCGGCTGGCAGGCTGTTAAACCAGGCTTTGTTAAAAATCCAGATGAAAAGACCCTGGGCGTAATTGATCTCGGTAAAATATTTGGCCACTTCAAATTTCTTGGTGATGCTGCATACTGTCAGCGTATGATCCAGTCCGGTGATAACGCCCTGCTTGAGGGCTACCGGCACATCGGGCCAGGGCATCACCACAGCATTAAGTCCCCACGCCTCGTAAGTCAGCTTATTGACCGCGGCTTCGGCGATGCGGAATTTGACCTTTTTTGCATCCGCAATCGTCCTTACCGGTATGGTGGTGGCCCAGCCGTAATTGCCGTAACTGCAAATATCCACCCCCATGATTCCCTGATGATCCATGGCCATCAGAAAATGATCAAAAAGCTTGCCGCTGTTGACAAATTTTTCGAGTTTCTCAAAAGAATCAATCAAAAACGGCAGATTGACCACTCCGAAACGCGGGCCAAGGTTGGTCGATGCCACCGAACTGACCGCCATACCCTGAATCGCACCCATTTGCAGCTGATTGAGGACTTCAACCTCTCCACCGAGCATGGAGAATGGTTTATAATCGAGATACATCTGGCCGTTTGTTCGTTTCCACAATTCATCCCGGATCGCAAATCCGGTATAGACGCCTTTTAAAACAGGATGGGATACATTCGACACAATGAATTTGTATTTGGCGGTTGACGGATCGAAGGCGGGCTTCCATGCTTCCAATGACGGTCCGGCGGCCAGGGCAGGTCCAATCGTCAAACCAACAATAATCAGAGCTAGTGTCGCAGACAAAGTCAATTTTTTAAAAGTCATTTGTACCTCCTAAGTTTGAAGTTTTCTGTAAAGCTAATACTAACCTCAAATCGTATATCTCCCCGCGCCGTGCAATATCACAACAGAATCATTTTTTGTCAACAAAAATATTAATTTCTCAATGGAATTCATTTGTTTGGCGAGCGCAAACCGTGCGACTGCAGAAAAGCCCCCCTGAACCTTGATTAAATTCAACAGTTATTTTGGATCGAGCGTCATAAAACCGGCTCCTGCCGGGATTTCGATGCCGATAGGTAAGATCGCCCTGCGGGAAGTCGCAGCTGTTGACCGCCGATTTTTTTGAAGGGTTTTAGGCAACGAATCACGGATAGCGGGCAGGATTTAATTTCCAGTCCAATACCCGTGGGGGTCAAAGCGATGCAGCATACTCAATTCATTCTCCGTCGGCTCGGGAGTTTGAGTCAGATCCTCGGCAACCTGTAGCGGCCATCCGGTATTGGCCCGAACTGCATCCACCGTGACACCTGGATGAAGGGAAATAAGCTTCATTTCTTTGGATTTCGAATCAAAACCTAAAATGCCCATGGTGGTGATCACCGTTGACGGC
>JARRJQ010000497.1:0-2402 GCA_037388985.1 Desulfobacterales bacterium | reverse complement strand
GCCAGATGTCCCCCCTAATCCCTCTCCAGATTTGGATTCGCCTTCAGCAACCTTGCGCTTTAGTTGATCAATGGCGGCCGCTACAGAATCAGTTTCTGTTTTCTCGACCTTCTTTTCAATCCGCTCAATCGCCGAGTCAATTATTTTTTCCGGCTTAATGGTCTTTTGCTTCAGCGATTCTTTGGCTTTTTTTGGCTTAGGCGCCAGCGATACGGCTTCGGGAGGCTTTTTAACAACCGGAGCCGGTTTGGGGGGTTCCGGAATCTTAACGGCCGGCTTTTCCGGTGGTTTCTGCTCAACCGGTTTTGGGGTTACAACCGAAGCGGGAGGGCCAGCGGATGCCGGCCCAGCCGCCGGCAAAGAGACAAGGCTGACATTGACCACTCCGGGTCGATATCGATAGCGTGAACCAAACTCCGGTAAAAAAATCAACATACCAATAATTACCAGGTGAAAAAGAAACGAGATGCCGAAAGGAAGTACAAGCGATGGGGAATGATTGCCCGCCTCCTGGAATCGTCCGGCATAAGCATGTTTGATATCCTGCATTATTATTTTGATTTTGACTTTTTGTTTTCTTTTTCGAATTCAGCAGGCTCTGTGACCATACCCAATTTTTCCACTCCGGCGCCCTTGATTTCCGCCATAACCCGGACCACTGTTCCATAGGAAATGTCCTTATCCGCCTTTAAATAGACTTCCCGATCGGAACGGCCTTCCAGTATTTTTTTCAACTTTTCCCCCAAACCATCAACGCTAACCTGAAAGTCGCTGATAAACACCTGATTTTCTTTGTTGATGGTGATAATCAAATTTTCTTTTTCCGATTTCAGTGGCTCAGCGGTGGCTTCCGGCAAAGATACATCCACTCCTTGCATCATCATCGGAGCAGTCACCATAAAAATGATCAAAAGAACCAGCATCACATCTACCAACGGCGTTACGTTGATATCGGACATGAAGTGGCCGTTTTTGCCTCCGGCTGTCATGCTTTTCTCCTCTCTATCCGCAAAATATCACGCTCGACAATATTTAAGAAATCAGCCGAAAAGCTCTGAAGCTCGGATTCAACGACATTTATTTTGCTCATGAAAAAATTGAATGCAATGACCGCAGGAATTGCGGCGGCCAAACCGGCAGCCGTAGCGACCAGTGCCTCTGAAATTCCTGGGGCCACGACCGCCAGGTTGGCAGAACCCTTCTGACCAATACCGGCAAATGAATGCATGATTCCCCAGACCGTGCCAAACAGGCCAATAAACGGGGCTGTATTACCGGTGGTTGCTAAAAAAGGCACCATCTGCGACACTCGGGTCATCTCGGTTGTAATCGCCCGGCGCAACGCGCGCTTGATGTTGTCTGTTCCGGTGAATCGGGCATCCAGAGACATGCTTTTACCGCCGGTGGACTGAGCCACGGCCGGGCTGACCGGCGTCGCAGATTGACTCAGTTTTTTGAGCTCTACATAGCCGATTCTAAATAGCCGCGCAACGGGACTGCCCGGGAGCTGCTTTGCTTTGGCAAACGCATTGGATAGATCGCGGCTTTTCCAGAAAAAATCGGTAAACTCAGCCGATTCTTTATAAGCCTTGCGGATGTAACGGTATTTAATCAGTATGATCGCCCAGGACATGATAGAAAAAAAGAGCAGCAACAGCAGGACAAATTGGACCACCGGTCCCGCATTTCGAATCATATTGACAATGTCAATCTGAGCAAAACCCATAAAAATATCTCCAATCCAAAATTTCGGTTCCGATTATGAGGGCAAACAGGCCTTCAACGCAGAACCAGTAAGGATAGTGGCGGTAAATGAGCCTGACATTATCCCAGTTAAACATTTCAGATTATAATGAAAATAAATAAGGTGTCAACAAATTTGGACCGGTATTTATATTATCCAATTTCGGCTTGCGTTTAATGACTTCCATCGCTAAATAAAACAGGATATAAGCTATCTTCGATCTGATCATGACCCAAGAATCGATACGTTTACTGAGGAGCTTTTATGAAACATATCGCCAACTTGCTCTTTGAAGCGAAAATGCTCAAAGAAATTCCGCGATCGGGATATCATTTTCTCGGTGCAGGTAATGAATCCATAGCCGAACATACATTTAGCACCACATTTATTGCTTATGTGCTGTCCCAGTTAGATCCCGAAATCGACGCGCTCAAATTGATCACCATGTGCCTGCTGCATGATCTTCCGGAAGCCAGAACAGGGGATCTCAATACGGTCCAGAAAACATACGTCACCGCCGATGATGCCAAGGCTCTTGAAGACGCTACCCGGCACCTTCCTTTTGCATCATCCATAACCGCTCTCATAAAAGAATTCAATGAAAACCAATCTAAGGAGGCTGTGCTGGCCCATGACGCCGACCAGCTGTCACTCATCC
>JARRJQ010000496.1:0-2419 GCA_037388985.1 Desulfobacterales bacterium | reverse complement strand
GTGCTCATCTCTTTCCATCGCGAGCCGTCCGAAAAAACCGCTGTGATACAATCGGCAATGCCGCTTTCGTCTCCGGGATCAAAAAGACACCCATTTGCACCGGTGTTAACCAGTTCGGGAAGTGCCATGGCCCGAACGCCGATCACCGGTAAACCGGAGGCCATGGCTTCCAGCGTGACAATGCTTTGCAACTCCGCGGTGCCGGCAATGATAAAACAATCGGCCATCGCATAGAGACCGGGCAGATCCTCATCCGGCACAAAGCCCGTAAATGTCACGCGTTCATGGAGCTCCAATGAGCGCTCAAGCCTTTTGAGGCGAATTTCTTCAGCCCCTCGGCCCGCAATGACAAGATGCAAGTTGCTTGTACGGACCACACGAGAAAACCCGCGCAGAATGATATCGATGTTTTTTTCTCTGTCCACTCGGCCGACATACAGCAGGATTTTTTTGCCATCCGGAAGGCTGTATTTTTTCCTTAAGCCATTCCCGTTGGCCGAAGGGCAAAATCGGCTTCGGTCAATGCCGCATGAGATAGGAAGCACCTCTTTTTTTAAACCGATTTGTTGAAGCAATCTCGCGGCCGTCTGGGTAGGTGTTGTTACAATATCCAGCTTTTCGAAAACAGCCCGAAACCACTTCCAGCCCCACTTTTGTAACCAACTCACCGCAAAGGCAGGAAGATGTGTATAATGGGTAAGGTTTTCCGGCATAAAATGGTTGGTCCCCACCGTCGGCAGCCCCAGCTTCTTCGCTTCCTTCAGCACCGCTTTACAGATAAAGAAATGGCCTTGCACATGGATGACCTCGGGTGCATATGAAGCGATGACATTCTCAACAATGCTACCCAACAAGAAAGGCGGTGAAACCCGAAAATCCTTATGAATGAGAACAGGAATTGAACGAATCCCTTGGATCGGTGTTTCATGGGTGTAAAATTCATTTTTAAAGGTCCTGGAAGGAGCAATGACCAGGATCCGATGGCCTCGCTGCTGAAGATAAAACGCGAGACGTTGGGTAAAATACGAAGCACCGTTCACATGCGGGTAGTAGGTATCTGCAGCAATCAGGATCTTCATTGTTAGCTTACTCCCTGTTGAAAAAATGTCTGGAAATTACCTTCATTACTACAAAAAGGACGACCAGCAAAGATGCCAAGGCGATCATAACAATTGCTGTATAGTCCAGGTAGGCTGCTATTCTTTTATAGCTTCGGCCGAAATAAAAGCCGATCAGAAGCAGCAGCAGGGTCTTGGGCAGGGTTGCCAAGAAATTAATCGCAAGGAACTGTTCATACGGCACCCTGGCCAGGCCGGCGGCCGCCAGAACCGGCGCACCGATTGCATGGGACCATTTGCCGATCAGCAAAGTCTTTGTTTTGTGCCGGTAAAAGTATTTTTCCAGTTGACTGAGCCGCCTTTCCGTTATCCCCAAAAATCGGCCCCATCTTCCCAAAAACGGCCCTTTGCTCCAGCGGCCGATTACGTAATAAATGCTATCGCCGGTCACATCGCCGGCAACCAGCACCACATAGGTGGCGAGACCATTGAGGTGCCCCAAGGATACAAGAAAGCCCGCGATGACCGTAATAATGGGGCCTTCAACTACCATAACCGGAAACAAAACCAGATACTTATAGGAGAATATTAATTGGGCCACTTGCTGTAATGGAAAAACCATCACTTCACCTTTTCCCATACCGGCAATAGCGTGCAATCCCAATCCAACCCGCGACGCTCGCGGTCGATTTGAATCTCATTGTTTTTGCGGCCAGGCCAGTAGCTGATCCCGTTTCCGGCAATGACCCCGGACTGGCCAACTGTATTTGCAAACCAGACGACGAATTGGTGAAGCATGTCAAACCGCCTTTTAAGCCAGGTAAGTTGAGTTATCGCCTTGAAAAGACCGATCTTAGGGATGAAAACTTGTGCATAAAGGCTTTGATGTCCGTGTCGGCGATTGCGATCAAGAAAACGATGCCGCACGTGATGGTCAGGATAATATCGCCAATGTCGGGGAAGAAGTATTCACTCATCCTTGTGCCGCTGGTGCTGTTGAGAAGCAGCCCGAGTTCATCGGCGAACAGGCCCATGCCGATTCCGATCAGGGCGCTGGCAATGAAAATCCTTTTCATGTTATTGTTGGTGCTCAGAATTCCCAGAATACCGCCTGAGGAAAGGGCTAATGCGCCGTAGTAGAAGTGGTGGATATGATACCCTCTTATGTAAACAAATACGTCAATATAGAGGCTGTATAATCGCGCAAGCGAAAAAGACACAAGGAAAAAAATCAGCACGACAAATAATCTTCCCTTGTTCCGCTTCCGTATATCAAAAATAGATTTCACTTTGTTGACCATTTTATCCCCCCTTGATTATTTTGTCGCTGACGCCGGCGTAATTTTTGGTAAACGGCTTTT
>JARRJQ010000495.1:0-2430 GCA_037388985.1 Desulfobacterales bacterium | reverse complement strand
ATGGCCTTTTAAAAAAATTCCCGGAGATCGATCTTGTCGTAAATGGTGAAGGTGAAATGCCTTTATATCATATTGTCGAGCATCTCAAACGCACGCCGCATAGCTTAAATTCAATAAAAATTCAGGGGGTTATCACCAAAGTGATGGGCAGCGATAGTAAGGGTGCGGCGTCTTTCTCACAGCTGGAGACATTGAGTCGGCTGCCAAGGCCGGATTACGATAGTTATTTTAATTTGCTCAAAACCTTTAATGCCCGTAAGACCTTCTTTCCTACCCTGCCGGTTGAAATATCGCGGGGATGCTGGTGGAAAGGTGCCGTCGGAGCCGGCAAAGTTGCTGGATGTGCCTTCTGCAACCTGAACCTTCAGTGGAGCGGTTACCGCTGTAAATCAGCTTCTCAGGTGGTTTCTGAAATCGATTATCTGACGCGCCGATACCAGACGCTTTCAGTGGCACTCATGGATAACGTGCTGCCAAAGCGGGATACCATCAAAATATTCAAGCAAATTGGCAACCTCAAGAAAGACTTGCGTCTGTTCGGGGAAGTAAGAGCAACAACGACATGGACGGAATTAAAGGCCTTGCGGGATTGCGGAATGCGGGAGGTACAAATTGGTATAGAAGCCCTCAGCAGCCGGCTGCTGAAGAAACTGCGCAAAGGAACCACCGCCATTCAAAATATTGAAATCATGAAAAATTGCGAAGCTCTTGATATCAGAAGCATTTCAAATCTAATTCTGCAATTTCCGGCAAGTGACGAACAAGATGTATCTGAGACGCTAAAAACCCTTGAGTTTGTTCTGCCTTTTTATCCGCTTAAAGCGGTGGATTTCTGGCTGGGCTTGGGAAGTCCGGTGTGGCAGCAGCCGAAAAAATATGGCCTCAAGGCAGTATTTAATCACCCCAATTGGGCGTATCTCTTTCCCCGGGAGGTTTATCGAAAAGTCCCGTTTATCATCCAGGCTTACCGGGGAAATCTGACATACCAGCGAAAAATCTGGCGGCCGGTAAACGAAAAGCTCTCCCTGTGGCAAAAACAATATGCCGAAATTCACAGCGGGCCGGGTGATCTTCCGATCTTGAATTTCCGCGATGGAGGCGATTTTATCATTATTCGCCAAAGACGATTTCGGAACGAACCTGTAAGCCATCGTTTGGTCGGCACTTCCAGATTAATTTACCTGCATTGCCAAAAGCCTCGCTCAATGAAGGCTATTTTTACAGAATTCACAGACCTGCCGGGAGATAAGATTTTGAAATTTCTAAGAATGATGGTAGATAAAAAAATGATGTTTGAAGAAAATAATCATTATTTAAGTCTGGCCGTACCGGTAAGGTAGCAATCCAAATTCAAAAATATAGAGTCTGCCTCTTGACAGACAAACCGGTGATATGCAAGAAATTAACCCAGCTCACACTTATTGAAATTAATAGCTGAATGCTTATCTTAGCAAAGCACCAAATAAGCTTTCCTTTAATAAACATGAGTGATAAGTCATTTAAGCCGCATACAGGTGTTTCCTATGCCGATTATCGCAGCTTTTCTGGACTGCATTTGGATCAAAGGCTTCACCTGAGTCAGAAATAAGGGGTGCTGCCGAAAACTTTCTGAAGATTAGACTCGACAAATTTAATTTGCCATACTACTCTGAGCCTCAAGATGAGCGACTGTTGGAATCGAGATGGATGCAGGGGGGTGAAAAGTGCATCTCGAAAATCCTTTTTCAACATGCGCATCAACAACATAGATTTCAAATTTACCATACAGCTGTTTAAGTTTTTGACCTAAAGAAAGATCTGTTGCCAGGTGCCGGGGTTTCACTTTTTGGGCCGACTTCTGGAGAGATGGAGCAACACGAATTGGGATAAAAAGGAGGGGTGACAGATATGAGTAATATAAGAATTGCCATTGCAGGTGTGGGAAATTGTGCCAGTTCGCTGATCCAGGGCATTTACTATTATCGCAGCAGAAATCCTGAAAATGCCATTGGCCTGATGCACTGGGAAATTGGAGGTTACACGCCCGGCGATATCGAAGTGGTTGCTGCTTTTGATATCGACAAGCGCAAAGTCGGCAAAGATGTCCACCAGGCGATATTTTCTGATCCAAATTGCACCAAAAGGTTCTGCGACCATCTGCCCGAATCCGGGGTCACCGTAAAAATGGGACGTATTCTGGACGGCATCGCGGATCATATGAAAGAATATGAAGACCGCTACACATTTTTACCGACAGATCTGCCAGAGCCTTCTATGGGAGATGTGGTCACCATACTGAAAGACTCCGGGGCTGAAATTCTTTTGAATTACATGCCGGTGTCTTTCAGGACGGTGACGACATCTCCAATAGAAGGCTCTGGCAAATTTACCGGCAGAAATGTGTAGCGATCTTCATACTCTTTCATATGATCCGCGATGCCGTCCAGAATG
>JARRJQ010000494.1:0-5867 GCA_037388985.1 Desulfobacterales bacterium | reverse complement strand
GCCTCATCTTTATGCATCAGTCGGCTGTAACCCACGGCATCGGCACTGAGGATGCCGCTGAGTTTGCGCTTGGCACGCTCTTCAGTCATGGGTGCCTCCATTCTTTTTGGCGATTAATAGACAGAAATGATCAGAAAAAATTACCAGTTAGGAAATGTGCTGTGCAGCTTGAATCGGCTTCACTTGAAAAGCGTATTCGATCCGCTTGCGGAGGAGCTTCAAGTTAATTAAATCATATATATCACCAAATTATATTGGGTCAAACATATTTTGGGGGTATGCTAATTGACAATAAACCACAATATCTGGTGAGCTGACAAATTTAGTTTGGATTGCATGTATCATCTACATATCTCAAAATGGGGCATGTTGTGATATTTTATGATATCACAGGTTTTCAAAGGCGTGGTTTTTTGCAGGTACTCTCAATGTACATGACGTTTTTGCGAAACTGTGTTAGGAAAAGATGCCACAAACATCGAAATGCGGGATTTTTGTGAGATAATCTGAACGGATCACAACGTGACGGTTAATTTTGATAGTGATATTTCAGATTCCAAATTAGAGCCATCTGACGAGATTTTCGTTGACATTTAGAAAAGCATCTTGGTAACAAAGTGTCATATTGCGCTGACTGAAGCGGAACCTCACTCCTACTGCCAGTTTTTATGGTCTCTTCTTTGCGATTCCTGCTCATTTGTTAAACGGATTTTTAATCTCTTAGTTGTTTTCTTTCCAAGATAAACGTCAATATTTTTCCCAAACAAGTCAGGCGAAGATTACAAGGAGGATGACCATGAACAATGAAATTTATCACTTTAAGATAGGGAGGGTCGAATGTATAGCCGTCAGCGACGGTACCCTCACCTACACATCCCCAACCTTTCCTCCCCCTGCTACCCTTCTTTTTACCAATGCACCAAAGGAAGGTCTTGAGCAGGTTCTTATCCAGCACAATTTACAGCCGGAGCAATGGATTGAGTGGACGAGCCCCTACATCTGTTTGGTAGCTAAAACGGATGACCACTTGGTGCTGGTTGATACGGGTGCAGGCGACCTTGCCCCAACCACAGGTAGACTCATGCAGAACCTACAGAAAGCGCGGGTTGCCCCTGACGAAATTGACACGGTCATCCTCACGCATGGACATCCAGACCACATTGGCGGAAACATTGATGCTGATGGGAAGCCAGCTTTTCCTTACGCACGCTATGTTATGTGGAAAGAAGAGTGGGATTTTTGGACCTCAGACCAGGCCGAACAGAAACTTGATGAACACGTTAGAGAAATCCTTGTAAAATTCGCACGCGAGAATCTCCCACCGATTCAAGGAAAAGTCGCCCTTTTTGATCGCGAGGAAGAGATCGTGCCTGGTATACGTGCCGTTGCTGCACCCGGCCACACTCCGGGACATATGGCGCTGGAAATCTCTTCCGAAGGCGAGCACCTAATGTGCATCTCTGATGCAGCGCTTCATCCTATCCATCTGGAGCAGCCAGAATGGTATGCAGTAGTTGATTTTGCCCCCAATCAAGCGGTAGCCACTAGACGGCAGATTCTGCAAACGATTGCAAGTCAGAAAGCCTTGATGCTCGCCTTTCACTTCCCTTTCCCAGGGCTAGGTTACATCGACGTGAAGGATGATGGATGGCAATGGCAGCCGCTGGAAACTGCAAGCTAGGACTCCAAGAAAGAAGGCAGGGTCAAACAGCCTGCCTCTTTATTAATCCGGCTTGTGGATACCTGTTATGTACATCAGCTTTTCTAACTATTTAATAACTTGCGGTATCTCCAATCGCAACTCAGCCTAAATTGCAGATATGATCAATAAAAACCAAGTATCTTGCGACCTCATAATTACAGATACTGTAAACATATCGCAACTCAGAGTGTTGTCAGATCAAGTTTGAACCTTTGAACGGGAAGCTGTCAGTGCTTTATAGGACACCCCGGTTAAATCCGCTACGCTGATCTCAAATGAGATATTTAACCGGGTAGGCAGATTTTCACAGGTTAACGCAGATATTATGTTTAAATTATAATTTTTTACCGTGTATATCTGTGTGTAGCCTGCCGCGGCGTAGCTTTAGCGAAGATGGGTCTGTGTCCCAATATTAATCTTCCCAGCATCCTAGCCTCCCAGTCTAGATTTTTTACCTCAGCCTGCCGCGGAGAAGCTTGCAAGAGCGAAGACGGGCCTGCCGCGGCGTAGTCACGCTCATAGCGTGACGAAGACGGGTCCTCAGCACTCAGTCCTAAATTTTTGAACCTTTGAACCTTGTACCGTGCTTGCCCAGTTAAATTTTTCGAAGAAAACGAGCGAAGCGAATTTAACAGGGGAGCCGTGAGCCTTATTATAAATCTCCTCGACTCCCCTTCATAATACTTTTATGATCTTATTGCGCAATAATGCGCAATAAAAATAAAAATATATTGCGCATTATTGCGCATTATTGTACAATCGTTTCACATCGATTAAATGGAGACCTAAATGCTATCGTTTGCACCCGACCACAAATTGGAAAGCGAACTCAGGCTTTTACAGGGCAGCCTTGTAGAATTATATACAAATTTGAGAAACTTATCACCTGAAGAAGCGAAATATCTCCATCGCTTTGCTTTAATCAGCAATATCGGGGCTTCTACCCGGATCGAAAATGCCGTTTTGACGGACCAAGAAATCGAGTGGGTCGATACGATCCTGCAAAGAGATGGCAAAACAACGGCATTTGAAGAAAACAAAATATTTATTTTAGACAAGCTTAGAAAAGATCGAGAACGCAGCGTCGAAGAGGTGGTGGGCTGCCGGCAGATCCTTTCAACGGTTTATCTTCAGGCAGAAGAGCTTTTCCCTTTAACAGAAGCAATCATTCGAGGCCTGCACCACGATTTGCTCAGGTATTATCCTCAGGCTGCAAATTTCGCCGGCGGATACAAGAAAACCCCTAACCGGGTTGTTTTGATCAATCACGAAACCGGCGAACAAAAGGTGGTCCTGGAGCCATCCCCTCCAGGGATAATTACGAGCACGGCAATGGCGGATCTGGTAAACTGGTATAATTTAAACATTCACGAAAATCCCTGGCCTATATTGGTTGCGACAGAGTTTGTATTTCGGTTTTTGGCGATTCACCCTTTCCAGGATGGCAATGGCCGGCTGGGGCGAGCGCTCTTTATTCTGTCTTTGCTCCAATCTGACGATAAATATTTAAAGGAAATTACGCCATATATTGCAATTGATCGACATATTGAGCAAAACCGTTCTCTTTATTACACCACGCTGCACCAATGCTCGGAAGGCAAATTTCATAATGATCCACAAAAATACAAAATTGAGCCTCTGGCCTGGTTCTTCATTAAGATTCTCAGGTCATCCCTGTCCGATATCGAGGTTTATCGTAAGCGCTATGCACAGTTACAAAAGCTTTCCCAATCAGCCCTGGCCGTTTTGGATTGCTTCAAATCCAGCCCGGAGAAACGCCTGAAGGTCTCCGATATCGAAAAGGATACAGGCATGCCGCGCCGTACGGCTCAATACGCACTTCAGACGCTTGTCAAAAAAGCGTTTATCCAGAAATTAGGGCAAAGCGCCGGCACCCGCTATCAGCTAATTTTCTGATAACCCGGAATAATTCGGAACGAAGCGGGTTTGTCCACCAATCTTTGTGGAGGATTTAACCGGAGCGGCAGCAAAATGCTGTTAAGAAATGAGTCCAAAGAAGATCGAGTGCTTTTTCTTAAAAAAAGCGGAATTGTCAAGAATCAAGTCCTGACCCCTCCTTAGTTTCATTTAGAAAACTCTTGACAAATACTCAATTGTTTGAGTAAATTTACTCATACTATTGAGTATTTTGTAAAAGGGAGCACAAATTTATGTACAAAAGAAATATTTATAAAGCCCTTATGACCAGATTGGCCGAGCCCAGAAGATTTGTTCAGGTGCTCTCCGGCCCCCGTCAGACCGGAAAAACGACATTGGCAAGGCAGGCTATGGCCGGCATTAAAATCGCAAGCCATTATGCCACAGCCGATGAACCGGCCTTAAAAGACCGCACGTGGATTGAGCAACAATGGGAGGTTGCCCGGGTTAAAACCAAATCCGGCGCCCGGAAGAAAAAAGTCTTACTGATTTTAGATGAGATCCAAAAAATAACCGGCTGGTCTGAAACAGTCAAACGGTTATGGGATGAAGACACTGCAAATCAACTGCCCCTGCATGTAATTATTTTGGGTTCTTCGGCTGAGACGACGATTTCAAGAGACATTTTGCTCATGACAAGAGTTGATAAGCCGGCACTTTTGCGGCGCCTGTTTCAATTGGGATGCAACTATTCAGGGCAGATTCTTTCTTATCAAAAAATGCTGGGCCAGCTTCAGGATGCCGGAAACACCACGACTCTTGCTCACTACCTGGATCTGCTTCAAAGTGCCGGCCTTATGACAGGGTTATCTAAATATGCCGGGCAGCGTGTCCGCCAGAGGGCATCCAGTCCTAAACTTCTGGTTCTCAATACCGCGCTGATGTCCGCTTCAGGTCCCGACAAACTGGGGGAAGCAAAACAGGATCCGGATTATTGGGGAAGATTGGTGGAATCCGCCATCGGCAGCTCTCTGGCCAATGGAATTATAGGGAAAAATATGGAGCTCTTTTACTGGTCCAGCCGAAATCGTGAAGTCGATTTTGTGTTGAGTCGAAAAAATGAGTTAATCGCCATAGAGGTCAAGAGCGGACGCAATAAAGGCAGTTTACCGGGCATTGCAGCTTTTTCTGAAGAATTTAAGGTAAAAAGAAAATTACTCGTCGGATTTAAGGGAATATCCCTGGATGAAATTCTGCTTATCCCGCCGGAAGAATTGTTCTAGAACCTGGCCTTTGAAATCTGCGCATGCCCAGTTAAATTCTCCACAAAGATCGGCGGACAAGTCCGCTGCGCTCGATTCCCTCCGGAAAAATTTAATAGGGCAAGTCTATGTATAAATTTTAGCCTGATATATTTGCATAATCTTCAGGTACTATGACCTATGAGCTATCAGCTATGATCTGGCCGCCAAAAGCGCCCTACCCTGTACCATGAACCGTGCTTGCCCAGTTAAATAATCCGTAGGATTGAAGCGAAGCGAATTTAACCGAGGAGCTGCCAGTGCTTTATAGGACACCCCGGTTAAATCCGCTACGCTGATCTCAAATGAGATATTTAACCGGGCAGGCAGATTTTCACAGGTTAACGCAGATTTTATGGCTTAAATTTTAATTTTTTACTGTGTATATCTGTGTTCATCTGCGTCCCATTGTTAATTTTCCCAGCATCCTAGCCTTCCAGCTTAGATTTTTGACCTCAGACCTCAGTCCTCAGCACTCAGTCCTAAAGTTTTGAACCCCTGAACCGTGTGCCTTGAGCCCTGGACCTTGTACCTTTTACCGTTATTTTATTTGTTTGTGTATATCTGAACAGCCTCGTATCGAAATCCAAACTGCTTCTGCCTTTATAACCTCAGGGCGACCTAAAGTTATTTATATTAATGGACGCCCCCCTCTATTTTGGTACAAAATCGTCGGCAAACTTGACACTTTGCCTGCATTTTTGTACCATACGAGTTATGAATTCAGCAAAAGAGAAAGCCATAGAGTATATAAAGACCGCTGGGGGACTTATTCGCACAGGCGAAGCCCTTGAGAGGGGAATCCACCGCAGAACCCTGTACGGGCTCCGCGACGAAGGGATTCTCATTCAGGTATCCCGTGGGCTTTACCAGCTCGCCGATATGGAAATCCCCGCTCAAGTCAGCCTTGCAGAAGTTGCCAAAAGGGTGCCTAATGGAATCATTTGCCTAATCTCCGCCCTGGCTTATCATGAACTGACGACCCA
>JARRJQ010000493.1:0-5061 GCA_037388985.1 Desulfobacterales bacterium | reverse complement strand
ATTGTTGCGAGTGATTAACACCGGCCGGCCGGCATACCAGGGGTTTTCTCTCATCGGATCTAGTTGGATCAGATTTTCCCGGCTCAATACCTGTTCGGCAAGTTTATTGACCGCCTGAACGCCCAGTGGGCCGATATTTAAGGTACAAAGTATTTTAAAGCGCCGCAGGTGGTGAAGGGCCTGGGCCGGATCATTGGTTTGCAGATAGGACCGATATCCAGATACGATTTGTTCTGCCAGCCTTTTCAGTAAAGAGTCATTTGCGGGCAATTGTTCGTACGAGAGGACGTTACCATCTGCGTTTTCAAGCATGGTGATTGCTGTATTACTGTCTGCCTGGTTGACTGCCCGGCTTAACACGTTGATGGCGCTGTCGGCTGCAAAACGGTAACTCTTTTGCAATACAACGATAGAGTCTTGCAGTCCGGATTGCCCGTCGATCACTTTAATTTCCGTTTCGATATCCTCTCCGGTCAATTCTTTGAGCTCATGCATGAAGGGGGCTGAAAAACCGTGCATCACATCCCGGTCGCAGATATCTCCCAGAACCGCACCTGCTTCCACCGAGGCCAGTTGATCCTTGTCGCCCATTAAAATCAAACGTGTTTTTTCGGGAACCGCCTGAAACAGCTTGACCATCAGGGCCAGATCAACCATCGAGGCCTCATCCACAACGACGACATCCGCTATCAGC
The DNA here is from genome assembly GCA_037388985.1 of Desulfobacterales bacterium. GTDB lineage: Bacteria > Desulfobacterota > Desulfobacteria > Desulfobacterales > JAHEIW01 > JAHEIW01. Next base: position 4,367 of record JARRJQ010000493.1, on the reverse strand, counting down.
GGATTTTCCCGGTTATGATAAAAATAAGGGCTGTCCTTTATGGGTTTAAGTAGCCGGTGAATGGTTAAAACTTCTGATGGAATCGCGGCCTTAATTGAATCATGGCCGTCAAGGCCGTTTTTGGCCGCTTCGACGGTTTCTTTCAATCTGGCGGCGGCTTTTCCGGTGGGAGCCGTCAGATAGATTCGAAGTTCCTTGTCGCGGTGCAGCTCCAGCAGAAGCGCTAAAACTTTGGTGGCGGCATATGTTTTCCCCGTCCCCGGCCCCCCCGTGATAATGCTTAAATGCCTTAAACTGCAGACGGCTGCAGCAACTTTTTGCCAGTTGATCTGCTGCGCCTCGGTTTTTGGAAACAGTCGATTCAGGCTGTCTTTTAGATGAGCCGTATCCTTTTTTGCTGGATGGGTGCTGATCCTTTTTTTAATCGAATCAGAGAGTTTGTTTTCATAATCCCAGTACCGGTATAAATAAAGCCGGTTTTTCGTATCCAGAATTAACGGGCGGATTTCACCGGGACGGCCGACAGCCGGGTTGGCCGTCAGTTTTGCCAGCCAGACGCCAAGATCGGGGCAGATGAGGGCCTCCCGCTCGCCCTGTTTGCCAATGAACCCATCGGCAGCAACCCTTTCCAGATTAAGGCAAATGTCACCGCAACCGGTTGCATGGCTCACCAGCGCCGAGGCTAAAAATATGTCGGGATCAGAATCCTTCGAGAAGCGACTGATAAATTTTGCAAAATAAATATCAATTTCCGCCAGCAGGCCCTTTTGTAAAAGACCATCTGTTGTTGATTTCTTAAGCATTCAAATTAAATTTCGGTAAAGTTTGGTATCAGCGCTTTGCCTAAAGCATTGATCAGTGAGGGCTGCGGACAATCATCGTAAATTCCGAATTGCGAACCGCGGGTACTGTCCACTCCCCTGATAAACAGATAGAAAACGCCGCCAAAATCAGATTCAGGTCGAAAACCAGGATGACGTTGGCGCAGATACTGCCACAGCGCCAGCACATACAGATGGTACTGCAGGATATAGTAGCTCTCCTGCATGGTTTGACGAATAGCCTGCGTGCGATAACTGTCAATGGCTGGACCCAGATAATTGGATTTCCAATCGACCAGATAGAACCGCTTTTCATGTTGAAAAACCAGATCGATATACCCTTTCATGAAACCGGCGGCAGGACTGAAGACTAATTTTTCCATCAAAACAGGAAAATTCCCGATGTTCTCAATATCGCCGTATCGTCGAAATATCGAACATAATGTTTGCGGACCAATCGGATTTAGCGGAAAGTAAAATTCCATCTCGTTGATGCGGTCCTTAACAGAAATTGAACTCAGGGTAAGTTCCGGTTGGTCGGCTTTTAGCGAAACATTGAGCACATGGGAAATGGCCTGGGCGATCACAGGCTGCCAGTCGCTGTCAAAGCCATAAGTCGAGAGCATGCGTTGAATCGATTGCTTCAAAGCGTCAACTGAACAGGATGTGTAATCCAGATGCTCGAGCAAATCATGGAAAAAATTACCGGCATGCGAACCTTTGGGAAACCCAAAAATAGGATTGCTCTCCATTGATTTCTGGGAATCGATCCGTTGTTCAGACGGTACCAAAAGGTGTCCGGCCAAGTCGGCAAAGGCATCACGGTCAGGCTCATCAATGTCGGTTAAACGCGACCTGCATGCCGGGGCAAAGCGAGGACCTCGATGCTTCCTCCTGATTTATCCGCCAGCTGATTTAAATCGTCAATACGCTCTTTATCTGATTTTCCGCGAACATGTTTGTTCAGTGCGGCAATCAGATCTTCAGAGCGGTAATCCATTTTAGGGCAGTCTGAACCATGCAGCAGATATGCGAGGGCAGAAGAATCGGCTGACTTAATTCGACCCCACGCCAGGTAGCATTTTGATTTTGCACGCGTCAACGCCACATACAAAAGCCGGACATTTTCGGCCAGCAGTTCATTCTGCGCGTGGATGAGGTTTAGATCATAAGAATCCGAACCCAGATCCAAAGTCAAACACTGACTGCCGTCTGCTTTATCCTGTTGATGAAAAATTATTTCATTGCCTGTTATAAATGAACTTTCCCAGCCGTAAGGACAAAAAACCACCGGATACTGGAGGCCTTTGCTTTTGTGGATGGTCACAATTTTCACTGCTCGCTCATCGCTTTCCAGACGCAGCTGGTGTTCTTCAAAGCGAGGCGATTCAACATTGCGCTGCTCCGCCAGCCATTTTAAAACGCCGGTAATGCCCAAATTTCTCTTTACAGACTCTTGATGAAGAATCTCGGCCAGATGCAGCAAATTTGTCAGACGCCGCTCTCCATCAAAAAAAGCCAAAAGTCGCTGCCGGATCTTTTCGCGAGTTAATAACGTTCGAAACATAGCCATTAACCCGGATCGCCGCCAAACCTGAAAGTATTGGTGAAAGGCTGCCAGTCGATATTCCCTTTGCAAAATATCGGATTCGGCAGAAAAAAGTTCTTCGCCTCTGGCGCCCAGCATGTCCATTGCCAGAGCTGCTTTAATGTACTGATGGTTGGAAGGTGCTGAGATGCCGAGTAAAATTTTTTCGAGCTCCATGGCCTCATGGGAATCAAAAACGTTACCCGTGCTGTAGAGAACGGCCGGAACGCTTCTGGCAGACAGATAACCTTTGACAAGTTGGGCCTGGCGGTTGGTTCGAACCAGAACTGCAATATCGCCCGGTAGCCACGGCTCGGATTCTGTTGTTATGATTCGACAGATCTCATCGGCAACCGCCTCGCCGATCAGTCGCAGCGATTCGGTTTTAGTGATCGGTTTATTCAGCTGTGCATGAGCTCTTGAATCCAGATACCATATTGTTAACGATGTTTTGGTTCTCGTTGAGCCGGAGAATTCATTTTTCCCCGGCTGTGCATTTTCGAATGGGATTTCTTTTAAAATAAACGGATCTGTTACATTCGAAAAAATCGTATTAACCGCTGAAATCAGCGCGGGTTCAGAACGCCAATTGTCCGGAAGCGTGAATTTAGCCTGAGCATGCTGGGCGGCTTTTAGGTAAGAAAAAATATCCGCCCCGCGAAAGCCGTAAATCGCCTGTTTAGGATCGCCGATCATAAACAGCAGACTTTCTTTGGTGGAAAATAGCCGGGAAAAGATTTCGTATTGAATGTTGTCGGTATCCTGAAATTCGTCTACGAGAGCAGCTCTATATTTTTGGCGAATGGCTTTCGCAAGCGGATTGCCGCTTTTTGCCGCCAGGGCCTTTTTGACCAACACAAGCAAATCGTCGAAAAATTGAATGTTTTTTTGTGTTTTTCTTGCCGTTAACTCCGATGATGCGTAATCAAACAGCTGAGTTTTTAGCCAGACCAAATAATTTTCAAATTCAGTTTTTGACCGCCTTATTAATTTTTTGATCGGTGAATTTTTCAAAATTTTCAAACAGCGGAAAGCCGGCATTGTTTCCCGCCACATATTTTTCCATGGCATCGATCAAAGATATGATTTTAATATCTCTTTTGCTCATACCGGTTCCATTTTCATCAGGTTTCAGGCTGCCGTATTGAGTTGCGTTCAGTGCGGGATCTCCCAGAGCTTTAATCACGGCATTACGCGCCTGTGGCCATTGCTCTTTGAGGCGCCGGTAAGCGTTGCGGAAGGCCGTCAGATTTTTCAAAGATGGCTGGTTGATCTTCGGCATAATTTTCACTTCGGCAGCTCTTATTTGATTCAGCAGTTGCCAGAAATACTTAGGTCCCTTAATTTTTCTGCTAAAGAAGCTGATCAGTTCCAGGGGGGCATCATAAAAATTTTTCCGCCAAAAATCCTCGGCAACTTCTCGTATCCATTCTGTTTGGTCGGAGACAAGCTCGGTATCAAATAAATTTGCGGTCTCAAATGCATGCTCATAAAGGATTTTTGCGCAAAAACCATGAATGGTAAAAATGGAAGCTTTGTCAAATTCGACCAATGCACCATGAATCAAATCAACAGCGTTCAGATGATCGTTTTGATATTTCAGCAAATCACTCAAAAAATGATCTTTGCTGGCTCCCCTGTAAAATGCGCTTTCAGCTTGCGACAGTTTTATCCGAATTCGATCACGTAGCTCTTCGGTGGCTGCTTTAGTAAAGGTGACGACCAGGATCTGATCCACCGATAGTTGTTTCTCCAGGATCAGTCTTAAGAACAGCCCCTCAATGGTATATGTCTTGCCTGTTCCGGCACTGGCTTCAATGAGATTGATGCCTTCAAGGCGCGTGTTGAGGAGGTCAAGGGGTTGCAAACTTATTTACCTTCTAATATTTAATACTCAGCTCTGATGGTTTCTCTAATGGAGGTTTCAGTGTTCAGGTGTCAGGTGTCAAATTTGAAGA
>JARRJQ010000492.1:0-4105 GCA_037388985.1 Desulfobacterales bacterium | reverse complement strand
CGGAAGTTGAACCAAAATACCGTGGATGGAATCATCGTGGTTGTATTTGTCAATTAAGCTTAACAGATCCGCCTCGGAAATATCCTCGGGTTGGCTGTCTTGAATCTCTTTGAAACCCAGTTGATTGGCGGTTTTGATTTTCAGGGTCACATACGAGATGGAGGCGGGGTTTTCTCCGACTAAAATGGTCACCAGGCCGGGAACAGTTTCATATTTTTCCTTGATTTCTTTAACTTCATCGGCGATTTCCTTTAAAATTTCTTCGCGGATCTCAGTCCCCTTAATTAACTTAGCCGTCATCTTCAACCTCCTTTAGTGATAGTTATCTGTTATTTGTTATTCGTTGAGTTCTGTTTGCACCATACAATTCATTCCATTCAAAAAGTCAATAACTAATACCATATAACCCATAACTTGCTCAAAGCGGGTATGGCATCTGGAGCAAACCAGTGGACTCATCCAGACCCAGCATAATATTCATGTTTTGAACGGCCTGGCCGGCAGCCCCTTTAACCAGGTTGTCAATTGCGGATATGATGATGAGACGATCGGCGCGTTTATCCAGCTGGAAGCCGATATCACAATAGTTCGTCCCCTTTACGTGCAACGTATCGGGAACGCGTCCATCAGCGCATAAGCGGATGAACGGACAATCGGCATAGGCCGCCGTAAGACAGTCACGAATATCCTCAGCCTGCAGCGCTTTGGCCCCGTTGGCATAGATGGTGGTCAGCATTCCCCGACTCATCGGCACCAGGTGCGGTACAAAAGTCAGATGAACCTGCCGGTTAGCCTCGCGGCTTAAAATGGCATCCATTTCCGGATTGTGTCGATGGCCGGCTACTTTATAAGCCTTCAAAGATTCATTAACTTCACAAAAATGACTGGCCATCGATAGCGATCGGCCAGCACCCGAAACTCCCGATTTTGAATCGACAATCAATGAGTTCAGATCCAAAAGGCCGTTTTTCGCCAGAGGGATCAACGGGAGCAATGTACTGGTGGGGTAGCACCCGGGATTGCCGATTAAAACTGCGGATCGGATGCTCTCAAAATAAATTTCAGACAAGCCATAAACGGCTTTGTCGAGTAAATCCTTCGCAGTATGCGGCTGGTAAGCGGATTCATAGATGGCCGCATCATTAAATCTAAAATCAGCGGACAAATCCACCACACGAAGACCGCGCTTGATAAATTCCGGAACGACGGCCATGGGCAATTGATGCGGAAGGGCTGTAAAAACAACATCTGCGCGATCACATATTCTTTCTGCTACCAACTCCTCACAGACCAGATCCACACGCCCGGCCATAGCAGGGTAGACCTGATCAAATTTAATCCCGGCGAACTGTCGTGATGTCAGAATGCTCAATTCAACTTGCAGATGCCCGGAAAGAATTCTGACAAGTTCCGCCCCGGCATAACCGGTTGCACCCACGACGGCTACCTTTATCATAAAACCCCCTTAGACCGACATTTTACAAAAACGCCTACCTGCGAGGATAGGTTTCAAGCTAAAGATAGATTTTTAGCAGATAAAAGAAGATCCTTCAAGGAGATTCGGGCAGGGAAAGCAGTCGGGCAGCTTGATTTTTAATCAGCAATAATTTGCCGTATCTTCAAGCGCCAGAACCCAACCGGCTTCGGCTGTCGAGAGAAAAATAGCGGATACGGTAATGCGGATGGCCCTGCCTTCAAAATCTGCACAAAAACTAATTTTTGTTTTTTCGGGCAAGGCCATTATTTGTTTGAGGGTATCCACCAGTTTTGCCTTTGCCGAAGCAGGAAATAGGTCAGCCACCGGTATGTTGAGGACTTGCGTTGCAGATTTGCCTAAAATATTAAAAGCAGCAGAGTTTACATTAATAATACGCGCATCGGTGTCCACGACAATAGTACCGATCCCTAAATTTTCAAAAACGGCTTGATGAAATTTCAGAGCGTTAAGTAACTCCACCGCATCACGCCGGGGGTAAACACCTCCGGTTTCCATTATTTTCATTACTTTTGGCGGAAAATCCGGATGCGTTTCGAATTCAGCCATGAATTCGTTCAGCTGGACGGTCAATTTGTTGATCGGCCCCTTGGCCATGTAATAATCAGCACCTTTTAGAAGCTTAGGATCACTTGGAAATAGTTTAAGGAGCTGTTCAATCTCTTTTGTGGAATTAATTCGAATTGAGCCGTTTGAAATCTGTTCAGTGATACTTTTCTTTATGGCTAAATTATTTTGCATAAAATTAAACAAATTAGAGCATATGAGACAAATTAAGGATGCTTTTTGCCACAGCAGCTGTAAATTTTTATGTCACGCAGACACGACGAACCTCATTCATATCAGTGAACCTCTTAAAGACCTTGTGGACCCCGTCCTGCTTCAGGGTCGTCATGCCATCTTTAACCGCCTGTTTTGCCAGATCTTGAGAAGTGGCCTGCTTTTTAATTAGTGTCTTAATTTCGGGTGTTCCTTCGATTAATTCATGAATGCCCATTCGACCACGATATCCGGTACCATTGCACTTTTCACAACCCAGCGAACGATGAAGTTCGAACTCGGGTGTATTTTCTATACCCAAACTTTCGAAGGCCTGTTTGCCGTATTCAACGACAATATAGCCAAACTCTTCTTGGTCCGGGTGATAGGGTTCAATGCAATCGCGACACAATCTTCTAACAAGCCTCTGGGCAAGCACCGCTAAAAATGAATCTGAAATATTCAGCGGATTCATTCCCATATCCAGCAGACGGGTCAGGGTCTCCGGCGCATTATTGGTGTGCAGGGTCGATAGCACCAAATGGCCGGTTAGAGATGCTTCAATGGCCGTCGCGGCTGTTTCGCGATCCCGCATTTCACCGATCATGATAATATCCGGGTCCAGTCTGAGAAACCCCCTCATGATTTTTGCGAAATCCAAACCGATTTTGGGTTTCACCTGTACCTGTCTCAATCCGGCCTGGGTGATTTCTACCGGATCCTCGGCGGTCCAGATTTTGACACTGGATGTGTTGATGTGGGCAAGCGCAGAATGTAGCGTCGTTGTTTTCCCCGATCCGGTGGGACCCACGCACAAAATCAGGCCATAGGGTCGTACAATGACCCGTTTCATGACCGACAGATTACGCTCGTTTAAACCAATTTCTTCGAGCTTGGGAGTACTTGAGGTGGTCAAAATCCGCAATACGGCATCCTCAAATTTACCGGCTGTCGGCATCGTGGAGATCCGAAGCTCAAATTCCTGGATTCCTTTACGTTTGAAGGTTATTTTTCCGTCCTGCGGCCGACGGCGTTCAGCGATGTCCAGATCAGCCATTATCTTTAAACGCGAAACAATTGCGGGAGCCATGGCGTTGGGGACTTGAATGTATTCATGGCAGACGCCATCGGTACGAAAACGGATAGTCGTTTTACGGGTAATACCCGAAGGCTCAACATGTATATCGGAAGCTTTATTGCGAAATGCAGTCACCAGGACTTGATCCACAAACTTAACGACCTGGCTGGATGACTCATCTAAACCGGTAGCGTCATCATCGATTTCTTCCTCCTCCTCAAAGGAAATATCGGGGATGATGTCATCTAAGTTTTCAAGAACATTGCCGGCAAGCTTCTCAACTCGCGGATCGAAAAAATGATGGATGAATTTTTCAATATCTTCTTTTATGCCAACCGCAAAATTGATTTTCTGATTGGTCATCAACGCTCTGATATGATCGGTCTTGCGCAGGTCCTGTGGATCGTCAACCAGAATCTCCACGCCTTTTGAATCCCAGCTTAAAGGCACCCATGAATAATAAAGCAGGAAAGATTTTTTTAATTTGTTGGTGAGCTCGACAGGAACGGGTACGTCCGGGTCAAAGTCATGAAATGGACAGCCGTAAAATATAGATAGAGATTTGCCGACCTCCTTCTTTTTAACCTGGAACCGATCAATCAAGACGAACTCGACACTTTTGCCGATCTTTTTGCTAATGGCCAATGCCTCCTGAAGCTGATTGGTGTTAACCAACTTATTTCTTAACAGATAATCATATCGCGAACTTGTTGAGATGCTGGACGTCAGCGAATTCACCTTATTGGCAATTTCCTCGCTTTTCGGATCAATTT
>JARRJQ010000491.1:0-2470 GCA_037388985.1 Desulfobacterales bacterium | reverse complement strand
AGTGCTAAAACCGGTTGCAAATAGTCTAATCCTTTCCTGCTGCTGATGACACGATGTCTTTTCGCTAAAAATGTTTTTATATACCGACAAAAAGATAAACGGGTCAAGGGTGCCCGCATGGTTTCTGAAACCGATTTGTTATAAGCGAATTCTTTACCGGCCGGATAGAGAAAAGAGAGCCCTTAATCGTTTATTTTAACCGGGGCAAAGCGGGAAGCTTGAATGCAGATGAGCGGCAGGCAATTTATTGCAGGCTGAAGAATTCCGCGAACATCGATTTTAATTCAGATTCTTTGGCAGCCCCCAGAAAAACTTTGGGCTCTTTTTGTCCATCGGTCAGAATCAAACCAAAAGGAAGATTGAAATCACTGCGAAAGTAGTAGATGACCTCATTGGGAGCAATTTGAATCTGGATGTTCTGGCTGGCGGTGCTGATTCCCTGGATTCCATTTGCCTCCAGATAAGAAAGCACCCGAAGCTGAGAATGGGCAAAATCATACAGCTCTTCATCGATTGCATCTTTATCTTTTTCAGGCAGGGCAACATATTCATCCCAGGAGGGCGCGAAAAACACGACCGCCCTTCCACTGACATAGATACTCTTTGCATCTTTTCCACCCTGCTCGGCCGCAACCGAAGATGCCATAAACAGTAAAAGAATTACTGTCGCAAATTTTTTCATGGAACCCTGTCCTCCTGAGGGAAAATTCTCCAATCCAATATACCTGCAGAAACAGTCAAAAACAAGCGGATAAAACAGAAATTTTAAACGCTAAATTGCATTCTGAAAGCAGAAAAAACCCATTTCACGGCCTTAAAAAATGGGGCTTTGATTGCTAGGCTGGCCGGCGCATCAATCAATAGAATTCGACGCCGACCCCGAATGGATAATTGGGACTATCCTCGTCATATATCTCTTTGCACCATTTTATAATTCCATGAAAGGTGCTCGGGCAAGATTTGAAAGGCGGATTTTCGAGTCTAAATCTAATTCTTGTTCCGGGCTTGAAGGCAAATTCACTCTCAAAGTACATGCCGTCTCCGCTCATGTTGTTTATCTTGCCATAAGAAAAGGATCCGCGATTTTCATCTTCAAGCAAAATCGTTTCATTATGGTAAAACCGTTTGCATTTTCGGTAGTCAAATGCTGCTTTCATCCTTCACCTTCCATTGATCGATGCGTTGCCCGCGCAAAGCGGACAATTGGCTCATAACGGCGCTCTAAATCATCAGCGGATAACAAGAAATGAATCGGCCAAATCGTATCCCACGGGCGGTTTCGATAAGCTTATCTATATACCACTTTGTGGTATGTGTCAAGATTTGTTTTATTGACTTCAGAAACCGCCTTATGCTAAATAATCAGATCTTTTCACAAATGCGCCAACCCAAAGTCAGCCAGAATAAAAGAAAGATTCCAGGCTCAGGGGTTAAAGAATCAGATGCGAAATCCCGCTGGCGAACGGGGCTCTCGAATGCGATCTGACATTTTGAAATACCTTCTAGGGTGCCGCCCCAGAAATAATTTACAAAATTTGAGCCGGTCATGTTATTTCCCGCAAAGGCGATATTGTAAATTATTTCTTGGACACGATCTAGAAAAAACCCCATTTCTCGTTATGAGAAGCGGGGTTTTTCTGATGGGGTTTTGAAAAGGAGCACGTTTATGAATTACAACAGCGCCCGTAAAAAAGAAATTCGTGACGCGCATAATCGTCATATTGAAGAATTTGCGCGCGGTTATAAAAGGAATCGGCCAACGATTGTTTTCCTTCCCGGAGGTATGGGTTCACAGATCGACCGGTCCGATAAACCCTACGCAGGAGAACCTTCTTTACCGTTTCAATACGACCCAATCTGGATGGACCCGGGCATTGTTTTTGACAAAGAGGCCCTGCAATTGGAAATCGAACCCGACAGTCATGATATCGGCAATCATATCTGCATACCGAATGGTCCCCTGCGATACCTGCTCAAACCCTATAATGCCACTGAAGAATATTTTCGCGAGAAAGGTTTTAACTACCTTGTGTTTGGCTTTGATTGGCGCAGGCCGCTTGCGGAGTCGGCGAATTTTTTAAAGTCTTTTCTTAAACAGCTCAAAGATCGCGTGCAATATTTGTGGCAGGAAAACCCCTTGCCCAATACCACCATTTTGTGTCACAGCATGGGGGGCCTGGTGGCCAAAGTATTTCTGCACTCTGTGCTCGACCAGAAGGCCGCAGCCGCCGATGTCCGAAAATGGATGTGTAGGCTGGTTACGGTGGCAGCCCCCTTCTATGGAACCGCTACCCACATGACACGCTATTACAAAGGCCAGCAACCACTCAACATCCTTTACAAAGCCAAAACGCTTGCCAGCCTGACCGCAACTTTTCCCGGCCCCTATATTCTCATGTTTCTGGATGCGAAGTCCTATAAGCTATGTGCAAATAAACTTGAAATCAGCCGCTACCCCGTCCGAGATGCC
>JARRJQ010000490.1:0-2473 GCA_037388985.1 Desulfobacterales bacterium | reverse complement strand
TTTGAATGCCAACCATTTCGTCTACCGGTCCGTGCAACCCATCTTAATCGATACCGCCTATATTGCCGACTTCGCCGATACCGCCGGGTTGATCGCGCAGCTGGATGTAGATTTATCGGATGTACAGCTCATCATCAGCACCCATTGCCACTGCGACCACATCGGGGGCAACAAGCTGATCCAGGATCGATCTAATTGTGATATCGCGCTGCACAAAATCGGAAAGCACTTCATTGATACCCGTGACGATTGGGCCACCTGGTGGAAATACTTTGATCAACAGGCGGATTTCTTCACCTGCACGCTTGAGTTAAACGAGGGTGACTGCGTCGCCGTCGGCCCGTATGAATTCGAGGTTATCCATACGCCGGGGCATGCTGCGGAAGGGATTGTTCTTTACAGCCGGAAAGAAAAACTGTTGATTTCATCCGACACCCTCTGGGAAAATGACATGGCGGTTATGAACCTGCGGATCGAAGGCAGCACGGCCCTCTTCCACATGCTCGAATCACTCGAAAAACTGGAATCTTTAGAGGTTCAGACGGTTTATCCGGGACATGGCCCGCCTTTCAAAGATATGCGCAAAGCCATATCAAAATGCAGGCAACGGCTGAATCGCTTTTTGAATAATCGCGAGCTCATCGGGCTGGATTTGCTGAAGAAAATAATCATTTATACGTTAATGATGCGCAAAACCGCGGACAGCGATTCATTTTTCGAGCAGCTCATGCAAACTTACTGGTTCAAAGAGGCCGTTGATCTGTATTTTAACAAAGACTACCGGCTGCAATACGATACGATCATGAAGGATTTCCACAAACGGGGGATCGTAAAAGAGCAAAACGGGCATATTTTTACTGTCGTTAAGCCCTAAAACGATGATGATTTAAATTCTGTTCATCGCATGAAACTTAAATACATTGACATCACCAACACCCAAACTAGTTGACGTGCATGCCCATATATGTGATCCCTGCTTTGATCGGGACCGGGACCGGATATTGGAGCGCGCGGAAAAAGCCGGGATTGAAGCGATTATCGCGGTTGGCGAGAATTTGGAAGATGCCCGAAAAAACCTGGAACTGGCTAAAAGATATCCAGCCTTAAAGCCTGCAGCAGGGCTATATCCGACCCATCTTGATTTAAACCTGGCCCATAAAATGGCAGCCTTTATCCGCCAACAACGCTCGCGCCTGATGGCGATCGGTGAAGTGGGACTGGATTACTGGGCGGTCAAGGAAGAGGCAGAAAAGCTCCGGCAAAGAGAAATTTTTAAACTTTTTATCGAATTAGCCAAGGAGTTGGATCTGCCGTTAAATGTCCATTCCCGTTCGGCCGGACGCCGGACGATTGAGCTGTTGCTTGAAAGCCGCGCAGTTAAAGTTCAAATGCATGCCTTTGATGGTAAGGCCGCTGCGGCACTGCCGGCCGTCGAGGCCGGGTATTTCTTTTCCATTCCACCGTCGGTGATCCGCTCGCGCCAGAAGCAGAAACTTGTCAAACGGCTGCCGCTTTCCTGTTTGCTGGCCGAAACCGACAGCCCAGTTCTGGGTCCATCACCCGGAGAACGCAACGAACCGGCAAATATCTGGCAATCGGTCAAAGCTATCGCAGAGTTAAAGAATATACATGAAGAAGAAGTTATCGCTGTGCTTTTGGAAAATACAGAGCGGTTATATGGCAAATTAAATTCAGAAAGCAAATAATTTTTAGGCTTGAGCGAATCTTCGCAAGACTTATTATTTTTAGAGAGCACAAAATCCGAAAAACGAATTTCGAAATTCGAAACAATATCAAAATTCAAAATTTGAATGTTGATATTTTCATTTCAGCTAAATGCTATTAAGAGATGTTAGCACGACCCGGCACCTATGCCCTGCTTCTAAAATCAACTTCCGATCAGCAAATCGATGTGGGAAAACTCGGCCGGTTCAGTGTCCGACCCGGTTTCTACATGTATGTCGGCAGTGCCTTCGGCCCCGGGGGCCTCAAAGCCCGAATCACTCATCATATGAAAATTTCCGCTAAACCTCACTGGCACATTGATTACTTACGTCCGTCAATGGATCTAGACGAGATATGGTTCACGTATGATTCCAGACACTGCGAGCATCAGTGGGCAGGTGTGCTGGGAAGCGTCAGCGGTGGAAGCATCCCCATTGCAGGTTTCGGCGCTTCAGACTGCCGCTGTAAATCCCATCTTTACTTCTTTAATTGCCGACCCTCCCGCGTCGGGCTTCGACGTCGGCTGCAAGCCAGCCTGAATCTCCATGCGAAAATTTTTATTAAAAACCACTTGACAAAATAAAGTAAGTGATATTCACTAACTTTGTCAATTATTAAAAAATCATTCTCTTCATTCAAATAATTGAATGGTTAGTAATTTTCACTAACTCAATTAAATTTAAAAATTATCTGCCAGAGGGCGATCCGATCCAATCGAAGGAGGATAGATGATGTCGGCAAACAGGGT
>JARRJQ010000489.1:0-4136 GCA_037388985.1 Desulfobacterales bacterium | reverse complement strand
CACCGGCAAAACAACGACGATCGGTAAGTTGGCAGCTAAAGCGACCGCGGCGGGCCAGAAAGTTCTAATTGGCGCCGCGGATACTTTTCGGGCCGCCGCCATTGAACAGATAACGATATGGGCCGAAAGAGCAAAGGCAGACATCGTCAAACACAAGGAAATGGCGGACCCGGCGGCGGTTGCTTTTGATGCGGTAGCAGCAGCTGAAGCTCGCGGAGTTGATCTCGTACTCATTGATACCGCCGGCAGATTGCATACTAAAGTCAATTTGATGGAAGAGTTAAAATAAATAAAACGCGCTATTTCAAAAAAGATACCGGATGCACCTCATGAGATTTTGCTGATTCTTGATGCAACTACCGGCCAAAATGCACTATCGCAAGCCGAGCTATTTCACGAGGCACTTGGCGTTACGGGTTTGGCACTGACCAAGCTTGACGGCACAGCCAAAGGCGGCATCGTCATCAGCATCTGCGATAGCCTGAAAATACCATTAAAATACATCGGCATCGGCGAAAAGATCGAAGATTTGCAGCGCTTTGATGCCGCTCAATTTGTTGATGCACTTTTTGAGATGAGTTCATCAACCCCTTGACGCTAAAGCCAAAATCGTCACTTTGCCGAAATTAAAGAAAATACATCGCCGCAAATGCTATAAAACAGCCACTTAGCGAAGATTATTTCAAAAAAAGTGTTATCTAATGCAGATTTCTGTTGACATCGATTTTAACTTTCTATAAGGAAACAGACTAATAGGCGATCGGTTCACATCAACCAAAACCCAAACAATAAAAAGAGAAGGGGGAAAACACTATGACAAAGGCAGAACTTGTAGACAAAGCGGCCAAGGATGCAAAAATTTCAAAGGTGGCAGCTGCAGCTGCACTCAACTCATTTATGGACGGGGTAACCAAGGCGTTGAAGAAAAAGGACGGAAAGGTCACCCTGGTTGGCTTCGGCACATTTCAAAAAGTTCGCCGTAAAGCCCGCAAAGGAAGAAATCCGCAAACCGGAGCACCGATTAAAATTAAGGCTGCCAACGTGGTTAAATTCCGCCCCGGCAAAAAACTTAAAAGCGCCGTCTAACAAAATCAAAGGCAACGGGCGATTTATTTTATAAATAAGTCGCCCGTTCTGTTTTCAGAAGTGGTTCCAAAGCCTCATCTAATGTCCGATAGCTGCGTTGTCCCGCGAATTGAAATACTCACGTACTTGCGTGTACGCTCCGTTTTCAATCCGCAGGACGCCTTACTCTCGAACATGATCTGGGGCTTTGAAACCATTTCTAATAGGTGATGCCGAAGCTATTGAATTCTCCCGTATAATCCTGCCACTTCACTTTGACTTTTTCGACGACAGATAGATTCGGCCCTTCTTTGCACCATGCCAGAATGGCGTCAACCGCGTTCCGATCGCCTTCAAAAACAGCTTCTACCGTGCCGTCGGGTCTGTTCCTTACCCAGCCCACAACACCAAAGCGTTCAGCGACACGCTGCGTCTCCGCTCTGAAAAAAACTCCCTGAACCCGTCCGAATATAATGACATGGGTGCTCACTTTGTTTTCCATGCCTACCTCCTTGCGCTTCGCGCAGCATCGATTATGGCGCATGGCGCAAAGCGTTGAGCCGCAATTTCATAGTTTATTAATATATAAACCGGTTTCGGCTTATCAAATTCTAACGACCAAGCATCTTGCTAAGCGTCGCTTCATCTATAATTTCCACACCAAGTTCTCTGGCTCTTTCAAGCTTGGATCCCGGAGAATCACCGGCAACAACGTAATCCGTTCGGCCGCTGACCGATCCGCTAACCTTCCCCCCAGCTGCCTCGATTAATGCTTTGGCCTGCGATCGGGTAAAATTTTGAAGTGCGCCGGTCAATACAAACACACGGTCTCTGAGCCTGCCGGCTTTCTTTCGGGGGGCAGCTTCAATTTTAACGCCGCTGTCCAGAAGCTGTTTAATGGTCTGCCTGTTTTCCGCCTGCTTAAAATAGCTGGCGACACTTTCAGCTACGATCGGCCCAATGCCTTCAATTGACTCCAATTTTTCCCGGGAGCTGTTCATCAGACTGTGTAGATCAGAAAAATGATCGGCAAGCAAAGTGGCGACGTGTTCGCCAACATGCCTGATTCCCAACGCAAAAAGAAAACGGGCAAAGGAAATGGATTTGCTCGATTCGATGGCGTTTTTCAAATTAGCGGCGGATTTTGCCCCCATTCGTTCGAGCTCGCCCAGAACCGCCTCAGTTAGACTGAATATATCAGCAAAAGTCGATAGCAGTTCTTTGTCGACAAGCTGATCGACCAGCTTATCACCAAGGCCGTCGATGTCAAAAGCTCCTTTTGAAGCAAAATGTTTGATGCGCTCTTTAATCTGAGCAGAACAATTTGAGTTAATACAGCGGCTAGCCGCTTCTCCCTCCATGCGGATAACCGATGCGCCACATACCGGACAGGGGTTAATACCCCGGTACGCCCGACCTGCACCTCGATTGCTTCGAGGATTGTGGTTTCCTGTATGGCTTTAAATTTATAGGCGATCGCCCATCGCGGGCTTTTGGAGGTTGTCCCCAATCGCCGCTGCATTAAAAGACTATCGACTTTAACCACCACACCGTCGATATCATAAGGAAGCCGATGCCTTTTTTGGCTGAGTTCATGGTAGTAGCTCAGGGCAGCTTTTATGGGGATAGCCGGGCGAATGCGGGGATTGATTCTAAAGCCCCATTTTTTCAAAGATTCAAGGAGCTCTGAATGCGATTGAAACTCAACATTTTCGATGATACCAATTCCATAAAAAAAGATCTCCAGCGGACGGGTGGCCGTTATTTTTGAATCTAGCTGCCGCAAAGAACCCGCCGCTGCATTTCGTGGATTGGCAAAAGGCGGCAGTTGCTGCTCAACGCGTTCTTCATTTAATTTTTTAAAGGATTCAAGCCCGATAAAAACTTCTCCTCGGACTTCAAGGCGTGTAGGCGCAAGCGGCAAACTGTCTGTTTGCATCACCAGCGGCACCGTCTGGATCGTTTTGACATTGCTCGTAATCAGCTCCCCGGTCACCCCGTCTCCTCGGGTAGATGCCGCAGATAGTTTCCCATTTACGTATATGAGCTCTACAGCAACACCATCCATTTTCGGCTCAGCTGTGTACAAAATCTCATCCGATGTATCAAGGTTTCGTCTTACCCGTCTGTCGAACTCCAGAATATCTTCGTCAATGAAGCCGTTATCCAAACTAAGCATCGGGATGCTGTGCGTGACCGTATCAAATTTATCCAGTGCAGGAGCGCCCACCCGCGCTGTTGGGGAGTCCGGACTAATCAGCTGAGGATAGGTTTCTTCCAGCTGCTTGAGCTCCTGCATTAATCGATCATACTCGGCATCGGAAATCTCTGGATCATCTAAAACATAATAACGATAATTATGCCGGTGCAGCGTTTTTCTTAACGTCTCAATCTGCTGGGCAATTTGACGACTTACATGTTCTGGCATACGTCTTTGATTACCTTGCAGGCCGTCTCGCGACCGCGCTTAAATTCATCCATCTTGAAACCGGGACGCCATTTTAAAGAATCCAACTCATCAGAAACAACAACCATCGCGCCAAAATCTACTTTGCGAAATCGCGCTACCGTAAATAACGCCGAAATTTCCATCTCGACAGCGATGGCGTCCTGGCTCTGATAAAATTTTACCTGCTGGTGGGTTTCACGATAAATTGCATCTGTGGACCAGACAGTCCCACTGTGGAAATGAATCTGATTTCGATTCAACTCGGATTTGAGCCGCATAATCATCTGCGCCGAAGGATAGGACAGACGGGTGTCATCGCATTGATAATGCCGGGAGGTGCCTTCATCTATAATGGCTGCACTTGGAATAATAATATCGCCTATCCTAACTTTTTTAGAAATGGAGCCGCACCACCCTAAAAAAAGAATTTTTTTGGCTCCCCAGGCAATCAGGGTCTCAAGCACCATCGCTGCATATGGGGCGCCGACAAATGGTCCCGTTAAACAAGGTCCCGAAGTTGACGGGTTAGAGACATACAGCTGGCTGGTATATAGGCGATAGGCACTGGAATCAAAATTCAACGAATTGCAAAGCAGAACCAGATCCGTTTCTGTGCCCGCCA
>JARRJQ010000488.1:0-5619 GCA_037388985.1 Desulfobacterales bacterium | reverse complement strand
GCAGGCGGCGGCCAAAAAGTTCGGCTGGCAGCCCATCAAAACGCCCAGCGGCAAGGGGTACGGCATTGCCTGCGGAATCGATGCCGGCACCTATGTGGCATTTATGGCCGAAGTGGAAGTGGACAAGAAAAGCGGCAATGTGGACGTCAAGCGGGTGGTTTGCGCCCAGGATATGGGGGTTGTGGTGAACCCTGAAGGGGCGACCACGCAGATGGAAGGCTGCATCACCATGGGGCTGGGATATGCATTGACCGAAGAAGTTCGCTTTTCGGACGGCGAGATTTTTGATCTTAATTTCGACACCTATACCCTGCCCGCGTTTTCGTGGCTGCCGAAGATCGAAACCGTACTTTTAGAAAATCCGGGTCTCACACCCCAGGGAGGCGGGGAGCCCCCCATCATCGGCATGGGCGGGGTGATTGCAACCGCCATATATGATGCCGTCGGTGCCGCCGTGTTTCAGCTGCCCATGACACCCGCAAGAATCAAAGCGGCCATCGGCAGTATTTAGCGGAACAAAATCCCCGGACCAAGCGAAGCGAATTTAATCAGGGAAATCCGCGGGCAGCTTTGAGCGATGTTTACCCTGTGAAATTCCGCGTAGCGGACTCGCCTAAGGCGAGATTTCACCGGGGAGCTTCCAGTGCTTTTTAGGACACCCCGGTTAAATCCGCTACGCTGATCTCAAATGAGATATTTAACCGGGCAGGCAGATTTTCACACCCGCCCGCCTCGCCTGAGTTCCCCTCAGGCGGACGATGGCGGGCGTGGGATGTTCCCAGATTCAGTTATTTAAGATATGGTCTCAATCTGTGTTTATCTGTGTTCATCTGTGTACCTATTTTATAATCTATGAGCTTGCGCCAAGGGCGCCTACCTTGTACCGTGTACCTTGCGCCTTGTACCTTTGAATAGCATAGCGCTCATTTAGGCCATCGGCCGCTCGGCATCTTGGATGCCCTGAGCCGTGTGCCGTGCGCCGGCAGCGAAGCTGCGCAACCTTGAACCCAAAATACCGATAAGCAATTGAGCGTTATGAAGTCACATCTGTGTGGATTAACGGCGGCTCCGGCAAAGATGTGCCCCCGGGAACAACTATATACAAAAACTTTCTTATCTGTGATGTAAAAGATAAAAATAATCCTTGCATTATTCGCGATTCGCGAATAAAATAAACACATGATACTAAAACCGCAAGATATCGTTGTTATGCTAAAGCTGGTCGTCAGAAACAGCTCTGAGTGGTCTTATCCGGCTCTGTCATATGAGCTTTCGATGAGTGCCTCGGAAGTACATGCCGGCGTCAAGCGTGCCGTTGCTGCCCGGCTAATGGACATGCACAGAAAAATCCCTGTTAAAAGCAACTTACTCGAATTTCTAATACACGGCGTTAAATATGCGTATCCTCCGGATCACGGCGGCCCTACCCGGGGAATAGCCACAAGTTATGCTGCCCAGCCCTTAAAAACGCTTATCATGCAGCCCGAAGAGCCGCCGCCGGTTTGGCCCGACCCGCAAGGACCGGTGCGCGGCTATGAATTTTCCCCGCTTTACAGCTCGGTTCCCCAGGCCTGTAAAGTCGACCCAAAGCTCTATGAATTGCTTGCACTGCTCGATGCCATCCGCGATGGGAGAGCCCGTGAAAGAAAAATTGCCATAAAAGAAATCCAATCAAGAATTTCGTCATAGTAAAAACATGAAGCAGCATTTGATCCACGCCGGGATGATAAAGCAAGTTGCCGAAAGGCTTGGGCCGCTAAGGCTGAAGGTGGTCTTTCTGGGTGGATCTGCAACCGGTTTCCATATAACGGACAGAGCTGAACCCGAAATAAGAGCAACGAAAGATGTCGATATAATAGTCGAAATTGCTTCGATAGTTGAGTATCACAGGCTGGAAAAAACGCTCATGGAATTAGGCTTTTTCCAAAAATTACATGAAGATGACCCCATTTGTCGCTGGTATGTCAACGACGCTGCGGTTGATATAATGCCCACAGATGAAAATATCCTCGGTTTCTCGAATAGATGGTATCTGCCGGCAATAAAAAACTCGGTAAAAATTGAATTGGAGCCGGATTTGGAAATTTTAATCGTCACGGCCCCCTATTTTTTAGGGACCAAGCTTGATGCATTCTTCGGCCGCGGAAAAGTCGATTATCTTGCAAGCCATGATATGGAGGACATCATCAACTTCATTAACGGACGAATAGAGATAATCGAGGATGTCAAAGACGCAGAACCGGATCTGAAAGATTTCATCATTAACTCGTTTCGGGAATTTTTGGCAGATGAATTATTTCTGGAAGCCTTGCACAAGATTCTTTAAGATCACCATCCTGGCTGGTTTGAAAAAACAGGACAAACCATGTTGTCGACAGATATAAGAAGACAGTTGCTCGACTATCAGCGCAACGAGATTACCGAGCACCATATCTATCATCGCTTGGCCCAACCCTGAAATAATCAAAAATCAGGACCAAACCCTATTGCTATGTTAGACGTTAACGATATCCTCCAGGCTCGCCGGCATCTGCATGGGATTATACGACAAACCCCATTTGAAAAATCCCACCTTCTCAGCGACAGGACCCATATGCAGGTCTATTTGAAAGCGGAGTGCCTGCAGCGCACCGGATCGTTTAAGCTGCGGGGCGCGTACCACAAAATTGCCTCCCTCGGCTCTGGGCAAAAATCCAAGGGGATCGTCACCAGTTCAGCCGGAAACCATGCCCAGGGAGTGGGTTTTGCTGCGACCCGCTTCAAGATCCCCACGCGTATTTATGTGCCCGAAATCATACCCCGCAATAAACTGGAAGCGATTCAAAGATACCGGGTGGAAGTGGTTATCAAAGGCAGGCTTTACGACGAAGCGCAGGCCGCCGCGCTGGCGGATGCCGAAAAATCCGGCCGTGTTTTTATCCGCGCTTTTGACGATTTGATGATTATTGCCGGTCACGGGACCCTGGGGCTGGAAATGCTGGAGGAAATTTCCGATCTCGATGCGCTGATCGTACCGGTGGGCGGCGGCGGTTTGATTGCCGGCGTCGCCACCGCTGCCAAATCGATCAATCCGGCCATCCGCATAATCGGGTGCCAATCGACCGCCTCCTGCGCCATGGCACGTTCACTCGAGGAAAACCGTGCGTATCTGACCTTTCCGTCTAAAGAGACCATCGCAGAGGGGCTCGAAGGCGGCATCAGTGAAATCACGTTCCAGCTGGGACGCCGCCTGATAGACCGCATGGTCCTGGTCGAGGAAGATGAAATCCGTTCAGCCATCCGGTTTTTGCTGGAACATCACCGGCTGGTAGTGGAGGGATCCGGAGCGGTGGGCGTCGCAGCCCTTTTACAAGGCCGCTGGTCGGATCCGGGAAGCAAAGTCGGTGTCGTTTTAAGCGGCGGCAATCTAGATTACCGGTTGTTGAGACAAATAGTCGCCGAAAAAGCTTAGAGTTTGAAGCCACTTCTAGTAAACATTAAAATTTTATAACATGGACAATAAGCAGATAGGAAAGCCTCAAGGGGATGATGAAATTAGGCAGATCTATAGGGTTGCTGGTTACGCATTCTTGCTGAATCTTTTCCTGGCTATCATGAAAGTCCTTCTTGCCGTTTTTTCGGGAAGTCTCGCCATTACTGCCAGCGCCATTGACTCGGGAACCGACGCGGTCGCATCCTTTTTGATTTATGTCGGGGTTAAGCTGTCCACCCGTAAAACTCGCTCATTTCCCATGGGTTTGTATAAGCTCGAAAACGTCGCTTAGCAGGATAATGTAATATAAAGATATACTTGGAAAATTTCCTGCGGATTGTTGGAACTATGGCGACACTCCTTTTTGGACAGTATGCAATATCTGTCGGGCGAAGGACAGAATCTCCTACCCTGATTGCGGAAGGGAGACATCGTCAGGTGGATGTCCTGTCGTCGATTGTGGTCTTAATTTCAGTCACCTTAAGCTATTTCGACCTCCATTTGAATATCTTGGGCGTTACCATTGATCAGATTGGAGCTGTAATAATCCTTATCTTTATAGTCCGCGCAGGGTGGGAATTATTGTCTGACGGCATGCGGGTGCTTCTTGATGCGTCTATAGATTTTTCTACTTTGGATAGTATCAGCGAAATTATAAAAAGCGAACCGCTTGTCAGTGAGATCAAGTCTCTTATTGGAAGAAACGCGGGTCGGTATCGCTTTATTGAAGCGATCGTAACCTTGAAGGCGGAAAACCTGGAAAAAGCTCATCGGATCAGTGAAGACATTGAAATGAAAATCCGGAATCAGATTACTCATGTTGAAAAAGTAATCATCCACTATAGGCCTGAAGATAGAACTCATGATCGAATCGCTTTGCCCCTTGAAGACGAAAATGGCCGGATAAGCGCACATTTTGGTGAAGCTCCTTTTTTTGGCATCGCATACATAAATCGACAAAACAAAGAGATAGAAAAGAAAGAGATCGTGGAGAACCCACACCACTTAGTGAAAACTGCAAAAGGCATTCGTGTGGCGGAGTGGTTAGTGCGGCGGGGGCTGGAACATATCGGGATGAAGGAGGATATCTCTCAAAAAGGACCGGGGTATGTGTTTTCAAATGGAGGTGTGAAAATACATATCATAAAAGCAGACCATATGGACCAAGCGATCGAGGAGATCATCGCTGAGAGTTTATAAGATGTCAATTTCTTCAAACGTCCAATGACTATTAAAAGCAAAAACCTTTTTGTAAATATGAAGATATAATTGACGTCCCCTTTCTCCCCCCTCAGCATCGACCAGATAACCTTTCTCGCATCGTTGCTGGTGGATATGGCCATTGATCGGTGCGCATTTTTAAGGCCTTGAGCTAAAGTTCTTATTCAAACAAAATACAGGATTGGACCCATTTGCGTTTGATTTATTATGTTATAGATTTGTTTGGAGGATTACATATTTCCTTGGCTATAGCATTATCAATTTATCTGAAAGCGCAGGCGGAACAGATGGCCACAAAAATTTCAGATGGAAGCTGCAAAACAGCACCCGACATTCTCAAGGAAGCGCGGGATAATGGTTATGGAACGATTGTTTTGGGAGGGCGTGGCATCTCGGCACTAAAGGAATTCTTTTTGGGAATCGTGACCGCCAAGATCCTGTATAATTCTTTCGGCCTGACAGTCTGGATTGTATAGAAGTGGTTTCAAAACCTCGGATGAGGTTCAAGGGCAAGGCGCGGGCCGATCGAGAAAGCGCAGCATACATGGGAGTATGTGAGCATTTATCGGAGGCTTGCAACACCGCCATTGGGCCTCAGATGGGGTTTTGAAACCATTTCTAATAACAATAAGCAATCAAAGGAGGTCTATAATGGAGGAAACAAAAATTGGCCACGTTGAATCGGTCTATGCGGAAAAGAGGATCTTTAAACCGTCGGGGGAGTTCATTGAAAAGGCGCATATAAAAAGCATGGATGCGTATGAAAAGCTCTACAGAAGGTCAATCGAGGATCCTCAAAATTTCTGGGCTGAAATGGCCAGCGAGTATCTGGACTGGTTCAAGAAATGGGACGGTGCAGCAGAAGAATACAGTTTTACGGATGATATTTATCTGCGTTATTTCGCCGGAGGAAAGCTGAACGCCGC
>JARRJQ010000487.1:0-2511 GCA_037388985.1 Desulfobacterales bacterium | reverse complement strand
TGTGCGCGCCCAATCGGAAGCTGAAAAGGTGTATGGCTATGATGAGGATCATGGGAGCATTCTTACAAGTGAAAGAGTCCTTACACGGGTAAATCAGTTGATGGACGATCAAAATGTAATTAGAAAAATCCTGAGAATGCCTGAAGTAAATACGCGTTGGGATGTCGATGCTGTTTATGGCAGCCCGCAATAGAGATTCAGCTCGTTTACTTGACAGGCCGGAAAGACGAATTGAGCTGGAAAACATGATGTAATTAATGAAGTGGTAGGTTCTTGCGCTTTTTCCGTTCCTCTTATCCCCGCAAGCCGACTTGTCTGCCTGTTGCGTTATTTCACTTTCTTTGAATGACTTAACGATTTCCGGACTGAATCGTCCTCCGGTGGCGATGGCCTGGTTTTTCCCGCCTTGATCCGGCTTCCGCTTCTCTCTTCTCTCGATTGCAATTCGGGATCAAATTTCTTTAGCAAACAGATCCGGTTGCAGGTTCTAATGTAAAATGCTGTCAAATGCGGTAAAATAATGTAAAGTGCTGATAATATTATTATTTTTTTCTTGCTTTTGTCTGTTTGACCTGCTAACTTAACTAATCATCAAGCAAGAGGTCTGCCCGCCAAAGTTTTAAAAGGACCCCTGAGGAATTATTCGTGTTCCAGGGGGTTTTTTATTTTTAAACCGTTCATTCGGACAGAGGGGGGAAGGAAATTCTATGAAAAATTCTTTCGCTTACATACCGATTTCTCTTTTCTTTGTATTTTTGAGCGCATGCTCTTACTCTAAAGACTTGCAGATTATTAAATCTGCCAATGAGGCGCATTACAACCTGACAACTGCGGGCTTGAAGTCATTTAGCTGTAAAATCGGGGTAAAAGAATTAAATGAAATGTCGGAGAGGCTGCAGGATATCAATCCAAGCGATTATACCAGGTCCGCTATAAAAGATTATATTATCGATTACTTAAAAAACGTACAAATTTTAGCCAGTCTAAAAAATGACGGCAATATCAATTTAGAGCTTTCACGCAACATTGATACCGGCATAGAGGCACTTGATAAACGTTTTGAGAGCCTGACCAACGGCGCAAAAGGGGCCGCCCGGTCATTTCTGGGAATATGGGGGGAGCTTACATTCCAATCAATTTTTTACGATATCGGTCCGGATTTTAGCATCTCGGATAAACAGAACAGCTACTTTGTTGCCTACGGCCAGGATAATGTAAATGTAAATGTAAGACTCACAAAAGAAGGCCGCCTGACTGAATTTACAAATAGAACAGGGGAAGGAGATTTAAATTTTAAGACCAATTTTTTGAATACCGACAAGGGCTTTCTGCTTAAAGATTACACGGTAAGATTAATCAATGAACCTATCGAAATCAGCGCTGAAATCAATTACCGGCAGATCGACGGTTTTTATCTTCCGCAAACAGTACATATTTTAAATAAATTACCTAAAGGTCCTGTCGGCATCACCCTTTCCTTTTCTGATTATAAACTGGATAAATACTGATCCTAACACTATTTTAAGATGGGTTTTACTTATTATCTCTTTGCTGGTTTTATTTAGCGGAGACGTCATATTTAATATGAGCATTTTTACGCCTTATCTTTTCGGCTCACAGCACCCGGTGCCGCAGATCGGGGTCGTATCATGGCTGGTGATGTCGGTCGTGCTGGCTGTTTTACTTTATTTTGCCTCCGGAATGAATTCAATTGAGCGCCCCAGTCTGTTTCGATATTTTGCTTTGACGGTTGCTTTTGTGGCGGCATCTTTAGCCACGGTTCAAAGCTTAATTTTGATTTACGCGGTTCCCTCTGATCCACCGGCTGCTTTTTCTTTCCTTTCGGCAATATTGACACTGGCTTTCCTGCCGTTTGCTTTTCTTTTGCTGGGATTATCCAAAGATTATATCGGCGCTAAAAAAGCAGTGGCGGCCGCCGATCCGGTTAAGTTTTGATGAGCAAAAGAAAGAAAGGGACATCCGTAATATAGGATGCCCCCTCCTATCTTCGCTTTGTGAACTCTCGGCACCCTCATTTTTATCACCACTTTCTTTAAGCATAAGTCCGATGCCGTCTTTAAAAATACAGGATTAACCCCATTGTATTTTTTTCCAAGCGGATGCACCATTTTGAAAATGATAATCATTATTTTTCGCAAAATGGTCCTATCTGTACTTATATTTAGCTCATATTTCGTGGCTGTCTGAAAATTCTGCATGACCGTATTGTTTCGGTATGCTTATTGATTGGTTTTTCCAAACCGGGTGCAAAGCACCCTGTTTCACCGCGTTTTTCTCAACGATCGGGGCACTGCGTGCCCCTGTCTTTTACCGCCCATGGCGGTAAAATCCAAGCCACCCGCAAAGCGGGTGGTCGTTAACTCCACGCAGGAAAAGAATAATGGCAAACACAATTATATGTCCGCGATGTAAGTTGCCGCAAAAAGGACAATATAAATGCGAGTATTGCGGTTATAGCTTTAACAAAAATAGAAAAAGGCACACCAATAC
>JARRJQ010000486.1:0-4056 GCA_037388985.1 Desulfobacterales bacterium | reverse complement strand
CTTCCATATGCCCAACGTATTCCTCCGGCGGATTGACATCCTGCAGGATGACGGGCGCAACGGTCACCAGAGGTGGGGGGCTGTTATCCGAACGCGGGGGAGCGGCAATCACAATGAACGGAAATGCCAATATTAGAAACAAACCTGCCAGCAGGATCCAGAAAACCAAGCCGGTGTTAAAGTCATTGATTTTGGCTGTCCATGGCCGCAGGTATTGGTCTTGGCCTTTAACCTTAGAGACTTGCGTCCGCAACCGGGCAAAAAAACTTTTACGCTGCATTTTTCATTTCTCCAGATCAGATGAATTAAGTTTCCCAGGTATTCGAATAAGCGTTTGACAAAATATAAACTCTATTTTAAATACATATTTAAAATAGGATTATGAAAAATTAAGATTATAAAACGAGTGATCGGTTAATTCAAGAAAATATTCCAAGCGCTCATTTAATCTTTCTGGCTTCAGCTCCTGCGAAAGAAAAGGAGGACAACACCATGGCCCGCAGAGAAGACGGTAAGGAAACCCGCGGGAGACTGCTGGATGCTGCGCTGGAGGTATTTGCGGAATCCGGTTACCGCAACGCCAAGGTGGCGGATATCTGCCAGCGGGCCGGCACCAACTTGGCAGCCGTCAATTACTATTTCGGCGACAAGGCCAACCTGTATGTCGAGGCCTGGCAACACGCCTTTAACGCGTGTGCAGTGCCCGAATCCTCAGATTCTGCCCGAATTTCCCCGCGAGAACAGCTGCGGCTCCGCATCCACACTCTCATCCAGGATTTTACGGAAAACAGCATTCAGGGTCACTTTACCCGCCTTTATTTGATGGAACTGGCCAATCCCACCGGCCTGATCCAAGACAGCTGGCGCGAACTGATCGAGCCCCGGCGACAGGAGTTAATTGGCATCATCCGTAACATCATGGGTGTCGATGCCACTGATGAAAGAGTCCTGTTCTGTGAAATGAGCATCATCAATCAATGTCGCGCCCTTCTGACCATCAGCCACAGTGACCTGAAATACCTGTTGGGCCAACCCCTGTCCCCGGAGTTGATCAAGCGCTGGGCCGATCACATTGCCCGTTTTTCCCTGGCGGGTATCCGCGCAGCGGCAAAGCGTCTCGAGACCTGACCCCCCTTATGCTAATCGGCATTCTTCTGAACGACATCGTGATGGGATTAAAGAATCCAGCGCTTCTGGATATTGCGGAGACTTATGGCAAACAGGCCGACACAGAAAGTGCTGAGGATGACCAAGTCGAGAATAAATGGCATGGCGTACTTACCATTCACGGCCCCATGGAGCACGTCGACTCCATAGGTCAGGGGAAGCACGTAGGAGAAAGGCTTGAGAAATACTGGCAGTTTCTCGATTGGGAAAAAGAGCCCACAGAGGAAAATCATGGGAAAGCGGAAAAAGTTTGAGAAGGTTTGGGCTTCAAACACTTCGCTGACTGCCACGGCGATAAAAAGGCCCAGAAAGGTTGAAGCCACGGCGATCAAGAACACAGCCGGAACGAATGCCCCCCATAATACCCGGGACAAATCGGTAAGAAAGACGGCCATGACAACAGGTACGAAGGCGTTGGCTACACCAAATAGAATGGCTCCGCTGGTTTTGGCCAGCATCAGGAGTTCCAGTGGTATAGGGGCCAACAGGAGTCGCTCGAAGGAACGGTTCTTCTTTTCGAAAGTGACTGTCACCGCCAGCATGGAGGTGGTGCCGAACAGGATGGAGACAGCCACCACGCCCGGAAGCAGGGTCGCTATGCTTCCCAGGCCGCTTCCGGACTTAATAAAAAACATGCCCGTCCATGCCAAGGGAAAAATGAGCCCCCAACTGACGTGGGGGGGTTTCAGGTAATAGGTCCGCATGTCCTTGACCAGTATATTCCAAAATGCGATCCAGAGCTTCATTTCCCTCGGCCTCCTTTTTCTTTCTCTTTGCGCATGGCCTTCGCTTCGATACCCGTGATTTTCACAAAAACATCCTCCAGAGACGGCCGCATCCTGCGGGCCTCCAAGACTTCGATCCCATGATCTTCCAGAAAGCGAGTCAGCGATCCCACGCGAATGGTTTCGTCGGCTTCCACCCGAATCACGTCATCCTCCGGGATCGTAAATTCGAGGTCGGGAAAAGACTCGGATAGTCTTCGATGCATGCCGTTTAGCGGGTTCATGCATAAAAACTGGACTACGTGTTTCATCTGGAGTGGCTGGAGAAGACTCTCCACCGAGTCGATTCGCACAATACACCCGGATACGATGAAAGCGATGCGGTCGCAAAGCCGCTCCGCCTCTTCTATATAATGGGTGCGATTAGATTCCGCAATTGACACGAGCTCGCAACATCTATAAACTACAAATGTTACTCAACAAACATAAACTCAGGATTGTGAATAATACCTGCAGCGATAGTGAGCTTGCGCTTCATGCCTTTGGAATAAACACCAAACCTGCGGTCAGCCGCCTGGGTCAAGCCGAAAGTATCCAAAAGCTCCACGGCTCTGTCCTGTCGCTTGACTTTACCCATTCCATAAAGCGCAGCGCAAAAACAGAGATTGTCAAAGCCAGTGAGCTCCGGATACAGATTGCTTTCATCCGGGACCACGCCGAGATGGTGCTGGGCTGCTCTGGGGTTAGCCGTGCAGTCGATGTCGCCGATTTGAATCGTTCCAGAGTCCGGACGCGCCAAACCCGTTAGCATGTTGATGGTCGTAGTTTTGCCCGCGCCGTTGGGACCCAGAAAGCCAAACAGCTCTCCGCGTTGGACGTCAAATGAGATCCCGGAGACCGCCTCAACTTTTTCAAAGCGTTTGGCTAAATTTTCAACGACGATGGCCTGGGTCATTGGGTGGTTTTTCTGCTTAAAGATATCCCATTGCTGACTACGTGCGCTCGGGAGGGTAATTTTCTTTTACACAAGGGTGCTCTTTTGTATCCCCGTGGCACTCCCTGATCTGTTCAGGGCTGCACTTCTCCGGTTTGTCTTTTAATTTATCTGGCTGTTGACAACAATTCTGACACATATCGACCTCCTGTTGTTTATAAGTGTTTGCCGGCGTTTCGTTTATCCGCCAACAAATGGTTTTGTAATGGTTGTCCGCCGCTGACAGCTCGTTTAATTCTGCCGCAATCCGTTCCAATGCTTGTCTATCGACCATATAATGGGTCCAGTAGCCACGTTTTTCCCCTTTAACCAGTCCGGCTTTCCGCAAAATCTGGAGATGCTGAGAAACGGCCGGCTTTGAGACACCAAGGTGATTTGCCAAAGCACCGACGCATAGATCGCTGTTTAAAAGCATTCTCAACATTTTCAAGCGCTTTTCGTCGGCCAATGCTTTTAATGATTGAATGAGGCGCATTATTAGTATCCATATAAGAATTAACTAAATTAAATTATATATTGCTTAATTAAATTTGTCAAATAAAACCTTATTCTATTTTGAATTGATTACATGCCGTGTAATCCAATTTAGGTGAAATTAGCAGTTTTTAAATCAGAAGTGAAATCTTGCGCGGCGGGAGCAGGATTCGAACGGACGGCCTACGGATTCCAAGAGCAGGGTTCTTAAAATTCAAAAAGGCTGCCATTACAACAGGCTGATTCTACAGCGCTTTTTTAACTGACTTTTGGTTTCGCTTGGAACGATTTGGAAATATTTGACCTTGACGGGTAAAATTTGGGCACAGGCAATCATCATTTATGATCTGCTTCTTTTTTGATGAGTCTATACGTTTCTTCATAAATCGTTCTACGCGGTCCAATGGCGACAATGTCTATAATCTGCTTTGTCGATATACGGTAAACAATCCTGAATCTACTGATTCGGTAGCTTTTCAATCCCTCCAATTCGTCCTTAAGAGGCTTGCCCGACTCAGGTTCAGTCACGATATGCCGCAAGCCGGCCCGAATTTTTCTTTTAAGCTGCGGATGACAGCCTCTGATAAAGGATACGATCTCATGCGGCACTCTGAGCTTTATTGGAAAAATTCGGGCCGGCTTGCGGCATATCGTGACTGAACCTGAGTCGGGCAAGCCTCTTAAGGACGAATTGGA
>JARRJQ010000485.1:0-3617 GCA_037388985.1 Desulfobacterales bacterium | reverse complement strand
TTCCGGGATCGGAACCGACCTCTACCAGATGGCCTATCGGTGGTTCGGCCATTTTCCGGGCGGCCTGTCGATGGGAACCGAGGTGGGCTGCGGCGGAGTTGCGGCAGTCTGCGGCGACAGCATGGCCACGGCGGTCACCATGGGGGCCGTGGCTCTGCCCGAAATGAAGCGCTTTAAATACGATTCGCGCCTGGCGGTGGGCTGCGTGGCGGCCGGCGGGACCTTAGGTGTGCTTATTCCACCCAGCCTGGCCTTTATTTTGTATGCGCTGCTCACCGACCAGTCCATTGCGACCCTGTTTATTGCCGGCATTATTCCGGGGATTCTTCTGATCTCGCTGTTTTTGCTGACCATCTATGTCATGGCCCGCCGCAACCCGCTTATGGGGCCTCCCGGCCCGACGACCACCTGGCCGGAAAAAATGGCCTCCTTGAAAGGGGTATGGGCTACTCTGCTGTTGTTTGCCCTGGTCATCGGAGGCATGTATGCCGGTGTGTTCACCCCTACCGAAGGCGGCGGCATCGGCGCTTTCGGCGCGCTGATCATCGGAATGGTCAGGCGGCGCTTGAAGTGGAATTCGATTGTTTCGAGTTTGCTAGAAGCCGGCAAGATTTCAGCCGTTTGCATCAGCATTCTGATCGGGGCCAATATCTTCGGCTACTTTTTGGCCGCCAGCAAGCTGCCTCTTGAGCTGGCCGGCTATGTCGCTCAACTGCAGGTTCCGGCGCTGCTCATTCTGATTATCATTTTGGTCATTTATCTTTTTCTCGGATGCCTGATGCCGGCGATTCCGATGCTGATCCTGACGGTTCCCATCTTTTATCCGGTGGTGACCACCCTGGGCTATGATCCCGTCTGGTTTGGTGTACTGATGGTGCTGATGTTTGAAATGGCGGTTATCACACCGCCGATGGGAATCAACGTGCTGGCTTTGCGCGCCGTGGCCACCGATGTCGATCTGGGGATCATGTTCAGAGGAACGATGCCGTTTCTGATCGCGATGATCTTGTGCGTGGCCATCTTGATCGCCCTGCCGGATTTTGCTCTTTTTTTGCCTGGGTTGTTCGGAAAATAAGGAAAGGAATACAAACAATGATTAGAATTGACAAAGAACCAATTAAAACCGACGTGCTGGTGGTCGGCGGCGGTATTGCCGGTCTGATGGCCGCAATCAATGCTGCCGATCAGGGCGTCGATGTGCTGCTAGCTGAAAAAGCCAACACCAAGCGCAGCGGCTCCGGAGCCACCGGCAACGACCACTTTTGCTGTTATATACCCGAGGTCCACGGCCGGGATATGGATCCGATTATCGAAGAAGATTTAAACAGTTTGCACGGCAACTTTCAGGATCTTCCCCTGGTTGTTACCTTTCTGGAGCAATCTTACGACCGGGTCAAAAAATGGCATCGATGGGGAATTTCGATGCGCCCCAAGGGCAAGTGGGATTTTACCGGTCATGCCTTCCCAGGGCGTCCCCGGATTTTCCTGAAATACGCCGGTCACAATCAGAAAGCGGTGCTTACCCGCCAGGCTAAAAAGCGGGGTGTTCATATCGAAAATCACATGCCGATTGCCGATGTTATCACCAAAGACGGCAAAGTGGTCGGCGCCATCGGTTTGAAGATCGATGCCGATCAACCGGTAGTAAAGCTCATTCAGGCTAAAGCCGTAGTGCTGGCCACCGGAACCGCCAATCGGCTTTATCCGTCGACAGGCAGTCCGGGATGGTTGTTCAATATCGCCTTTTGTCCGGCGTGTACCGGAACCGGAAGAGCGACGGCTTTGCGGGCCGGCGCCAGACTCGTCAATATGGAAATTCCCAACCGCCATGCGGGACCCAAATATTTTGCGCGCGGCGGCAAGGCCACCTGGATCGGTGTTTATAAGGACCCCCACGGCAACCCGCTCGGTCCTTTTGTGACCCGGCCGACGCGCAAACTCGGTGATATCACTGCGGACGTCTGGAATACGGTGTTCACCGACATGCAAAAATCCGGCAAAGGCCCGTCTTATATCGATTGCACCGAAACCGCCCAGGAAGACATTGATTACATGCTCTGGGGTTTGAAGCAAGAAGGCAACACCGCTCTGCTCGACTATATGCAAAAAGAGGGAATCGATGTCCGCCGCCACAAGGTCGAATTCATGCAGTATGAGCCCTATCTGATCGGCAGCCGCGGCATCGACATCGATATCGATGCCCAAACATCGGTGGAGGGCCTGTATGCTGCCGGGGATGAAGTCGGCAACTTCCGGGCCGATATGTCCGGTGCCGCCACATTCGGCTGGATTGCCGGAAAAAGCGCTGCCGAGCGGGCCAAAAAGATACGCCGCTATCGCAAAATCAGCGACAGCCCGGTCGTCGAAGAACGCAGCACGCTTTTCAGCAGTTTCTTAAAGCGGCAGGGCGAGGCCGTAAATTCGCTGGCCGCCGAAAATTCCCACACGCTGATGCGTTGCCTGGAAACGCTGGATCTGATGGACTGCGGTGAAGCCATTTTTCTGTCAGCCCTTGAACGCAAAGAAACGCGCGGGCGGCATGTGCGCTCGGATTTTCCCTTCACCAATCCGTTGCTGGGAAATAAATTTATGACCGTCCGCAAGGAAAACGGCGAATTTCGCCTTGAGTGGCGAATCCGGAAGTAATTTCTTTTAGGGGGGATAGATGATCGCCATTGATAAAAATGCCATTGAAACCGATGTTCTGGTCGTTGGGGGTGGCATCGCCGGATTAATGGCGGCCATTCATGCTGCGCGGCAAGGGGTCCGCGTCTGGGTGGCCGAAAAAGCCAACACCAAACGCAGCGGTTGCGGGGCAACCGGCAACGATCATTTCATGTGCTACATTCCGCAAGTCCACGGGAAAGATATGGAGCCGATTATTGCGGAATATTATAAAAGTCAGGTCGGGGGATTTTCAGATCATGCGCTGGCTGCCGTTTTCCTTGCGCAATCTTTCGACCGCGTCCGAGATTGGGAGCGCTGGGGCATTTCGATGCGGCCCAAGGGGAAATGGGATTTTTCCGGTCACGCCTTTCCCGGCCGTCCCCGGATATGGCTCAAATATGCCGGGCACAACCAAAAAGCCGTATTGACCAAACAGGCTCGGAAGCAAAAAGTTAACATTACCAACCATCTTTCGATTACCGATATCATTGCCAAAAACGGCGAGGTCAGCGGAGCCGTCGCCCTGGATACCGTTCGGCAGCAGCCGGTTTTGCGCTATATCCGCGCCAAAAGCATCGTCATCGCCACAGGCTGCGGCAGCCGCCTTTACCCTTCACCGACACCGGGTTGGATGTTTAACACCGCCAATTGCCCCGTATGCACCGGCAGCGGGCAGGCAATGGCTTACCGGGCCGGAGCAAAATTGGTGAACATGGAATTTCCCAACCGTCATGCCGGTCCGAAATACTTTGCCCGCTGCGGCAAGGCCACCTGGATCGGGCTTTACAAAGATCCCCGGGGTAATTCTGTCGGTCCTTTTGTGTCCAAAGCAACCCGAGAGCTTGGCGACATTACCGGCGATATTTGGAGTGACGTATTTACCGCAAAGTTTAAATGCGGCGAAGGACCAGTATATATCGATTGCAGCACGACATCCAAAGACGATCTCG
>JARRJQ010000484.1:0-2523 GCA_037388985.1 Desulfobacterales bacterium | reverse complement strand
AAAAGATAAAGGCTCTTATCGCGGATCGGGTGACCAGAGGTCGTGTTGAAATCCGGGTGCAAATCGACGATTCTTCCGAAATCGCATCCGAACTGGAGGTAGACTTCTCAAGGGCCAAGGCTCTTTTTTCCGCTTTTACCGAATTGAAAAGCGAATTGGGCTTTAAAAATGACATTAGCCTGGACATGTTGATTCGGTCTGGCGGTTTGATTAAAACAGTTGAAAAAGTTCAAAAAGAGGATATAGTTTGGCCGGTCGTAAAAAATTGCATAACGCTTGCGCTTGACGATTGCGAGGCAATGCGTCAGAAAGAAGGAGATTTCATTGCCGGGGATTTTAGCCGTCGACTGAATTTTATTAACGGCTGCTTGGAACAGATACATAAAAAGTCAGAGGGGCTTTTGACGCTTTACCAACAACGGCTTAAAGAGCGTATCGCCCAATTGACGCAAAACAGCGTTGAACTTGATCCCGCTCGGATTGCCCAGGAAGCAGCCTTTTTGGCCGATCGCAGTGATGTTACTGAAGAAATTGTCAGAGCCAAAAGCCACCTGAATCAATTTAAGCAAATGATGAATGCGGTCGAACCTGTCGGCAGAAAGCTTAATTTTTTACTGCAAGAGCTAAATCGGGAATTTAACACGATGGGTGCCAAGATCGGTAATGCAGATATGTCGCATTTGATAATCGATGTAAAATCAGAGCTCGAAAAAATTAGGGAACAAATTCAAAACGTGGAATAGACTTCTGCAAAGGGTAACGCAAGTGAAGCTCTGAGCCAAGTTTGAATTCAGGCAAAAATCTGTTCGCTGCGCTGTGTGCGTGCATTTAATTTGGAGGTATAATGGATCAAGCGTTGTTAAATATTGGATTTGGAAGTTCGGTTGTCGCTGATCGCGTTGTTGCTATCGTCTCCCCCAATTCAGCTCCTATGAAACGACTCAAAGATGAGGCGAAGGAAGACAAACGCCTGGTGAATGCCACCCATGGCCGCAGGGCCCGGTCAATCATCATTATGGACAGCAATCATGTTGTGCTGTCAGCCATTCAGGCAGAAACCATTTCTCAGCGTTATTCGATGCTAAAAGAGTCAACCTGATTTTAGCGGCGCTTGAGCATATTATTGTTTTGGAGCAATCCAACGTCAACATGCAGCCCAAAGCGGCTCATTTGTTTATCATCGCTGCACCTTCGGGAGGCGGCAAATCCACTCTCTGTCGCCAAGTGCTCAAACATTTTTCCGATATGCGCTATTCGGTATCTTATACGACACGCCAGCGCCGTCAAGGCGAACAAGACGGTATCGACTATCATTTCATTAGCAAACGCGATTTTAAAGATGGAATTAAGGCTGGGAAATGGGCGGAGTGGGCGGTGGTTCATGGTAATTATTACGGCACATCTGCAGATTTTCTGGCCGGTGGTTTAGCGGATGGACGGGATATCCTTCTTGATTTAGACGTACAGGGAGCGCGTCAAATCCTTGCGCGCTATCCCAACAGTGTCGCTATCTTTATCCTGCCTCCATCGCTGCAGGTGCTTCGAGATCGATTGGAAGATAGAGGCACCGACAGTGCAGAAAGCATCGCTATTCGACTAAAGAATGCAGAAAAGGAAATCGCCCAGCAAGATGTGTTTCATCATATCATAATCAATGAGCAGCTTTCGAAAGCCGTTCAGGAATTGATATCCCTCATCCATAAATATCGAACCCAGGGCCAGCTGCCGACTTGAGTTTTTAACATTTTCAGCAGAAGTGGTTTCAAAACCCCAGATCAGGTTCGAGGGCCCCGCTTACCAGCGGGATTTCGCATCTGATACTTTTTAATTATAGGTGCTCAACAAGCGTTTCGCGGATTGAAAACGGAGCGTACACGCCAGTACGTGAGTATTTCAATTCGCGGGACAACGCAGCCATTGGGACTTAGATGGGATTTTCAAACCACTTCTAAACGGATAATCCAGGACGTGAAGATTGAAATAATTTATGGTTTTCATCCAGTCTATGAAGCATTAAGAGCCAGCCGCCGAACATTCCAAGAGATCTATATTATCGAACAAAAGAAATCCAGGCGAATCGAGCAAATAGTGCTTGCGGCTGGCCGGAAAAATCTGCCCGTCCGAAAGGTAACCCGGGCAACACTTCAGACGATTGCGGGCAATGTCTCCCATCAAGGCATCGCAGCCAGGGTGACATTGTACCCGCTGGTAGACATTGCCGATCTGGTGGAAAGGGCGCAATCAGGGAGCAACCCTGCGTTCATTCTTTTACTGGACAATATTGTTGATCCGCATAACCTGGGAGCCATTTTGCGGACAGCTGTATGTGTCGGAGTCGATGGGGTGATCATACCGAAAGATCGCTCGGCATTTCCGACACCGGCTGTTTCCAAAATTTCAAGCGGAGCTTTGGAATACATCCGTCTGGCGCAGGTGAACAATCTGGTTCGCATCATCCAGATGCTAAAAGAACAAGGGACATGGATTGTGGGATTGGATCAAAATGCAGCCGACTCCATTTTT
>JARRJQ010000483.1:0-3943 GCA_037388985.1 Desulfobacterales bacterium | reverse complement strand
GATTTGCGAAAAAACATCTTTGATATTAATTGGAGGGGCGGGTGGCCTCGAAATTTACAGAAACAACCTTGGATATGCCTTTTTCTTCCATCGTAATCCCAAACAACGTATCTGCAAATTCCATGCTGCGTTTATTGTGTGTGATCATGATGATTTGTGATTTTTCCCCGATTATTGAAAGCAAATCGTTAAATCGATACACGTTGGCGTCATCCAGCGGGGCATCGATTTCATCCAGCAGGCAAAATGCGGTCGGTTTGATTAAAAATATCGCGAATATAAAAGCGATGGCAGACATGGCTTTTTCTCCACCTGAAAGAAGGCTCAAGCGGGTCAGTTTTTTTCCTGGCGGATGGATCATAAATTCAACACCGGTTTCCAGGGGATCATTTGGATCTTTTAAAGTAAGCGTAGCTGTCCCTCCGCCAAAAAGTTTAGGAAAGACTTCGTTCAATTTCTGATTGATTAAATCAAATGTTTCCAGGAAGCGTGTTTGGGTAATGGTATTAATTTTGCGGATGACTTTGTGCAGATCCTCAATGGCACGCACCAGATCACTGCGCTGTTCTTCAAGAAAATCAAATCGATCCTTTAGTTGTTCGTATTCGCGGATAGCTCCCAGATTAACGTCAACGATTTTATCTATTTTAGCTTTAATCGTCGCCAGGTCCTCTTCGATTTGTTCAATCGTCTTTTCCGAGGTCAATTCGA
This sequence comes from Desulfobacterales bacterium, assembly GCA_037388985.1. GTDB lineage: Bacteria > Desulfobacterota > Desulfobacteria > Desulfobacterales > JAHEIW01 > JAHEIW01. The sequence goes on along the minus strand of JARRJQ010000483.1, from coordinate 3,232 downwards.
TACTCTCGGGTTGCTGATTGAATTCGCTTTTGAGTACTGAAAACGATTTTCGATATTTTTCTTCCAACTGTTTGGCAATATTTTCTTTCTTGATTTTGTGCTCGGATAGCTCAAGCTCCAGCAGACGGACTTTTTGAAGCGTCTCTTCACGCTGGCTTCTGATACTTGATATTTTGTTGTCGCTATCCTTGAGTTCTGCATCAATGGCGTTGTAATGCGCCTCATTGGTTTTAACCGATTGAGCAATCGCCTCCATCTGTTGGTACATTTCTGAAAGTTTTTGATCATATTCGGTTATTTTCTGCTTTGCGGTTGTTTGCATTTGTTGTTTTTGGTCAATCTCTTTTGCGAGCGAATCAAGCCTGCTTAAGGAGTCGTGGTGAAACTCCATGAGTCGCCTTAAGCTGGTATTGGCGTTTTCCAATTTCGCATTCAGTTCGGTCATCTGCAATTGCAGATCAACGATCTTTTGATTGTGTTGTTCCATTTCTCCGGAAACCGCACTGATCGTTGTGGAAATATGGGAAACCTTATCCTGAGCAGTTTTAACTTCAGTCGACAGCTTTTCCAGAGCCGTATTATACTTAGTTACTTCATCATTGATATCGCTGGCCTCTCCCTGAAGCTGTTCCTTTTCCAGGCTAACAATTTCAAGATGTTGTTTGGCATTTTTGAGAGCTTCGCTCGCGTTGATCAATCTCGGTGAGTTTTTGCAGTTCACGCTCGAGATTTCTGGCTTCAGATTCCATTTGAGCCTGGTTCAAACGGGCCTTTTCCAGTTTCTGGTCCAGTTCGTTGCTCTGGCCGTTCAGGTCTTTGAGTTCCTGTTTTTTGGCCAGAATACCGTTTAATCTGTCTTTGCTGCCCCCAATCAGAATGCCCTGAGGAGAGATGACATCACCCTTTTTCGTGACAATGGTATAGGATGCTCCGTTGCGGTTAAACATCTCAATAGCCTCAGATAAATCTTCGGTGAATACCACATGCCCCAACAGGGCATTGACAATCGGCTGATAACCGGCCTTAACGATAATCTTATTCAAAAGCAGTTGTTGAGCGGGGATGGGTTGCGACTGATCCTCATGGGATTGTCTAACAGCCGAAACCGGTATAAATCCGCTGCGTCCGGCATTGAGCGATTGTAAATAATCGATGGCTTTAAGACCGGCATCCTGATCTTTAACAATAATATACTGGAGCGCATCACCCAGAACCGCTTCAACAGCGGTTTCAAACGTCGGTTTGGCTTCGACAATATCCGCCATGAGACCGATAATTTTGGCGGACAGCTCCGGGCTGACACCAGCTGCATCGGTATGCTGTGGCTTCATGATGGCTTTGACCCCGTCGCGGTACCACTCGAAATTGTCCTCCATCTTTTTTAAAGTATTTAATTTGGATTTGATGGTGTTGCGTTCCAATTCCAAAGTCTGGGTTAATTTGACCTGTTTGGCAAGCGCGCTGTTTTTTTGGTCCAGTAAGCTTCCGGCGGTCGAGATCTGCGTTTCCAGCTCATTTAAGTCGTGGTTTATGGCATCCAAATGATCACGCGCTTTTTGTTCCATTCTGCCGGTCTGGGTAATTTGATTTTTGGCTTGAGCCTGGTCTTCATCGACCTTTGTTAATCGTCTTTGCAGACTTTCTTTATTATTTATGGTTGTTTGATAGATATTTTTATATTGCGCTTCCTGAGTCACCAGATCCATTAAGCGGGCTTTATGGCTTTCCAGATCCTGGTTGAGTGCTGAGGATTTTTCCGCAATCGTTTCTTTATGCGCTTTTTCCTGATTGAGTTTATCTGTTGTGGTGACAATGATTGCATTCATTTGAGCAATTTGTTTTCTGACCTGCTCGATTTCCAAAAGCATTTCATGGTTTTTTTGTTCCAGATCGACACGGGCGGAATCAAGCTCCACTGACTCTTCGGAAAGCCTTTTGATTTCCTGGTTCAAATGAACCCGGTCATTTTCCATGCGGTCGATATTGCGCTGGGTTTCAAACTGATTCGATTTTTGCTCGGAGATCTCCTGATTTTTTTGCCAGCGTTTGAGCTTAATCTCTTCAACTAAGGCATCTAACTGTTTTATCTCGGTCGTGTGACTGATATCCAGGTCCTGCAATTCTTTTAAAAGCCCATCTGTTTCTTGAATCCGGCCTTCGTAATGCGCGTAATAATGCAGGCCAAGGTAGACTTCCAGAGCTTTAATCTGTTTATGGTAGTTGTTGTAGATTTCAGCTTTGCGGGCCTGACGCTTCAGACTGGCCATTTGCCGTTTTATTTCCGAAATAATATCTGTTACGCGCAACAGATTGTTTTTGGTAAATTCGATTTTGCGCAATGCTTCAATTTTGTAATTTTTAAAACGGGTCACTCCGGCGGCTTCCTCGATGAAATAGCGCAGCTCTTCCGGGCTGGCATCGGTGATGGCGCCTATTCTCCCCTGCTGGATGACGGAATAGGATTTGGATCCGACTCCGCTGCCCAGAAAAACATTATGGATGTCTTTCAGCCGGCAGGGTTGTTTGTTCAAAAAATACGCACTTTCTCCGGAACGATAGAGACGGCGGGTAAGGTTGATTTCGGTAAATTCTTTTAGTTCTTCGGGGCTGTCGCCGTTTTCGTTTGAAAGCGTTAGCGAAACTTCAGCCATATTCAGCGGCGGCTTGCCATTGGCTCCTGAAAAAATCACATCCTCCATTGCTTTGCCGCGCAGTTGCTTGACGCTTTGCTCTCCCATCACCCATCTCAATGCATCAACAATGTTGCTCTTTCCACAGCCGTTGGGTCCTACCACCGCGGAGATTCCCTGAGGAAAGTCAATGCCGACCTTGTCATAAAAGGATTTAAATCCGGCGATTTCAAGTTTTTTTAATTTCATGTATTCAGAGCTCCCAGATCCTGCTTAACGAATAAACAGATCTTTATCGGATCTATTGTTTATCATAAACGGAGATTCCTTTTAAAAAAAGCCCTAAATTTGCCTTTTGAAGCGTTATCAGGTTCTAATTTTGTCCTTTTTAAATTGATACAGATGCTGTCTAGAATTTCACTGAAAAATAATAACAGGGTGAGGGCCCGTTGTAAAGAAAAAACACAACTTAGGGTATAATTTTAAAGGTTTGGGTACAAGATGTGGTGGGATCGATTTTTTCTATAGAATTCGTCCCGCGGATTCGATTGACAACCTGAAAGTAAGAAATTAATCACGAAAACACGAAAATTTGGAAAGCA
>JARRJQ010000482.1:1392-3933 GCA_037388985.1 Desulfobacterales bacterium | reverse complement strand
GTTCGCTGAACTGGTCGTAAGCCGAGGTGGCGTTAGCAAGCTTTTCCAGAACCCGGATGGCCAACTCCCCGTGTTGATTGACTATCTTTTCCAAATCTTCACGAGAGATGCAGCGAATCTCCGTGCGCTCGTGAAGGCAGTCCATCAGCAAACGGACGCCGGACATGGTCCCTCGTGAGAGGAAAATAACCGGCATAAATTGCCTCCCTGCCTGCAGAACTGTCAAAATTAAATCGTATATTTCATCTCTAAACCATATCTGCCGCTACTATGTAAAGCAAGCAGAAATTCACGCCGGGCCCCTGTTTCCAATTATTCAATTAAATACCATGTTAACATTGCCGTAAAGCGAGACCTGGGTTCAAGATCGGGTTCGCTTCGAGCCATGAAAGTTGCATAATTCGTCCCTATAAAATGTCTTGTGCTTAAAGGCTCAGAACATTTTGTTGACTCACGGTTAGTATGCATGGCATTTTTAAGCCATTTGACTGTATCCAAGAATCTCAGATAATCTATATGCAAATTGGCTAAAATATGTATACAGGGGTGAAAATGGAGTCTCCGTAAACGTCCGACCTATTAGCCTTTACAAAGAGATTGGTGCCAAAATATTAACGATTCTGTCCCTCGGCACCAGTAATCCTAATAAAATAAATGCATTTAAAGAAACAACCTGAATGCCTTTATTTTTTCTGGCTGAAGTTGGGTTAAAAAAGTGACAAAGAAATCCGTCTCTTCTCACTCAATTGGCTTATGCCATTTGCTCGCATTAGGCTCCAAATTGCCTTCCGAGCGGATTTGCCTCCGTTGATTCGGTGCCATATATTCCCGTGGCATACTCTCGACCTTGTCGGATCGCTGATGAACGGTGAATTATGAGACCAAAATGCATAAAAAAAGCGATATGTGGTCGATCGCGCCGGGGCAACCGCACAGTTTTTGAGGTCTTATCCTGATATGCATCAGACAATCAGATTTAAGGGCGAGTTCGCTGCCCTGAGCAAAGAACTCTGAGCCGGTGAACACTTAGGAAGAAAGGTGGAATTCAATGCGCTGGAAATGGATTGTAGGTATCGGTGTTTTGCTGATCATTATCTTGATAGCGGGCATCTATGTGTACCTGCACACCTATGATTACAATAAGTTAAAGCCGCTGGTGGCTCGAATGGTTGAGGATGCCACGGGTCGCGAATTGCATTTGGGCGGCGAAATAAATCTTGCGGTTGGTTTTGCGCCGTCGCTGGTGGTCACGGATGTCGCTTTTGCAAATGCGGCTTGGGGATCACAGCCGCAAATGATCAAAATTAGGAGGCTGGAGGCACAGGTCCGGCTGATACCGCTTTTGTTTAAAAATATGGAGCTGAAGCATATCGGTCTTGCGGATGTCGATGTTTTGCTGGAGACCGATTCGAAAGGACAGGGCAATTGGGATTTTACCGGCGTCCACAGGTCACAAAAAAGCTTCGGGTTTTTCGAAACAGCCAAATTGGACATTGACAGTATTCGAATCGAAAATTTGAGTCTTGTATTTCGCAAGGGCAAGGATGGATCTGAAAAGCGCTTCACTGTGGCCCGACTCGATGTGGTCAAGCAGGCAACCGGTGATGAGCAGAAGCTGGACCTGAGAACCGAATATAAGGGGCAGCCGGCTGTGTTCACCGGTAGGACCGGGCTGATTCGCAATTTGTTTGCACACCGGCGCTTCCCGCTTCAGCTATCGGGAAAGCTGGCAAACACCGCGGTTATGATCAATGGCGAAATTGACGATGCCTTGAACATTCAGGGTATAGATGCGGAGATCCGACTGACCGGTAAAAACCTTGAGGTCCTCGGGCATGTTTTTGATATTCAATTGCCCAAGACGAAAGCTTTTGATGTCACAGCGCACTTAAAGGGATCCAAGGACTCTATGAGGCTTGATCAGATCAAGGGGAGTCTATCTGGAAGCGGCGTCGATATCGCCATCAGCGGCACCCTTGACAACCTGATCGCGTTCAGCGGCGTCGACCTGAAACTTAAGAGCTCGGGTCATGATCTAACCGTCATACAATCGGTTATCGGCGAAAAACTTCCGGCAACCGATCAATTCGAGATTCAGGGCCGACTGACCGGTTCCGCTGAAGCGCTTGCTTTGAATGAAGCACAGGGATCCGCTCGGCGCGGCAGCATGAGTCTAACGTTTAGCGGTAGAATCGCTCGGCTGCTTACCTTCGAAGGCATCCATCTTACGCTGAAAGCTTCAGGAAAGGAGGTGGCCGAAATCGGACAGATGGTTGAAACAAAGCTGCCTGAGCTAGGTCCCTTCGATGCAAGCGGCCAGCTTTCGGGTTCGGCCAAAGCGATTTCGCTGTCCGCGTTTTCGGCGGTGATTGATCAGAGCGATTTTAAGGGCCTGGCCAAGGTGGAATTTTTCAAGCGCCCCAAAATTACCTTGCGCCTGGAGTCGTCGTTGATTGATTTCACAGCCCTGATGAAAACTTTAGAGAAGGACGAACAAAGAACCGTTAATCATAACCAGCATAAGCGCCGTTTGTTTTCCGA
>JARRJQ010000482.1:0-1336 GCA_037388985.1 Desulfobacterales bacterium | reverse complement strand
TTCCGATGACCCGCTGCCTTTTGATATCCTCAAGAAGGTTGATGCCGATGTCTTGATGAAGGCCAGAAATATGCGTGTTAAAGACGCGCAATTTAAATTTGGTCGCTTGACACTCAAACTCCAAGACAGTGATCTCAGCATCGAAAAGCTGGAAGCCACGTATAAGAAAACCAAAATTTCCGGAGATCTGCATGTCAAGCCTGGTTCACCGCCCCAGGTGACCACCAATTTCATCGTCCAAAGCCTCGATCTCGGCAATCTTCTCAAAGAAACGGGGGTGAACGATCAAGTACGGGCTATCGTTGATATTGCGGCTGAAGGGAAAAGCAGGGGAGACTCCGTTCACAGCCTCATGGCGGAGCTGGAAGGCTCTATCGGGGCAGTCATGGGTGAAGGTTATATTAACAAATACCTCAACTTGATATCCATAAATCTTTCCCAAAAGGTCATCCAATTTTGGGGGCGCCATAAAAAAGGAGACCAGATTAAATGTGCCGTTGTCCAGTTCGACATCAAGAAAGGTATTGCCGAAAGCCAGGCCTTTGTATTTGATACCGAAGCCGGCGTTCTGGCCGGTGAGGGCCAGATCAACCTGGGCACGGAAAAGGTGAATTTTTTGCTTGTGCCAGAGCCCAAATACCCCAGTCTGAGCCTTTCGACAAAGCTGCGGGTTGGCGGCACCATAATGGATCCCAAGGTGAGGCCCGACAATCTTGCTTTATTAACAACAGGCGCCGAGATGCTCAGCTCCCTTGCCATTGGACCGCTTGGATTGCTGTCACCTTTTGTGCACCTCGGTGCGTTTAAAAAACATCCCTGTGACATCAAAAGCATCGGGCAATTAGGACTATCCATTCCCGGCGAAAAATAGCCAGACCTTTTTGCTCTATTGGGGATGTGGAATTTGATTGTTCCATCTGTCAATCGGCTTTTCTTAATCACTTTTTCTGAAAGACCCGGCCTACCACAGAAATCATCTGCCTTCCCATATCTGATCTTTCCTAAAACAAATCTACAAATTGCATTTATTATCCAATAGGCTTATATTGCAATTATCTAAAGGAGGAACTTTAAATATGGCAATTATTACTATATCCCAGGGATCTTACAGCAAAGGCAAAGAGGTGGGCGAAAAGCTCGCTGAGAGGCTTGGATACGAGTGCATCTCGCGGGAAGTCATTCTGGAGGCTTCCAAGGAATTCAATATACCGGAGATTAAACTCGTCCGCGCGATCCACGATGCACCATCTATTCTGGATCGAATCGGCTATCGGAAAGAGAAATATATTGCCTCTGTTCAGGCTGAAATCTTCAAGCATTTTCGCAAAGATAATGT
>JARRJQ010000481.1:0-2552 GCA_037388985.1 Desulfobacterales bacterium | reverse complement strand
TCTTCAACCACCAAACCGCCCAGCTGGGTCGCCCCCACATTGGCCAGCGAACCGTTAAAGCTTCCCAACGCTGTGCGTACCGCACTGACAATGACTGCTTCTCTCATATTCGATGCTCCTTTTCATTTATTTTCTATAGCGCATAGCTGACGAAAGCAAGCCCCAAAATAAACTGAGCGAGCGCTCAATCAATGGATAGCACGTCCCATTTTGACTTGTCAAGTTTTTCGCCGGCACGACTTTATCTATGAGGTAACTATTTGTAATTTATGCAATAGATTATTATTGCAGCGTATGCCGCTCGGCGCATTAAAGGTATTGACAAAAGACCTTGATTCTTCTAATAATAAAAATATGACCGAGCGCTCGCTCAATAATTGTAATTTATTAAGTTTATTATTATTTCAGATATATCTTGAGTTTCGGAAACATCCAGTTGGGTTGATTTGAAGGAGGCCGTGATGAATGAAAACATTTTATTGGTCGAGGAAAAAAATGGTATCGCCAAGTTGACGTTAAACCGCCCGGACGTAATGAATTCATTGAATTTTCCGCTGCTGCATGCTTTGAGGGAGCAGATTGAGTCGTTGCGGTTCAAACCTGCAATTCGAGTGGTTATTATTACGGCAGCAGGTGATAAGGCCTTTTGTGCCGGGGCGGATCTTAAGGAACGGGCCACCCTGAAACCGGATCAGGTGCGAGAATTTATTTTTACCATTCGCAATCTATTCACCTCTATCGAACAGCTGAACAAGGCCGTTATCGCCGCGGTCAACGGTATTGCGTTGGGTGGCGGAACCGAACTGGCCCTGGCCAGTGACATTCGCATCGCATCCACCAACGCCACCATGGGTTTAACCGAGACGCGTTTGGCGATCATCCCCGGTGCAGGCGGCACGCAGCGACTTCCGAGACTGGTGGGACGGGGCAAAGCCAAAGAACTTATTTTCACCGGGCGGCGCATCGGGGCTGAAGAAGCTCTGAATATCGGTTTGGTCAACAAAATCTGTGAGCCCAAAGACCTGATAGATGAATCCATGAAAATGGCGGCCACGATCTGTGAGGCTGGCCCGATCGCGATCGAACAGGCGAAATACGCCATTAATCACGGATTGGAAACCGATATTCATACCGGGCTGGCCATTGAATCTAATGCTTACTGGGTCTGTATTCCTACTGAAGACCGCCTGGAGGGTTTAGCGGCCTTTAAGGAGAAGAGGAAACCAGTCTATAAGGGAAAGTAAAAGTGGTTTCAAAACCCCATCTAATGTCCGATAGCTGCGTTGTCCCGCGAATTGAAATACTCACGTACTGACGTGTACGCTCCGTTTTCAATCCGCGGGACGCCTTGCTCTCAAACATGATCTGAGATTTTGAAACCACTTTTAGCTTATGTTAGCGTTAAGCTTTTAAATCGTCATTATTTAACGGGCGCATCGATTTAATAAAAGAATAAAAATTCGAGATTCGAAACAATATCGAATGACCAAAATCCAAAATTCAAAACTCGAAGCCGAGCCAATACAAAGCGCTTGTAAATATGTTTTTGTTTTGGACATTCGAATTTAAAGAATTTAAATTTGTTTCGTATTTCGATATTCGTGTTTCGGATTTATCAAAGGCGGAGAGATTAATTATGATCATTTTTTGCGGATATTTTAAAATAACAAGAAGAGGGAGGTTAGTGAGGTATGACCGAATATGATTACTGGAAAATATTTCCAAGAATGCCGAATAAGGTGACCATCGGTGATATTACCGTCAGAGATGGGTTTCAACATCTGGAGCGATTTATTTCGACACGGGCAAAAACTTTTTATGCGGAAGAATTGATTTTTGCCGGGTGCCGAAACATTGAAGTTACCAACCTCGGCAATCCCTATCTCATGCCGCAGTTCAGCGATGCTGAAGAGGTTTTGGCCCAGCTGCGCAGCGATCGGTTTAAGAAGCGCTGCGGAAAAAGAGGCATCAATCTCGATGATGTCTGCATTACGGCGGTGACGATTCGGGAAGGTGCGGTGGATCGGGCGATCCAGCTGAAGGAAAAAGGCCTGGGTCCAGATCGATGCTTGATGATGGTTTCGACTGAAGAGGAACATCATTTTGCCAATTCCGGAACGACCTTACCGGAATACTGGAAAGAGGCCGAACGGTGCATCAAAAAATGTTCCGATGCCGGCCTCAAAATGTGCGGTACGGTCTCCACCATCTGGGGCAGCCCCATTGCCGGAGCAACTGAGCTCAAAGATGCCGTCAAGTTTACCAAGCGGTGGCTGGAGATTGGTGCCGCCGACATCGAACACGCCGATCATGACGGCAGCGCATCAGCTCCACAGGTGTATCGCTATTTTTCAATGATTTTGGATGAAATACCGGATACGTCTCTTCACATTGCCCACTTTCATGAAACCAAGCGGGTGGCGTCAGCTTCTGTTCTGGCAGCACTTCAGGCCGGCATAACCCATTTTGAGGCCACCCGCTTGGTTTCATGAAAGTGGGCACTGTGAAGAGACGTATCCGGTATTTCATCCAAAATCATTGAAAAATAGCGA
>JARRJQ010000480.1:0-2555 GCA_037388985.1 Desulfobacterales bacterium | reverse complement strand
TTTTATTTTATTTTCCGCTAAATCCCGCCGAGGAAAAGACGCCCTCTGGGATGCGATCTTCTCTTTAACTGGCATCGAAGACAGCCAACCCGCGGGCTAAAAGACCGCCTTTATCCCGCTCGTATAGCTGTAATCCCTTGCATAAGCCATATTGATTTTGATAAAGATACGTTAAGCCATCTCGAATGAGGTGTCCCATATTATTTTTTCCGCTGCAGGCGGATTGTACTTCAGAGCTTTATTCCCTGCCCGCCTCACCCGTCCACCTCGCCTGCTTGGCTGGAGGGCGGGTCTGAGTCCGCCTCAGGCGGACGATGGCGGGCAGGCGGAAAGCGCTGAAATAAAGGATCCTGATTATCCTGCCTGCCTCGCCGACTTGTCCCGCCGGAGTTTTAACAGAGGCGGAAGCTTTAGCGAAGGCGGGTAAATCCTGTCTAAATACAGCATGCCCAGCACCACCGACAAATACGACAATTTCAAATCCGGCTACGTGGCCATTGTGGGTGTGCCGAATGCCGGCAAATCCACGCTGCTCAACCGAATGCTGGGAGAAAAAATTTCCATCACCTCTAAAAAGCCCCAGACCACCCGCAACCGGATTCTGGGCGTCATGCACCGGCCTGCTGCGCAGCTCATCTTTATCGATACACCCGGAATATTTAAGGCCAAAGATACGCTGAATTTTCGGATTGTTGATACTGCCCTTTCAGCTATCAGTGATGCGGATATGATGGTTTTCGTGCTGGATGTGGCCAACCCGGATCCGACTTCTGAATATTTTCTGGTTCGGCGGCTTCAAGAGCAGCAACGCCCGGTCATCCTGGCTTTGAACAAGATCGATTTGGTCGAAAAATCTGCTTTGCTGGAAATTATCCGGAAGTGGTCAAGCGAATATCACTTCGATGTCATCGTTCCCATTTCGGCAACCGAAGGCACCCAGATCGAAAAATTGATTGAGGCAATGGAAAATTTATTACCATACGGGCCACCGTATTTCCCCGAAGATGCGCTTACGGACTTGCCGCAGCGCTTCCTTGCCGCCGAAATGATTCGCGAAAGCGTGTTCAGGTTAACCGGCGAAGAGATTCCCTACGCCACGGCGGTGACGGTGGATTCCTTTAAAGAAAAAAAGGCCGGCAAGCTGATCAAAATCGAGGCCACTATCCACCTCGAGCGCAGTTCGCAGAAAGGCATCATCATCGGCAAAGAAGGCAGTAAACTGAAACGCATCGGTACCGAATCGCGTAAAAAAATCGAGCACATGCTGGAGACTAAAGTCTTTTTGAAGCTTTTTGTGCGGGTCCAGAAAAACTGGCGCAAAGATATGCGGGCCTTGAAAAAATTCGGTTACTGAAGAGGTTTACTATTTTTTAGAAAAAAACAGGAAGCTATCATGTTGTAAGATATGGGGATTCCTAAAAAAGAGGCACCACTGGATCTGCTGACAAAAGTTGAATAGAATCAGAAAATATTGCGGATTAGAATAAACCGCATCCGGTTTCTAAAGATGTGATTGAATTTTATCGTGGATGGCTTCAGATTTTGCCCGATCACCGAACGTGCCGATGCGAACACCGAGCTCGGTCGAATTTTCAGCTAACCTTTTCAGGTTTATTTCAAAGCTTTTGTCATCCGCCGTTTTTCCCTTTATGACCCCGCTGAGGCCATCATGTTTTTGGGATTCAACTGTTAATTTAAGCTCTTCGACGGCTTTAATAGTTGCTTCCCAGGTCTTATCCATTGGGGCTTCATAGGTTCTTTTAAGATCCCCTTTAACGTAATAGTAAGTGCCGGCACCCACCGCCGCAGCCGCGGCTCCGATGACTGCCCACTTACGTGAACAGGCACTCAGACCGATTAGAAAACAGCAAAGTACAGCGACCATCTGAAGTCGTCTTTTAAACATATGCCCTCCTGCGATAGAACGCCTGTTAAAAGTAAATTCCATGAGGATTAATTTTTTTAAGAATATCAAACACCCTATGCCCTGTCAGATTTGAATGGCCGGGTTTCGGATGCTGAAAAAGGCGCATGCTTTCTCAAGCCATGTTAACTCGACTTCTCAATTAACGCTCTCAAATTTCTGGCCAGAACATTAAAATATTCCATGATGCCGTGCTTTTCAAGCTTTTCAGTGGTTTCCCGCGGCAACCGCTCTTCGGATGCGCCGTTTAAGATGAGGTCGGTTTCCGCAGTACTGAAGGTCGCTCCGGCCTCTATCCACTTAACGAACTCTTTATTGGCCGGGCACACTTTCTGGCAGATCATGCAACCCACCAGGCTGTTGTGCCACGAGGGTGACAGCCATTCGGGAAAATCGTTGCGACGCTCATTGTGAAAGGTCAGGCAGCGCTCGGCATGCAGCTGAAAGCGGTCGGATCCGATGGCACCGGTGGGACAGGCTTTTGCACATGCATTGCAATTTTCACAAAAATCCAGCACAGAGGGCTCTCTCCAGCTGTCTTCCGCACCTGGAACATCGGATATACACACCACCGGCCGGTGAAAGCGGCCCATGCCCGCAACATAGGTGATGTTATTTTTGCCATACTTCG
>JARRJQ010000479.1:2048-4634 GCA_037388985.1 Desulfobacterales bacterium | reverse complement strand
CAATCATATTTCCTTTTAATCAAGGCTCTGTGATACTTACCTTGACAGCCCCCGCCGGGATTCTATAATCACAATATAAATATGGGCTGGAATGATGCATGCTTATCTGACCTGATTGCTGCCATGAGCAAACCTCCGGTCGAACAGCCTGCCGACTGCCTTGGTAAAAATAATGAATGATAAAGGATAGTTAATTTGGGAAAAACTCTCAAGTATTTTATCGTATGGATGACAATTCTATTTGTGCCCGCAGGCTTTTCCAGAGCGGATTCCCGGCCGCCTCAGGTTGGCGGTATTTTACCCCAATTTTCACTTGTTACACCCGCAAGCGGTGAAAATCAGCAATATTTGGGACTAGCCGGTAAGGATTCGTTCAGCATCCCTGAGATTAAAGCTGACATCGTTATTATTGAGATATTCAATATGTACTGACCCTTCTGTCAGAGGGAGGCTCCCTCTGTCAATGAGATGTATCGCAAAATCGAAAGCGACATCAGACTTAAAGGAAAGATTAAACTGATCGGCATCGGGGTCGGTAATTCGGCATTGGAAGTCGGTTATTTTAAGAAGACATACGATATACCATTTCCCCTTTTTGCGGATGGTGATTTTTCGATATACAAAAGGATTGGTGAAGTTCCAACGCCTTATTTTATCTGTATACGCGTAAAAAGTGACGGCAGCCATCAGGTCTTTTATTCAGCGGCTGGCGGCGCCAAAAATGCCGATCAATTAATGAAAAAGCTTCTGGAGAATTCCGGATTGCTTTAAATTGATTGGTGGCCTTTGGTTACCGCTTTAATTGCCCTAAGGACCTGATCCACGGTATAAAAATCACTTTTAAAGACCGGCTGGCCGTCTGGCGTAAAAATAACCAACAAGGGTACAGTCAAGCTGCCAATTTCTTTGAGTTTTGCTTTTGCCTGCGGGTTGTTGCCGGTGATATCGACTTTCATTGGAACGATATTTTTACTGGCAAGTAGATGGGTAATTTTTTGATCGCGGAGCACGCCTTCTTCAAGTGCCTTGCAGTTTAAACACCATTCGGCCGTAAAATCCATTACGACAATTTTCCCTTGTTTAAATGCGTCTTCAAGGCGCTGGGGGGTGTAATATATCCAGTGAATCGGTCCATCAGCCGACAGGCGCAGTGCTCCCCAGATCGGCGAAACAATTAAAATTATACCCAGACCAACGCAAACGATCTGGGTTATTTTTTTCGACGCCAGGCGCAGGCTCCGGTACGCAAGCCAGATCCCACCGACTGCAACAAGGCTCATTACAGGCCACCAGTAAATTCTGCTCGGCGGTTGCGGCGGCAAACTTACAAGAGCACTGATGCCAATACCCAGAAAATAGGCTGCGGCAGCTAACATAAAAATTCCCATCACTTGTTTGATAAGCTCGCTGGCCTGTCCGGTTTTCGGCATGCGGTTCACCAGCGTGGGGAAAGATGAGAGGATCAGATACGGCAGGGCCATTCCGCCGCCGATAGCGGCAAAAGTGGACAGAGTCGTCAATGGAGCTTGAGTTGCTGCCCATGCGGCTGCGGCTCCCATAAAAGGAGCGGTGCAGGGTGTTGACATAACGGCCGCCAGTATACCCAACGCAAAAGAACCTTCAAGGCGCTCTTGCCGGGGATTGATCATGTAAACGAAGCGGGGCAGATGAACTGAAAAGAAACCAAACATGCCGATAGCCATAATTCCGATGATGATGCCGACCAGAATGGTAAAAGCCGGGTACTGGAACAATTGGTTGGCAGCGGTAAAATCACTGACCCATGCGATCAGGATACCAAGGACAGTCCAAAAAGCCAGCACGCCCAAAGACATGCTCAAGCCAAGCAGGAAGCATTTTTTGCGATCTTCAGCGACATGCGATAAACTGATAATTTTAACCGGTATCAGTGGCAGGACACAGGGCGTAAAGTTCAGCAGCATACCGCCGAATGCTGCTGCAATGAGCACCAGCAACCAACCGAATCCCGATGACCCGTTGATGGAAAACTCCCAGCCAAATAGACCGAAATCAACCGCTCCTGCTGGGGAAACCGGCCCTGCGATGCTCAGATCGGCAAACAATTCCCGATTTATTTTCGATGTGGCCGACCCGGCTTCGACGACTGCAAGCGTATCTTTCAGTAGCTGCTTCGTTGGAAGCAGGCAGAATCTATCTGAGCATGCCTGATATTCCACCTTTATTTCCAGTTCGATTGATCCCGGCTGCAGCTGCTGATCTAATTTCATCGGCAGGTAGATGATTGTCCGATCCTTAAAAGACATCAGTGCCTGGTTGGAATAGTCGGCTTTTATTGGTTTAGCCTGTGGAAATCGAGCGGACTCTATGGTCACGCCTTCAGAGGCATCGACAACCTGGACGTTTGTTGGAAATGGTTTGAAATCTTCAAAAAGCTTTACCTGACGCTGATCGGCATTGATATGAAAGCCTTTCTGGATTTTGAGCACGATAGCCAGCGTAACTTCTTCACCCGGCCGCGCGCGGTCAACCGACCAGGCGGTTTCGACGCTGACCGGCTTTTCTGCGGTGGGATCTTTTTGCGCCAGGCTGCTGGGTTGGATAATG
>JARRJQ010000479.1:0-2038 GCA_037388985.1 Desulfobacterales bacterium | reverse complement strand
AGCGTCTCTGCTCGCCGGATTTTGTTTGGAATAAAGTTCACAGTCAAAAGATACCATTGGGTGCTTAACGCACAGACCTCTTTTACCCATGTTATTATGCTGTTTCAGCCGTACTGATCATGAAGACCTAATTTTTTCATTAAGTTTAAAACAGTTTTTTAATATTTTCAAATTCATTAAACACTTGATGGGTTGTCGATGTTTATCATCGGCCGTGCGAGTTGAGATATCATCGGATTTAATTTTCTCCGTTTCTCAATCCGGCAAGATTTATCCGCGGGTGGGTATCTTGACATTTCAGGGCGGAGATTTTAAAAATCCTGAAATTTTCTTAAATTTATTTTGATTATTTATTGATTTTAAGCTATTCTCAAAAATTTAATGTTATCCAAAAAATTGGTTCAGCAATAAATATCCTGTGGAAATCCAAATAAGGAGATCAATATGGAAAAGTACCTGTTCACCTCCGAATCCGTGACTGAAGGTCATCCGGATAAAGTCGCCGATGCGATATCAGATTCCGTTCTGGATGCGATCCTCGCTCAGGACAAAAACGGTCGGGTCGCCTGCGAAACGCTTGTTACCACAGGACTCGCATTTATCGCCGGTGAAATCACAACCGACTGTTATGTCCATATGCCCCAGATCGTTCGTGACACCATTCGCGACATTGGATACTGCTCTTCGCAAATGGGCTTTGATTACCAAACATGCTCGGTGATTACGAGCATAGACCGTCAATCTCCGGATATTGCCCAGGGGGTCAATATCGGTGAAGGTCTCTACAAGGAACAGGGCGCCGGCGATCAGGGGCTGATGTTTGGGTTCGCCACCGATGAAACCCCGGAGTTGATGCCCATGCCGATTCTCTACGCCCACAAACTATGCAAACAACTGGCTACGGTTCGTAAAAATAGCATCCTTGATTTTTTACGTCCTGACGGGAAATCCCAGGTGACCGTTGAATATGAAAATGGATCTCCCAAGCGGTTGGATACAGTGGTGATATCCGCCCAACATGAACCGAATGTCTCCTATGACGATTTAAAAGATGGGATCATTGAAGAGGTCATCAAGAAAGTTATTCCCCTTGAAATGACCGACGCCGATACGCGTTATTTTATCAACCCAACAGGCCGGTTTGTAATTGGGGGGCCTATGGGGGACTGTGGTGTGACCGGACGAAAAATAATTGTAGATACTTACGGCGGGCAGGGCAGTCACGGCGGCGGCTGTTTTTCCGGCAAAGATCCATCGAAGGTCGATCGCAGCGCCTCGTATATGGGAAGGCACATTGCTAAAAATGTCGTTTCTGCCGGTCTGTCCAAAAAATGTGAAATCCAGATTGCATATGCCATCGGGGTGGCCGAACCGGTATCGGTGATGGTTGATTTAATGGGTACCGGTATAGTTCCAAAACAAAAAGTTGAGGAAATCATCAGGGAAGTTTTTGATTTGAGACCGGCGGCTATTATCGAATATCTGGATTTGTTGCGCCCGATTTATCGTAAAACTGCTGCCTATGGTCATTTTGGCCGCAATGAACCCGAATTTACCTGGGAGAGTACAGACATGGCTGAAGTGCTGAAAGAAAAAGCAGGCCGGTAAATTACTAAAGGAGAGATATTGCTGATGAACTATGATGTGAAGAATATCAAATATGCTGGCGATGGCGCCTTGCGGATTGAGTGGGCGAATCAAAACATGCCGGTCTTAAACCGCATCCGGAAACGATTTGAAAAAGAAAAGCCATTAAAGGGCATCCGTCTGGGAGCGTGCTTGCATGTAACCACTGAAACCGCCTCACTGATGCAAACGCTGAAATCCGGCGGGGCTTCGGTTGCGTTGTGTGCTTCTAATCCACTCAGCACCCAGGACGACGTAGCCTCGGCTCTCGTTAAACATGACAAAATTCCTGTTTTTGCAATTAAAGGCGAAGACAACCGAACCTATTACAGGCACATAAATGCCGTGCTGGACACCAAACCTCAGTTCACCATGGACGATGGTGCCGATCTGGTTTCCACCTTGCATTCTA
>JARRJQ010000478.1:0-2592 GCA_037388985.1 Desulfobacterales bacterium | reverse complement strand
TGCAGGTTAATCCAAAATTGAGCGCTATTGCCAAAATAGCGAGCCAGCCGCAGAGCGGTTTCAGCAGAGATGCCACGTTTACCGTTAAGGATTTGCGTTATACGGCCCGAAGGTACACGCAACGACAATGCAAGCTTGTTGGCCGAAAGACCACGTGCGGACATTCCACGTTTTAAAATTCGTCCGGGATGGATTGGTTTCATATTGCTTACCCCTTGTGATAATCAGTAATTTCGACATCGTATGCGTTTCCGTTTTTAAACCGAAAACAAATACGCCATGGTCCATTAACCGCCATCGCCCATTGACCGGCCCTGTCACCAGATAGCTTATGCAAACCGACACTTTTCAAAGGGCAAGCGAATTTTTTAGATGCACTATCTATTCTAAAGGGAGCTGACTCAAATCTGCTTACTGCTGGGGCACAAGCATAATTTCAACCCGACGATTCAATTGCTGCCCTTCTGACGTTTCATTGCTGGCGACTGGCCTGTACATGGAGTATCCGGCAGCCGATATCAGTCTGGGATCGACACCCAGCAGGCGGATCGCTCGCGACACCGCCGCTGCGCGCGCCACCGACAATCCCAGATTGTCATGATAGACGGCTCTGGCCTCTGCAGAAAGAGGCTGATTGTCGGTATGGCCTTCCACAGAGATCTGAATACCCTGGAGTTTTTTCAATTCTGCCGCCAGGTTCTTTAAAACTTTTCGGCCGTGGGAAGTGATCACCGCGTTTCCCGGATTAAATAAAATTTTATCCAGCAACTGAATCTTTAACTTATCCTCCAGTGCGCTGATCTGTAAATCTTTTTCCTGGATTTGTTGCTGAAGCTGCTTCTCCAGTTGCTGCCGGGTTTCGGCGATAGTTTTTAGCTGGGCTTCTTTGGCGGCCGCCGCCTGAGATACCGAATTGAGCTGCTCACGGGATTGCGCCAGTTGTTTTTCCAGCGCCATAGCCTTTTCGCCCAGACCCTGCTTCTCCTCATTCAGCAGGTCAACCTGCCGGATTAGCTCCTGGCGGGCTTCGGTTATTTCACCAAGCTCCTTTTCTTTGACAGCCATCTGTTGATGCAATCCTTCGAGTTGGGTTTTGGATCCGCGCAGCTGGCTGTTTAAACCGGCAGTCGTCTGCTGCAGATTTTCTATTTCCTTATCACGCTGGGACAGCTGGTCTTTTAAGCCCTGGATTTGTTGCTGAAGCTCTGCGCTGGTCGCTGTCTGTTCCTGTTGGACTTCTGCAAGCGCCTTTTCCAGATCATTAACCCTGCGGGTCTTTTCGTCGATAGCGATCTGGTAGCCGGCCTGAGATTCCCCCGAAGCTTTCTGAAGTTGTGTTATCTCGTCTTGTAACTGGTTATTTTCATTTGATATTTTTTGAATCGGACCGAAATGAAGGTAAAATGTATAGCCGATAACGGCTGCCAGGACAACGGCAAAGCCGATAGTTAAGTATTTTATGGCACTCATTGGTTATGGTCCCCCCTTTCCTCCTTATCCTTTTAAATGAATGCTTGCCAACCGAATAAATGATGGTAACAAAAGTTCAAATTCGGTCAACATTTTTGTTATCGCAGGCGACAGTTTCAATTTCAACGCGCAAAGTGGAAGGGGTGAGAGAATTTTTGTCCATGGCGTGTCGTTTTTCGCCATGAGTGGGAAGAGTATAATTAGCCACAGACACACACGGACTTACACTAACTTTGTGGCTGATAGAAACGCAACAAATCAAGACCGTCCCTCTTACGCTTTTTCTTACAATCCTCCATTACTCCAATACTCTATTGTTTTCAGGCATGGCACCCACAGCTCTGGGCAAGCCGTATCAGCCGGACTAAAGTATGGGGCATAGAGCAAAGGGTAACTCGAATGAAATATAATGAGACAAATCAAAGTAGCGGCCCCATGCGATATGCTCTATGCCGAAAACCTTATACACCTTGCACCTTGAGCCGTGCGCCTTGCGCCGTCTAAGCCGTTAAATGAATTACTCCAATACTCCATTGTCATAAAAAACTATACAAGGCTGATTTTTGAGAGTTTTATCTGTCAAATGCTGTAAAATACTGTAAAATAATGTAAGATATTGAAATTACACGATATTTTTTGTTGACACGTTCCTCAGACCATCATATCTTAGCACTTACCTGGTTAAGCGCTGGGTGTAAAATTGCTTCTGTTTTGTGATGCAACAGCAAGCAATCCCGCCTAAACTGGCGCCAAATAACCAAACTGTTCGATCGAGTCGCTGTTTTAGTTTCCTCTGTCAGGTACCACAATGTAACAAATTGAAATTATGATCTATTTTCTTGACAAGCGGTCTAAAGCGGCGTACTGGATAAGAGCCAGTTTTTTGATCTGATTCTAATTATTGAATCCGATTCAATTGGCTTTAATACCCTAAGGAGCCACGGAGTTTATCATGAAAGTCACAATGGCCAGGGGTATAAACGATTTCAAATTTGAAGCCTTAAACCGCTGCATTTATAAGCTACGACGCTGATC
The DNA here is from genome assembly GCA_037388985.1 of Desulfobacterales bacterium. Taxonomy (GTDB): domain Bacteria; phylum Desulfobacterota; class Desulfobacteria; order Desulfobacterales; family JAHEIW01; genus JAHEIW01. The sequence continues at coordinate 87 of JARRJQ010000478.1, read as the reverse complement.
AGGCTCTCCGAGAAGATTACAAATTCTCCGAGAGCTTTTTTATTTTCGTTTAGCAATAATAATTGTCCTTAACAAATGTTTGTGAGC
>JARRJQ010000477.1:0-2608 GCA_037388985.1 Desulfobacterales bacterium | reverse complement strand
TCATAATGCTTTTGAGTTCATGTTTGACTTTAGACTATTTTATCCCGAGAGCAAGGAAACGGAGCTAAGCGCGCGGATTATCACAAGTCCAGAATGCGCAAAGGAGTTATTTATCATTCTAAGAGAGTCAATTGAGCAATATACTAAGAATTTTGAGTCCAACCATGAAAAATAGCCTCTGAAGCATCGCCGTGCATTGTATATCAGGCAACAATGCACGCTAAAACAAAAATGGCAGCCAGCAATACATACAGACAGAAATGTCGGATAATCCTCATACTATACTAGTAGTAGATCCCGACGAGAGATCCTACAGAACTTTTGAATCCGTCTTAGGCGTGAGTAATCGGGTATTATTTGTTCAAAATGGACAAACTGCAATTGATGTGCCTGACACACAAAATATAGATGTTATTTATGTCTCAGATGCGCTGAGTGGAACTGGTGGTATCATGCTTTTAGAATCCTTTAAAAAAAGGTTTCCGTCTATACCAGTTGTTTTTATTTCCGAACAGCCAAAAGTTGATAAAGTCATTACCGCTTTTCGGTCGGGCGCACGAGAATTAATAATAAAACCGATTGATGAAAAAGAGCTTGTAGCGGTTACCCAAAAAATAATTGGATTCTTATCGAATAAAAAGTCAAAGCGGCGATGGTTTTTTATTACTAAGAAGAAATCTTATTTATCTCCAGAGACGGGTTGTAAAGAAAATACCTTAGGAAATATTAGAAAAGTATTTCGAAAAATTAAAAAAAGAGGTGATCATTCTCAATTCGAAATTGATCAATTTTATAGAAAAAAATCCATACATGCTGGGAAAAATCTAAGCAATAAATTGATTGTCAATGAGAACGACTCTCTGAAGCAAAAAAGAAAAAAGAGAAAGCACTTTAAGCGAATTAAAAAGCCGAATCCGCATATTCTGGCATATTTTTTTGGACCATTCCGAATTTTAGTGAATGATCAACCGATTGCGAACTGGCCCAGCAAAAAAGGCAGGTCAATATTAGCATATGTCATTCTAAATCGTAAAAAGAAAATTTTCCGGGATGTATTAATGGATTTATTTTGGCAGAAGTCCTGCCCGGATTCTGCGCGTAACTGTTTAAATGTCACCATTCATGGTCTGCGGCGTGTTTTAGAAGATGTGAATCCTAAATTCGAATATATTATGTTCAAAGATGAATGTTACTATTTCAATCCTGAAATTAGAATATGGCTTGATGTTGAGGAGTTTAGAAAGGCCTGGCGAAATGCTCAAAGTATTGAACAGCACAAAGGGCTTACAGCTGCTTTTATGGAATTTAAGCGTGCAGCTGGAATCTATAAAGCGGATTTTTTGGAGGAAGAAATATATAATAGCTGGTCATCATTTGATAGGGAAAATCTCAAAGAAATATATTTAGTTATTCTAGAAAAAATTAGTGAGTATTTTATGCAAAATAATGATCATATAGAAGCGATACATACATGCGAATCTATTTTAGAAAAAGATAATTGTCGAGAGGATATCCATAGGCGCTTGATGAGGTGCTATTTCCAGAATGGACAAAGGGAAAGAGCGTTGAAACAGTTTCAAAAATGTACTGAAGCGCTGAAGACTGAGTTGGAGGTTGAGCCAACCGAATCAACTATCGAATTATATCAAAAGCTACGAGGAAGGCTTCAGATATGATTCAATTGCTGCACTTCTACAATCATTGACTTCATTTAATTTTATTTCGAAACCTTAACCTATAATGGGAAGGTCGAAATCTTTATGATTAATTATTTCGTTTAAATCAACTTGAGACAAGTTATCTTGAAGTTGGCTGCATAGCATTAACCTAGCCGAGTAGCACTGGTGTTGTTTGATTTATGATCAAGCACCAAACCCATATAAGCCAGCGGCCCTTTGTTAACTGCATTTTTTCGGGGGCCTGGATCCATGGATCATATCAAATAAAATTTTTATCGAATAATAATCCATATTTAAGGCACCAATAATTGAGAATTAACTCCATTTTAAGTTTGATGACTTATTTTTCGCCCGGGTTCGTTGACAATGTTCACTTCAAATTTGGTTTTGTATCGGGATTTGATAAAGCAGCAATGTGGTTCTGAGCTAAACGAACCTATTCCGATATAAACCAGAAAACAAAAAGGAGGTGTAAAATGCCTGGTCAACCAAACCTTCCAGATCATTTTGTTTTTAATGTTACAGATTTAAGGCCACTTGAGACGGGACCGCCACCACCTAACATCATCCCTGTAAACACTGATTTTGACATCTATTGCAACTTTGAGTTTCGCTATTATATGGGACATATTTTCCATGAAGATCATGCACTTACTCCAGAAAATGATTTCCGTGTTAAGTATTACGCGGAAGAATTAGGTGGGCCGAATGACCAATTACTTGGTGAAAAAGCAGGTACCTTTAACTCAGATCCGAATGTCGAAGATCATTACTATGGTGAATCAGATACAAAAATGACAGTAAGTGGTGGGATATCGACACCAGGAACCTACAGGCTAACATGCACCGTAGATTGTTTGGATATGAACGGTAATATGACCGGTTATACTGGTTTCTATGAGGGCCCTGTTATACAAATTTCTGAAGCA
>JARRJQ010000476.1:3252-4394 GCA_037388985.1 Desulfobacterales bacterium | reverse complement strand
TTTTGAATCTGGGTGCCGGTTGCCAGTACGAGCAAATTTTCTAGTACAATTTTTGATCTTATTTTTTTAATGGTAGGGTCGGTCACCGTGAGAATCACATCCACCCGGTTGCCCGGATTGATGAGGCCGGAAATACCAAGGACCTTGTTGCCTTTGATGGCTATCGCACGCGTTCCGGGTTTCAATATTGCCGAAACACCACCCGTTTTCACGGTGATGGGAGCCAGTTTGTCTTCCGTAATGGGTTCGTTTAGCTTTACGGGTGTTAAGATCACTCTGTCTTTTAAATCAGCCGTTGAAACAAAGTAACCTGTCGGCAGACTCTGCTTAAGGAAAGGCGCTGTTTTGATCATCTCGGGCTTTAATTTTGTCCCCCATGGCAGATTTGCCGCAGCCACGGCAACAGGCACCGCTTCCTGCTTTTTGACAACCTCCATCACCTTTACCGGGGTTTTCTGTTTGTTCATCCATTGATACAGGAAAAAACTTCCTGTAACTGCAATTAAAACCGAAACCACAATGGGAATAAATGTTTTCCAGCTCATTTTTTTCTCCTTTATTGACTAGCTCAAAAGGCCCTGTTTTGAATAATAAAAAACGATATAAATGCCCGTCCCGAGCGCAATCGCCAGACCATAGCACAATCGAGGCTTTTTAAGATCAACCTCCTCGGGTTCCGGGATGTATTTTCGAATTAAGAAAAAATTTATCACTGCAGCGAGCTGCTTTTGATAAAATCCTGCAAACTGCCGACGGTAAATAAGTGTTAAAATTACGGCGTATATCCCGCCGACAAGCGCGCTGGAAAGAAAAGCGTAAAAGACACTCCTTGCACCGAGTACCCCGCCGACGACACCCATCAGTTTGGCATCGCCTGCGCCCATTCCTCCCAAGAGGTAGGGAATGATCAGTAGGCCTATGCCCAAAGCCAGACCTTGAGCGCTGAATAGAAACCCACTGAATCCGTTTGTAACGGTATGATAAATTAACGCCAACGCTGTTGCAGGAAACGTGAGCAGATTAGGAATTTTCTGAGTTCGAAGATCAGTAACAACAGCGACTAATAGAATGACACCCAAAAAAACGATCGATGCATTATTTGCAAATGGACTCATAACCACTTCTGTTAGATATTTTTTTCG
>JARRJQ010000476.1:0-3208 GCA_037388985.1 Desulfobacterales bacterium | reverse complement strand
CATCTCCAATGCATTGGAGATGCCCCTCAAAGTTAAATGTTGATTTTGAAAATCAAGTTCCGCCGCTGAGAGCGGGATTCATGGCACTTTCGACCTTGTTGAACGCGTTATTGGTGCTTTGCCCAACCGCGATTACTATGGTGATAATAACGGCAGCAATGGCTGCAACCATAATCCCATACTCCACTGCGGTTGCCCCTTCTTCGTCCTTAAAAAAATTCAATAATTTTTTGACCATTTTTTTCCTCCTACTATTTTTTATTTCAAAATTTTCATAATCTACTGAATTAAAATAGGCCTATTTTGATTCAACTATGAGCTTACCACCTCCTTTCAACTTAAAATTGGGATCTTAATTAAATCCAGCTTTATGCTTTCCAATAGTCCGCCTAATCATTTTTGAGCTAATCAGAAATTTACCCATGCTGTCGACTTACGATCTAAATAGGTTGCAGGAGAGTTGCCAGATCAAGATGATCGGTGAGAAATTAAGATCCCCCCTGACCGGGATAAAATTCTGAACAGTATTTCTGCAACAGTTGTGCCATTATAATTGAACATAAAATATTCAATCGGTCTTTGTTAAAAAAAGTATTTAATTTCCACAACTGTAAAGGTATTTCAGTTTATATAGATATGTAGTTACAACGCGGGAAATCATCAAAACAGTCCGTCCAATTATCAAGCACTTATCAAATCGTTGCGGCAAATATGGTCGCATAATCTTTAGAACAATTTATCAACGGTGTGATTCGGTACAAAACTTGCACATAATTTTCTGTTTATATTTTTAAAGAGCTTTTTTCCTGATCCAGATAAGCGAGTTTGCCTAACTTATTGAGAATCGACTAAATTTAAAAATGAAGCAACTTTACGAAAAAATATTTAAGCTTGCCTTGGTAATTATTATCGTTTTAAACATTTTTTATATGTTTCCGCCAGATGATGGTTTGCGACATGTGGGTCTGGCATTCGGTAATTTTACAAGTTGGGGGGATGTCTACCCATTTTCGATTTTCGAGGAATTCAAAGATTATAACCCCTGGTTTGGATATGATCTGGCCTTAAGAATAATTGTCGGCGCTCTTAAGCACCTGCCCATTTCCCTGCTGCTTATATCAAAATTTATTCTTATCAAAAGCATTTCGGGTCTATTCTCTTTGATATTCTTTTTTCTCGTTCTGGACAGATCCGGCATTTTTGACGAAGTTAAGGGCCGACATGCTTTTACGTTGGCCATAATTTGTGTTGTGGCTCTGCTCTCATTCCCTTTTTTCAGGGTCATGATCGCCAGGCCTTTTGCCTTTGGCACCTTTTTCATTATTTTCTCAATAGGGCGAAAGGGAATCGTGCAGGGCTTTCTGTCTTCTCTATTTTTGGCATTTTTTTATCCGTATCTTTGCTGGTTTTACATACTGCCTGTTGCCTTTACGCATTATATAAGAGGAGACAGAAAGTTTGCACTGGGTGCTATTGCCTTAATAGTTATTTTTTTGCTGATCCAACCGCCTTCTTTTTGGGGATTTCAGATCGCACTTGTCAATTCTGACATTGTTCGAGAGGCTATAAATGCCAAGATTAGCGAGTTCATTTCTATTTTAAAATATTTCCCCTTTTATCTATACTTAGCCGGATTCATAATCATTTTTCCATATTTTACGGAAAATGCCAGAAGGCTGAATTACGTGAATGTTTTAATTCTGCTATATCTTATTCCTTCATTGAAATATAATAGATATTTTGTTGATATTATTCTTCCATTGCTATTCATTTCATTTGGAAGCGAAATAGTCCGCATTTTTTTAACACCTTCTCAAAAATTCATTTCTTCCTGGCGAACCGTCCTCAAAGCCTGGATAGCAAATATAAAAATATCAAGAAAATTGATGCCGCCGGAAACCGAAACGACAAATCCCGAAACAAATCCAAAACCAGGCAGGAGTCTCAAACCATATATCATCGTCACCTATCTCGTTATTTTTTCTCTTTTGTTCTATATTAATTTTAGGCAAATTGGTTCTCTCAAGGAGTTTCGCGACCAAATGAGTCCTATCCCCGAAAAATCTCTGGTTTTGACCAGTTTTAATCTCCAATACAAAATTCTTTTTTTAAGACCTGATTTAAGACTCATTCCATCTTGTGAAATAGGTTTCGCAAGAAATACTATTTCAAAAGAATATATTAACTTCTTAAATGAAGGGATGCTTAGGCAGATTTCTCAAAAGACGGGAGCAAAATATTTACTTGAAAGCAAAGATATATACCTAAATCCGGAAGATGGCAGGCTTTTGAAACTTCTAAAAGCAAATGGCAATCTCAAGCTTTGGAGAATTCTGAATCCGTCCGACAAAAAAATGGATTAACACCGACGAACATTCATATTTAGGAACATCAAAAATGAACAAGATAAATGGGGGCGAACCGGTTAAGTTCAGCGTTGTTATTCCTTGCTATAATGAGGAAGAAACGCTACGCAACTGCGTCCAGAGATTATTGAATATTGTAGATGATCGATTGTCATTGGAAATTATAATAGTAGATGACTGCTCCATAGACAAAAGCCTTTCTATTGCTCGCGATCTTGAAAAAAATCATACTCAAGTTACCGTTCTGCGCCATCAAAAGAACATGGGAAAAGGCGCTGCGTTGCGGAGCGGATTTGCGATAGCAAAAGGAGATTTTGTGGCTGTCCACGACGCAGATCTGGAATACGATCCCCTGGACTTAAAAAGAATGTTGAAACCCCTGGTAAACGGCGATGCCGATGTGGTTTTAGGTTCAAGATTCTTATCTTCAGGGGCGCATAGAGTCCTCTATTTCTGGCATTACATGGGGAACCGGCTCCTCACCCTGTTATCCAATATTTTTACAGATCTAAATCTTAGTGACATGGAAGCATGTTACAAGGTTTTTCGCAGAGATGTTATCCAAAAAATAAAAATCGAAGAAGATAGATTTGGTTTCGAGCCGGAAATTGTTGCAAAAGTAGCGCAAATGCGTCTGCGCATCTACGAAATGGGAATATCATATCATGGCCGCACCTATGATGAGGGGAAAAAAATTAGAGCAAAAGACGGTCTCAGAGCATTATACTGCATTTTTCATTACAATGCTCACAGAGCGCCAATGCCTGTTCAGTTTTTGCTTTATTTGTTGATAGGTGGATTTGCAGCCGCTTTTAACTTAGGCCTATTTTTGTTGATGTGCT
>JARRJQ010000475.1:0-2616 GCA_037388985.1 Desulfobacterales bacterium | reverse complement strand
CAGAATAGTCAGCCAGCTCTCCGGAATCGCCCGACGAGCCAGTTTGCGACGATGAAGTACTCGAATCAACCCGGCCATATCTTTATCTACTCTGAAATCCCGGACAATTCTCATGAAGTGTTCGGGGTTGATGCGCTGCAGATTCACCTTTCAGCCTGAAGGAGCAGGCCTGGAAAAAAGATAGGGACGCACGATTTCGTTCTACAATTTCCGCAAAAACCCGTTTGATTCCGGTTTTATGCTGCAGAAAATCGGTAACCAGCTGAACTGCCCGAGCACCATAACCGCGTCTGCGATCATTGGCATCGAAAATAGCCAATGACATCCAGAGACAGTCCTCTGCCCGAAACCCATAAAATCCGATAAATCCGAGGATCCGCTGTTTGCCGTGTTCTTGAATCTTGATGAGATATAACAGATTAAAGGTCGAATTGAGCCAATTGCGAAACGAAACCATCGAACGAAACGGCATAACCTCCCGACCGGCTGCCACCAAAAAAAGTTCCGCATCAAACCGCCTTTTCAGCCACGGCAAATCCCAAAAGCGACAGATCCGAAGGCTTAATTCTTTGTCTACTAGGATCGCATTAAAGCGAACCACTCGCAGACCCAAAGCATTTAAAAATTTGCGGCAAAATGTGGCGGTTCTTTCCTGTGAGCCTTGCAGGTGCTTCACCAGCTCAACCGTTTGGATCGCTTGAACCGTTTTGAAGATGTGGGTCTTGCTCACCACGATTTCAGTTCTAAGGACCATCGCGCATCATCCCTGACGCAAGCCGCATTGTAACAGACGTGCTTAAGAATAATTCCAGACTTCAACCTTCAGCATATGCAATCAAATCCCGCCTATAGGCGGAACGCAGTTTTCACAAATAGCCCGAGATCAATCATTCTGCTCCCTGAAAGAAGTTGTATAAAAAAATCCTCAGCCCCTCAAATATTTAACCTGTAAGACGTAAAAGTTCGATATTTCGGATTATGGCGCATAAGTCAGGAGCAGATCTGAAGTGGCAGGCACCGTGAAGTCGATTGACATCATAATGCTCAGGACGAATATGTTCAGAAGGGAAAAAACCAGCAACTTTTTCGCCCAGAGCCGGTCATCGGGCGTCCGGTAGCCAGATCGGGCCAGATGCAGCCAGGACAGACCCATCACGGCCATCACCGCAAGGTAGAGGTATCCGGTGTACCCACCGAAGGTCAGCATCAGTGAAGCCACCATAAAAGCCAGTATATATCCAACAATGTGCCTTTTGGCAGCCGGTATTCCCTGCTTGACCGGCATTACCGGGAGTGCCGCGGCGCGGTAATCTTGAAATCGAAAAATAGCGATGGTGTAACAGTGCGGCATCTGCCACAAGCTGAAGATCGACAACAAGATCAATGCTTGCATGTCTAAGTGGCTGCGGACCGCGCAATATCCCGCCAGGGGAGGAGCCGCCCCTGCCAGGCTGCCGACCAACGAGCCATAGATGGAATGGCGTTTCAGGTACAGACTGTACAGGCCCACGTAAATCCCTAAACCTGCCAACACGATGCCGACGGAGAGCACGTTCGTCGCCGCCCAGAGCATCAAAATACCCGCCATGCAGAGCAGTAATGAATAAAATACGGCGGCTTTGGGCGACATTCGCCCTTGAGCGAGGACGCGCTTGCGTGTCCGCTCCATTTTGCGGTCCATCTTTCTATCAACACAGTTGTTGAGAACACAGCCGGAAGCAACAACAAGGGATATGCCGATGACCGTCATCAGCAAAGCAGCGATTTCAATGTGCCCTTTGGAGGCAAACAAAAAACCGCCTGTTGCGGTGATCAGGTTGCCGAAGACGATCCCCGGTTTGGTTACAAAAAAATACTTTTTGATCACGTCAACCATGTTTACGTTAGCCGGTAATTCAGGTGGCCCATGATCCACAGGGTGCCCCAGACGAAAAGCGTCATGATCAGCAAGGTTAGCAGCAGGGCCAGTACGTTCCAACGCATTGCCGATGAAGCATCCAGATGCAGGAAGTAATGCAGATGCACCAGGATCTGAATGATAGCAGCGGCAAAAATGGCGGACAGAATCGCCGAACCGGACAGCCTGCCGCTCATCACCAGCGCAAACGGAACAACCGTTAAAATGATCGAGAAAATGAATCCGGTGGCGTATGACTTAAAACTTCCCCTGCCCGCACCGGTGCTGTCGATGTGTGCTTCGTTCATGACATGCTCCCCATCAGGTAAACAATGGTAAATACGCCGATCCACACGATATCCAGAAAGTGCCAGAACATACTCAGGCGCATTAACCGCGATTGGACCGGCACGCTCAACCCTTTGAAGGCGACCTGCCCCACCATCGTCGCCATCCAGATCAGCCCGAATGTTACATGGGTGCCATGGGTGCCCACCAGGGTGAAAAAGGCCGACAGAAAGCCGCTGCGCTGCGGCCCGTTGCCGTCGAGGATCATGTGGAAAAACTCGTTGATTTCCATGGAGATGAATCCGAGACCCAGCAGGAAGGTGACGCCAAGCCACGTCAGAACGCTATACTTCTTTCCCCTGTATATGGCCAGCACCGCCATGCCATAGGTTGCACTACTGAACAGCAGAAACATGGTTTCAACGAATGTA
>JARRJQ010000474.1:0-4611 GCA_037388985.1 Desulfobacterales bacterium | reverse complement strand
CCCTGGCTCGGAGGGACCTTCACGGCCATGTTGCTGTCACTGGCCGGTATCCCGCTGACCGTCGGCTTTATGGGCAAGTTTTATCTGGTGGTGGCCGGCGTGAGCGCCTCTTTCTGGTTAATGGTGGTCGTACTGGTGCTGACCAGCGGCATCGGGCTGTTTTATTACCTGCGCGTGGTCGTTGCGATTTTCAGTCGTCAACCCCAAACTCCAGTGGCGACAACAGTGCTGCCTTTGGCCGGCGGGCTGACGCTGGCCGGGTTGACCTTGCTGCTTGTCTGGCTTGGTGTGCTGCCCTCACCCTTGCTCGAGATAATTCGCACGATGATTGCCTGAACCATTAACCAACAATGAACATCCCACCATCTAAACGGCCGCAGCAGATGATTGCGCAGAGGTGAATCTGATAATTGATCGTCGTCGCTAAAGGAAAATTTGACATGCAAAAAGAAAATATCGTTTCGCTATTCTTAGATATTGGCGGCGTCCTGTTGACAAACGGATGGGACCATACGATGCGACGACGGGCAGCCCGGAAATTCGATCTGGAATATGAAGAAATGAATGAGCGCCACCATTTGACCTTCGATACCTATGAAGAGGGAAAGTTGACGCTGGATCAGTATTTGAAGCGGGTGGTGTTCTACCATCCGAGGTCATTTTCGCAAGATGAATTTAAGGCCTATATGTTTGCCCGGTCCAAGCCCATACCGGATATGATCGACCTGGTGAAGAAATTGAAGAAGAAATACGGTCTTAAGATCGCAGCGGTCAGCAACGAAGGCCGAGAGTTGACGATCCATCGCGTCAACACCTTCGATTTGAGCGGCTTTATCGATTTCTTTATCTCGTCGTGTTTTGTGCACATGCGCAAACCCGATGAAGACATGTATCGATTGGCGCTGGACTGCGCCCAGGTTCTCCCCGAGCAGGTCATTTACCTCGATGACCGCCCCATGTTCATCGAGGTCGCCGGCACAATGGGTATTCAGGGTATCCACCACACGGATTTTGAATCAACGCGTAAGGCACTCGCGCATTTCGGCCTTAAATTCTAACCCGGACAAGCCGGAACCAGAGAGACCAATTCACCACGAAAGCACGAAAGGATAAAAACACGAAAAAGAAATAATTTAAATTTCGTGCTTTTCAGGTTTCGTGTTTTCGTGATGAAAAAAATTTTTTCATAAAATGCAAAGAAATTACAAATAAGGTCCTAAATGTAATTTTTGGATTCGGATCAGCAACATATGACGGTTGCGGAGGGAAAGGCAGGGCCTGGTGAAATTCTGGAATATCGAACTTTCAGCGCAAACCGAGAAATGGTTTTCCCTGTATGCACTCAGCAGTCTTGTCGGTTTGGCAGGCGGATGCGGCGCCGTCGTTTTTCGTATGATTATAGCGGCGGTCCACCGTTTGTTTTTCCACCTGGCGATTTCCCATATATCTTTCAAATTCGGCGACTATAATCCGATCTTACTCCTGTTGCCGGTATTGGGCGGACTCATCATCGGCCCCATTACCATGCGAATCGCTCCGGAGACCGCGGGTGCTGGGATTCCTGAGGTCATGGAATCGGTTGCCCTGCGTAAAGGGCGTCTCCGGAAGCGCCTGGTCTTCTTGAAAATACTGGCTTCATCGGTGACGATCGGCTCCGGCGGAAGTGCCGGCCGCGAAGGCCCAATTGCCCAAATCGGTGCGACGATCGGTTCATTTCTCGGCAGCCGCTTCAAGCTGCAGCCCCATGATGTGAGGCTCCTGGTTGTCTGCGGATTGGCGGCCGGAATCGCCGGAACTTACAACGCTCCGTTGGGGGGTGCACTGTTTGGAATCGAGATCCTGCTTCGCGGCATCGATCTAATCCGGGCCGTACCGGTGATGCTTTCTTCTGTGATTGGCGCGTCCGTCGCCGCTTTATTTCTTGGAAAAAGCTCCAATTTCCAGGCAATCGGCTTATCGGTTTNCTGCTTGGAGTGATCTTCGGTTTCGTTTCGGTGCTGTGGGTGAAATTTTTTTATGCTGTAGATAGACCCTTTTCCAAACTGAAGTTGCGTTCCAATCTGAAACCGGCTCTGGGCGGACTTATTACCGGCATTTTGATTATGCTGCTTCCAGGATACGGTATCGAAGGGGTCGGCTATGATGGGCTAAATTTGGCTCTGGCGGGAAAAATCGGCTTTGGGCTGCTCATCGTGCTGGGAGCAGTTAAAATGATCGCTACAGCAGCCACCATCGGGTCGGGGGGCAGCGGCGGCATATTCGCGCCTACCCTTTATGCCGGCGGTATGCTGGGGGCGTCTGTCGGCATGGTTTTTCATTGGGTTTTCCCGGCACTTGTCCAACAGCCGGTTAAATACGCACTTGCGGGCATGGCGGCTCTTTTTGCCGGAACCACCCAAGCGCCTTTGAATATCATGATAATGATTCCGGAGATGACAGGCGATTTCGGCCTGCTGCCCCCCATCATGGCCTCTTCGGTATGCAGCTTCCTAGTGTCATGGGTTTTTCTCCGAGGTGCTTCCATCTATACACTCAAGCTCCAAAAAAGGGGAATCGATTTGCGGATGGGCAAAACTTTTAATCTGGATTTTATCAAAGTGGAACAGATCATGAACCGCAAAGTCATCCCGGCGGCTTTTGAGGCTCCGCTTGCATCACTGCAAGCACTAGCCGAGCAATATGACCTTCCGGGTTACCCTGTGGAAAAGCAGGGAAAGCTGGTTGGATGGGTTACTCTGCGTGATTTCGCAAAAACTCCTGCGGACCTGAGAAATCGCCTGAGGGTCGGCGATATTGCCTCCGAAAATTTTATCGTTTCCCATCCGGAAGAGACGCTGCATGTCGCCCTTGAAAAAATGGAAGAAAACCGCCTTCCCTTACTTCCGGTGGTTGGCCGGGACCGACCGCAACGGATTCTGGGAGTTATCGGCAGAGACGATATCCTGGCCATTGTGTTTCCCCCGCCGCCTTCGATATCCTGCACGATCTGAAGGGCGTATGGTTCACTGGAAACATAGCCGACCTTTCGCTGTGCTTCCGGCAGGGTCAGGCTGAATGACGTTTCTTTTTTTCTCATCTATGTAAGCTTTGAGCCTCGATCTTGCGCTTGACGCGTTTGAGCCGAAAGATGTCCTCCTGCTCCTGTTGATCCAGCACCTGTCGGATGTAACGAATCTGAGATCTCAGACCGGGGATCACCGCCAGTTCAAGCGCGTTCACCCGGCGGGCGGTTTTTTTGATTTCCTCCCCGATGCGCCGCAGACGCGATTCGGTGTTCGAAACCCGCAGCAGCGCCCGTCCCAATTTGCGGAAAGCAGCCTGCGCGACCAGCGTCTGGCCCCCCACAAAAAGGGGGCTGACGACAGTACCCGGAGGCCAGTCCGCCGTCAAATCCGGCACCCGGGTGCCCCAGATGTTCTCCAGCTCGACGCGAACATTGGAGACGCCCGGCACGCTCAGCGAGAGGATCTCCACCGCCTGCGGACTGTCGAATGATTTCGCCAGGATCAGCGCCATGTGCGCCTCCCGACCGGCTTCATTCAGCTGCCTGCGAGCTTCAAGGGCCGCTTGTACCAGATTGAAGAATTCCTTAACGAGCGCATCCCGCTTCTTTTGCAGCAAATTGACACCCCTTGTCGCAAGCGCATATTGGCCGCGGCGGGCGAGCAGATTCATTCGCGTGGGACTTGTTTCGCTCATCGACATGCCTTTCAGAATTCTTCCGAAGTCTCCCAGAATGCCTTGAGTTTTGCACCATAGTATTTGCCAATGTGGTCCTCGGAAATCCGATTCAACTCGGACTCAGGTAGAATGGAAAGCGATGCCCAGGCAAGCTCCAGCGATTCGTTCAGATCTCGGTTTTGGCGACCCTGATGAATAAAGTTTTTTTCGAAATCTTCCGCAAACCTCAGGTAGTGCCGGTCGTTGTCGGTCAGTGACTCCTCGCCGATGATCGCCACCAGCTTGCGGATGTCGACTCCGTTTGCGTAAGCCGCAAACAGCTGATCGGAAACCTGCTTGTGATCTTCGCGCGTCTTGCCTTTTCCGATCCCACTGTTCGCCAATCTTGATAACGAGGGTAGTGGGTCGATGGGCGGAAAGACGCCTTTGCGGTGCAGCTCGTTCGAGAGCTGGATCTGCCCTTCGGTAATGTATCCCGTCAGATCGGGGATCGGATGGGTACGGTCGCCACCTGGCATCGACAGGATCGGAATCTGAGTCACGGAACCAGGGCGGCCGGCAATCACACCGGCCCGCTCATAGATGGTGGATAGATCGGTGTACATATAGCCCGGATAGCCGCGGCGGCCTGGAATTTCACCGCGGGAAGCCCCTACCTCGCGTAATGCTTCGCAGTAGTTGGTCATGTCCGTCAGAATGACCAACACGTGGTAACCGTGTTCGTAAGCCAGATATTCGGCCACCGTCAGCGCCATTCGGGGGGTTAAGATCCGTTCGATCGTGGGGTCGTCCGCCTTATTGAGGAAGAGGACCGATCGCGAAAGAGCGCCGGTTTTTTCAAACTCCCCTGCAAAATAGCTCACCTCTCTTTGAGTCACCCCCATGGCGGCGAAAACCACGGCGAATTGCAAATCTTCTCCGGGCACACGA
>JARRJQ010000473.1:0-5890 GCA_037388985.1 Desulfobacterales bacterium | reverse complement strand
CAGCGCTGGCAATATGAGCAAAGTCTGAAGATGACCAAGCAGGAAGTCAAAGATGAACGCAAGCAAAGCGAAGGGGATCCGAAAATCAAGGGCCGAATTCGAAGAGTTCAGTTGGAACTGGCTCGCCGAAGGATGATGGAAGCGGTTCCCGAGGCGGATGTTGTCATCACCAACCCCGTGCATCTGGCAGTCGCGCTGAAGTTTGACGCGGCCAAAATGGTGGCGCCCACGATAGTCGCCAAAGGTTCGGGATATATTGCTGAAAGAATCAAAGAGATTGCCCGAAATCATCAGGTGCCGATAGTTGAAAATAAACCGTTGGCGCAGGCATTGCACAAGATGGTGGAAGTCGGTGAATTTATTCCGGTTGAGCTCTACCGGGCGGTAGCTGAAGTGTTGGCGTATGTATATCGCCTAAAAGGTATGTATCAAAGTGCTTAGAACCCATCTCAAAAATGTCTTTTGGTCCACTATCTTTGTTGGTGCTTCGTTTCAAGTCCTCGACATACTACAGTATGCCTGCGGTTTGAAACTCGGCCCCGCCGCGATATTGAACCAAAATCCTGTTTTTGAGATGGGTTCTAGAAATGGTTTCAATGCCTTAGAGGAATAATTTTGGCGAATCAGACTCAAATTTCAGATCAAATACCGTTTATAGCCAAGAACAGTGATGTTTTCATGGCTGTGGCCGTGATCGGCATCTTGGTCTTTATGGTGATGCCCCTGCCAACGTTATTGCTGGACTTGCTGCTGTCGTTCAGCATCACTTTTTCGCTAATTATTCTGCTAGCGAGTATGTATGTTCAAAACCCCTTGGATCTGTCGGCTTTTCCTTCGATTCTACTGCTGGTCACCTTATTCAGGCTGTCACTCAATGTTGCTTCCACCCGAATTATTTTATTACACGGCAGTGAAGGAATCATGGCCGCCGGAAAAGTCATCAAGGCTTTCGGCAGCTTCGTGGTAGGCGGCAACTACCTAGTGGGGATCATTGTTTTTTTAATTTTGGTGGCGATTAATTTTATCGTCATCACCAAAGGCGCCGGCCGTATTGCTGAAGTCGCCGCCCGTTTTACTTTAGATGGCATGCCCGGCAAACAAATGAGTATCGACGCGGATCTGAATGCCGGCTTGATCACTGAACAGGAAGCTCGCGAAAGGCGGCAATTAATCGCCCAGGAGGCCGAATATTACGGAGCCATGGATGGTGCCAACAAATTTGTGCGGGGTGATGCGATTGCAGGGATTGTGATTACGCTCATTAATATCATTGGTGGGCTCGCCGTCGGTGTCTTTCAAAATGGTATGAGTTTTTCCGCCGCCGCACAAAATTATACTTTACTGACCATTGGAGACGGTCTGGTTAGCCAGGTGCCGGCGCTGATCATCTCAACCGCTGCCGGAGTGATCGTCACGCGGGCCGGAGCGGATTCAAGTCTGGGAGAGGAAATTGCCTCTCAGATACTCATCCAACCTAAGGCGATTGCAGTGGCTGCTGGAGTACTTTTTGGCTTTGCCCTGGTACCTGGGCTGCCCACCATTCCTTTTCTGATTCTTTCAGCTCTGTCCGCCGGATTGGCCTATATCGTTTTTCAAGCCGTAAAGAAAAGCGCTCGGATTGAAGAAGAGTTAAAAATCAAGGAGGAAAAGGCTCTGCCCTCCGACCAGTTTGAAGCCCTGCCGCCGTTAGATGTTCTGGCGATCGAAGTCGGTTACGGGCTCATCCCGCTGGTGGATATCGAGCAGGACGGGCAGCTCTTAAATCGAATTAAATCCTTGCGCCGGCAGATCGCACGGGAGCTGGGTATCATTGTCGCACCGGTTCATATCCAGGACAATATGCAGTTAAAACCGGGTGAATACATTATTTTGCTAAAAGGCAATCAAGTTGGCCGAGGCGAGCTGATGACCAACTATTACCTGGCCATGAATCCAAGTGGCTCCGTCGAAAAACTAGACGGCATTCCGACCAAAGAACCCACCTATGGATTGCCAGCGATGTGGATAAAAGAAGATGTCAAGGAAAGGGCCCTGGCCAAAGGATTTACGGTGGTAGATCTGGCAACCGTGCTAACGACCCATCTATCTGAAATTGTCAAGCGACACTCTCACGAATTACTCGGACGCCAGGATGTACAGCAATTATTGGATAATATTAAAGAGACCCATCCAAAAGTCGTTGAGGAACTGGTCCCCAATTTGCTGCCGTTGGGCGGTGAAGGTACTGCAAAATCTTCTGAAAGAACAGGTTCCGATTCGTGATTTGTTGGCGATTTTAGAAGCACTGGCCGACTGGGCTCCAGCGACAAAAGACCTGGACATCTTGACCGAACATGTTCGGCACTCTTTGGCGCGGACGATAACCAAAATGCATCTCACACCCGATGGCAAAATCGTCGCCATCACACTGGGACATAGCATAGAGTCAGCTATCGCAAATGCATTGCGCCAAACCGAGCACGGAACTTATTTAGCGTTGGATCCGCCCATGGCTCAACAGATCATGAACAATCTGGCCGCAAGTTTGGAAAAAATGTCTTCCGCAAATTATCAACCGGTGGTGATGTGTTCCGCGCAAATCCGTTACCATTTTAAACGCCTGGTGGATCGGTTTATGCGCCATATCGCAGTGTTGGCGTATGATGAGATTCTAAGTGACATTGAAATACAAACACTAGATATGCTGGAGCTTGATCATGCAGATTAAACGTTTTGAAGCCAAAGATATGACGACCGCTCTGCGGTTGATTAAAGATGAACTAGGTCCGGAAGCGGTCATCTTGTCCGCGCGCAATATTAGAAAAGCGAAACCAATTTTAGATCTTACCAAATCAGCAGGCGTGGAGGTGACTGCCGCAGTTGACGCCTATCATCTTCCGACCGCTCTGAATTCGGCATCCTATGGGGGCAGCTTGAATGCTTACAGGCGCAATATGCCAATCAAGGGAAGTAAAAAAAGGGATTTGAGGCGGACGGCTGGAACTCGAGTTAAAATACCAACCCATCGAAAGCAGGACTCTTCTAGTGGAAATCGCGTTCGATCTGAAAACGATGTCATTTGCACTGATGTCTTTCAGCATTTATTATCCCAGGAGGTTCACCGTGAGATTGCAAATGAAATTACCGACACGTTAGCCTCTCAAGATCAGGGCAACCGATTCGAAACAATCGCCGAACTCATTTCAGAAATAGCAAACCTCTTAAAGCTAAAATTAGGCCGGGCGCACGTGCCATTACGCTTGATTCTTACCGCATTGGGGCAACTGAGCAGCTTAAAATTTATGCGAGAGCAATTGCAATTCCAATTAAAACAGTGACCACAGTTTCCGGTTTTAACGAAGCCCTTAATGAATTCCGAAAATTTGATCTTATCCTGGTGGATACCCCCGGTTTCAATCCGGAAAAACAAACCGAAATTGATGATCTTAAGGCCTATTTGGCAGGCAATGTCTCGATTGGAATTCACCTTGTGTTGAGTGCAGGAACCAAAGAAAGCGATCTATTCAACACCCTTAAGCTTCTAAATACACTTGCGGTTCAAAATTTTATTTTTACCAAACTAGATGAAAGCCATACCTATGGGAATTTGATTAACTTGTTAATCAAACACAAACTGCCCCTGTCTTTTTTAACCAACGGCCGGGAGGTTCCGGGCGACATTGAGACCGGTTCTTTGGAAAGAATTTTAGAAAGCGTCTTTGGCAGCTTCACCAGTCCTCTGGTATTTTCAAGTTCTAAAGGATCCGTTCCATCATCTTTCGAACAATCGGCTCGTTTTAAAGACGGCTATTTTGTGGCCAACAAAAATTCAGATGTATTTCATCAGCCGGATTGTAAATGGGCCCAGAAAATAAAATCAAAAAACAGGATCGCTTTTCCAAATGCGCAGGCCGCGCAGGAAAAACATTTCATGCCCTGCAGAGATTGTCAGCCGCTGAAGCGCGATGAATTTAACGCAGAATTACCCATGGGGAATAATATGCGTATCTCCAACTACCTGTAATCAATGGTTGCTGAAGAGAGGCAGAAATTAAATGAATTCCAAAAGTCCTTCAAGCAAGGTTATTCGTTTGTCCGAACGAATGCAGAGCAAAAAGATGGCTATGCCGGAGGGCCGTACGCCAAATACCCGGGTAATTGCAGTGACCAGTGGTAAGGGCGGTGTTGGTAAAACCAACATTGTGGCCAATCTCGGTTTCGCATTTTCCCGACTAGGTCAAAAAGTTTTGATTCTGGATGCAGATCTGGGTTTGGGCAATCTTGATGTTTTGCTGGGACTTGCACCCAAATATAATTTATCGCATGTGATCGCGGGCGAGAAGTCAATTGAGGAAATTATCGTTGAAGGGCCTGGCCAAATGCTTATTCTGCCGGCGTCCTCAGGCATTCAAGAATTAACCCAACTCACCCAAAGCCAGAAAATTCAAATACTAAGAGAACTGGATGAGGTGATTGATTCGGTAGACATATTTCTTATCGATACCGCGGCCGGAATTTCCTCAAATGTGATGGACTTTAGCGTGACCGCCCACGAAATAATTGTTGTGGCATCTCCGGAGCCAACCTCGATTACCGATGCATATGCATTAATGAAAGTGCTGTCACTAAAGTATGCTGAAAAATGCTGTAAGATCATTGTCAATCAAGCCGGTACCCCGCAGCAGGGAAGGGAGGTGTTCCGACAACTGAATCTGGTAGCAGAAAGATTTCTGGACATGACCATCGATTATTTAGGTAGTGTGCTTTTTGATGCAAATATAACTAAAGGCGTCAAAAATCAGAAACTTGTCAGCGATTTGTATCCGGATGCGCGTGCCAGCAAATGTTTTTCAGATCTGGCCCGCAAAATACTGTACAGCCCTGCGACCCGGGTACCCAAAGGCAACTCAAATTTTTTCTGGCACCATCTGATTGAAACTAATTTTTCATAATCGGAGAAAAAAATTTTATGGCACTGGCACAGACACGAACAAAAAAGTTAATTCCTAAAGATTCGGCTTATCGCGACCAGTTAATTTCCGAGTATCTGCCATATGTAAAACGCATCGTCCAAAGACTTGCCATTCATCTGCCTTCGACTGTGGATATCGATGATTTGATGAATGTCGGTGTCATCGGTTTGATCCAAGCCGTGGATCGCTACGATCCAAGGCGTGATAATAAATTTATGACCTATGCGATTTTCCGCATCAAAGGGGCAGTCCTCAGTGAGCTGCGATCCAGAGATTTTCTTTCGAGATCAAACCGGCGCAAAATAAGGGAATTAGAATCTGCTTACCAGCGTTTGGAACAGAAGTTAGGTCGTGAGGTGGACGACAAAGAGATTGCCCAGGAATTAGGCATTGAACTCGAGCAGGTTTACCGCACAAAACAAATGTCTAGCATCTCTTTTATCAGCCTTGAAGAGTTGGGAGTATCTTCCAAGGATGAAAAAGAAAAACTAATGAATTTTCTGACGAATCATGAAGATGATGCGCTGAACCTGACAAAGTTAAAGGAATTAAAAGAGGCGCTGGCCGAGGCGATCAAACAACTATCCGAAAAAGAGCGCTTGGTTATCTCACTGTATTATTTAGATGAATTGACCATGAAAGAAACCGGTAAAGTACTCGGGATCACCGAGTCACGGGTGTCACAAATTCACTCACAGGCCATATTGCATTTACGCTCAAAGTTACGAAAGCAAAGACTGTTAGAAGACTAATCCGAAGATTTCAACTGCTGAATTTGGAAGTGGGAGGGCGAAAGGTGGAATAAAATCTTTAATCAAGGGATAAAATTATGGTTGACGACATTCATTTCCCAAAAGGATTGCCTCCGATTCCACCTTCAGGGGGCATTCAAAGAGTCGATCGCAAAAAGCGTGAAGAGGAAAAGCCACCTTTTGAAA
>JARRJQ010000472.1:0-2658 GCA_037388985.1 Desulfobacterales bacterium | reverse complement strand
ACCGGGAAAAATGGCAGGACACACAAAAGAAAAAAGGACATCAATTTAACTTATTGATATCCTTTAGTATCTGTATGCCGAGGGACAGAATCGAACTGCCGACACGGGGATTTTCAGTCCCCTGCTCTACCGACTGAGCTACCTCGGCACAATGAATCCGGCGGGTGTGAATACCTAAATTTAAAGCAAAATCTGTATTAGATGCACCTTTCTTTGTCAAGATGTTTTTAACCCATATCCCCAAAAAGAAATTGGACCAGGGTGACGGCTGCAATCGTTGCTGTTTCAGCACGTAGGATCCGCGGGCCAAGACCGGCAACCAGACAACCGGCTGCTTTGGCCTTTGTAATTTCATGATTGGAGAAGCCGCCCTCGGGCCCCATTATCATAAGAATCTTTTGCGGATGCGGATGCGCGGTGCGCGAAATTACCGAATTGAGCGAAGCAGATTCGTTTTCAAAAAAATCGATCATCAAATCACAAAAGCGTCCATAATCCAGCACTTCCTCAAAAACGAGCGTCTGGTATATCTCAGGCAGCCTTGCCCGCCGGCATTGCTTCGAGGATTCTTTTAGAATCCTATTCCATCTTTCAACCCGGGCCGGCATTCGCTTTTGGCCGGGCTGGGGAATTGAGTGCTCAGACGTAAAAGGAATCCAGCGCGTCAGGCCGAGCTCACAAAGGTGCCGCAGCAATCGATCCATCTTCTTTTCTTTCAATAGCGCCTGCGCCACGACTATTTGAATGGGCGATTCTTTGGTACCTGGAAGTTTTTGGTTAATCTTCAATTCAACGCGTCCGCCAACAAACCGGTGAATAATAGCTTCATATTCAAATCCTTCGCCGTCAAACAGTCGGATCCGATCGCCTGGCTTTAAACGCAGCACGTTTTTTATATGGCGCACCTCAGAGCCATCAATAGCGACTGTCGGCTTCAGCAATGCCGAGGGTTCGATAAAAAAATAGCGCATATCAATTACTGTATACCTGCAAAAATGCTTGGTTTTTCAGGCCTTTTCGCGAATCGTTGCCGATCAAATAACTTGACTTACACTATACCATATGATAATTTTTTTAAAAATAATAGAAGGTGAATGACATGAATAATAATGAAAAAAGCTCTGAAGAAGAAAAGCCGTCATTAGCGGGCAAAAAGTTGCACCTTGATCTGAGCGAAGCAATGGCCACAGACGTAGATAATGAGGATGATATTATTGAGCTCAAAGACGAGGTAACCCTCCCGACAAAAGAAAAAGGGCCGGAAATTGACCAAAATGATCTCTCCTCGGAATTTTCTAAGGACACGCCTGCTGAAAAAACGCTTAAGGATCTTGATGCGTTAAGCACCGAATTGACCGAACGCGAAGACAAGAGCCATGGCAGCGATGATCTGTTATTTGAAGAGGAAGACCCAGATGATGTTGCAGGGCCATCTTTTGCAGTCCCACAGCACCCGGGTGCCGACGACGCCAATGAAGTGATGGAAATTACTGAATTTGATGACATCTTAGCCGAAGATGATAATGAGATGATTACCCTTACAGAAGATCATGCAGAATCAGAGCCCGAAGAAGAGTTTCTGGAATTGATTGAAGTGGAGGAAGACAGTTCACAGGAGGCGGCGGGTGACAAAATCGAAGAAGAAATTATCCAATTTGATGAGCCCCAAGAGGATGTTGAAGATGTCGAACTCGAAAATTTCATCAATGATTCGTTAAATGAAGAAATTCAAATTGGAGATGAGCTCGAAGATGATTTAATAAACTCGCTGGGAACTGAGGCAGGCAGCGAGATAAACCTGACGGATCAAACATCCGAGACTGAAGAATTCAATTTTAATATTAACACCAGTGAAATATCCGAAAAAATAGATCAGCTGGATACCATATTTTTCGATGAGACCCAATCAGAGACCGAAAACGACGATGGGACTGCAGCCGAAGATGAAAATAGCGACGCTGAAACCGAAAATGAAGATATTCGATCCACCGACCTGGAGTCACTCGAGCAGCTGCCCTCTAATGTCGATCTTTCCGGTTTGGAAATAAACGCGAACCAAATAGAACAATCCATTGAACGGTTCATTGAGCAAAACTATTCCGGAAAAATTGAATCCATGATTACCGCGATTATCGAAAAATCAGTTGCCAAAGAAATCAGCCGGCTCAAAAATGTTTTGCTGCAAGACGACAGCGACGAAGACTTTTGAAACAACCTCCAGGGATGCCGATCCGCAAATAAAAAACTATATTTTAAATCAGGACTGTGTTAATAGCAGGGGATTATTTAATAATCCCCTTTTTCACTTTCAGGGAGCCGCATGGAACGGTTGTTCGTCAACCGGTGGCAGGCGCCAGGCGCCAATGGATGAGATAGATAATCTGCTTAGAAGAGGAATGTGTAATCGATGAGTTCGAATTTGCTTGACAAGGCCTATGAACCTCATGAAGTTGAACAACGCTGGTATCAATTCTGGGAGGAGCAGGATTTATTTTCGGCCGCGGAAAAAAGTTCTCGGCAAAGCTATTCCATTGTTATTCCTCCCCCGAATGTCACCGGTGCTTTGCATATGGGCCATGCCCTGAACAACACCCTGCAGGATGTTCTTTGCCGATACCGGCGACTGCGCGGAGACAATGTGCTTTGGATGCCGGGAAC
>JARRJQ010000471.1:0-3632 GCA_037388985.1 Desulfobacterales bacterium | reverse complement strand
TCCGCAGCGATATATTCTGCTCGGGGTATAAAACATATTCCAAAAAGCGGTTGCCGGCCGGAATCAGCTCACAATCCCTCAGGTCAATAACGATTGCATTTTCCTTAATGACCGCCGCTTTTGTAATCAGCTGTTCATATTTAAAATTTTCTTCATGGTACAGCTTCACGCGCTCTTGGAAATCCGGCAAATTCAGAATCTCTTCAATGCTATTGGTTCGCAGCAAGCCGGGCAGCCTTTTCATCAGCTCAAAATTGCTGACGGTAAAACTGTGTTTATATCCCAAACCGGTGCGCGGATCGGCAATGAAGGCAAGCATACTCCATCCCTCCGGCTGAAGAATATCTTTTTTTGTGAACTTTGCCGAATCGGCTTTACCGGCAATCTCGATCAGCGGCTCAAATTTTTTTAACCTGGCGGCATAAGCTTTAAACTGTTTATAATAGTCATAGACGACCTGAGCGGCGCTGGGCGAATTTTTGCTGGCGCCCTTAAACTTACCATCCAGCTTCAAACGGGCACGCTCGCTGGAATGATGGTCAAACCACAGCCCGCAGCCTTCTACGAAAGGCACATTTGCCAGAATATCATTTTCATTGACTTCAATTTTATTATCTTGCATGTCTTTAGGATGTACATAAAGAATATCATCTACAAGACCCAGCTCTTCAAGAATCGCCGTACATACGGAACCATCAAAATCCGACCGAGTTACCAATCGCATCGCTATCTCCCCATGATCTCCTCATGCGCTTAGAAGCGGCTTCAAAATCCCGATCTGAGGTTTTGAAACCACTTCTCTCCGAAGTGGGTTTGAAATGAAAACAATTAACGAATCCGCATTTGCAATTATAAATCTATCATGGCAAAACATCTTATCGCAACGCTAATTCATGGAAAGGCAGATTGAGTTTGCCGGCCAGCACTTTCAGATCATCTTCCAGGGTCGTCTGCTGGCCGTCCGCAGACTAAGGGTATCCAGGGGCTCGTTGCGCAGATGGTAGCGACCATAAACATCCACCAGTTCTGATTTGGTATCCACATTGAAAACAAAGATGTTGAGGGCATCCATACTCTTTAAGTCGAGTTCCCGCTCAGGGATCTCTCGGCCTAACTTTTCCATAATTTTCAGAGTCTCGGTAATAGCCGCTGCAGTTTGGTCCGCATTACACCCGATATAGCCGAGAAGCTGACCGGCTTGCCACTTATAGGTTTGAAAAAAACCCGCAGAATAAACCAGCCCCAGTTCGTCCCGCAAACGTTTATACATCAGTGAATCGTTGCCTCCGAAAATATTCATCAGAAGGCCGGTTTTCCAGTAGTCCGGGTGCGTGCGCTTTTTACTCGGTAAACTTAAGACAATCTGGGATTGAACCTGACCGGATTTGTTTATCAGCGCCAGGACTGGTGCATTGGAAACCGGGTCATTTAAATGTCGCTCCGGCGCCCGGCTCTGTGGAAATGTCTTAAAGAACTGACTGAGCCCGGCGATTACCTGTTGTTTGTCAATATCGCCGGCGATGGCCACCGTCATGTTGCCCGGCACAAAAAATGTCTTTAAAAACGCCATCAGGTCCTCGCGGGTGATCCCGGGTATTGTTTTCAAACCCAGCAGCGGATCACGGCCATAAGGATGATCTTTGAAATGCCAGATTTGGCTTTCACGCATGGCCACCGCCTGCGCATCATCGGCCTGCCTTTTAAGCGACACCATTGCCTGTTCTTTGAGCGCCTGCAGTATCTTGGGGTCAAAGCCGGGCTGTGTTAAAACCTCCTGCAAAAGATTGAGTCCCTTTTCCCAATCATCTTTTATCACTGAAAGACGAACCGTTGTCTGCTCCTCATCAACCGAAACCGAAAGCTGAATGGCATTTTCGTCCAGTACCAAGGCCAGTTCATTCGGCGACCGTGTTTCGGTCCCCCCTCGAACAATGGCGTTGTTGAAAATGGCGGTTAAACCGGTTTTGGATTCATCCACATCAACAGCGCCTGCTTTTATTAAAATCGTCAGATCGATCAACGGCAGTTCCCGGTCAGCCAGGTAAAACACCTTGACTTTTTCAACCTCAAATGTCTCGGCATCCGGATATTTGATTTTTTGGGGATGCCGCTTGAAAGAAAGCGGATGTTTCCATCCAGCCGGGGTGGCATATTCGGATCGGTTTTGCAGGTCGCCTAGATAATCTACATCTGCGGCGGCACTGCTGCTGACGTTTCGAATTTCCGCGTACTGTGCGGGCGGTTGTTCAGGTTTGCCCCCCGGAATGACGTAAACCACGGTTTCATTATCCGGGCGAATATATTTGCGAGCAGCCGCCCGAATGTCTTCCGGCGTAACCGCATCGATTCGTTGCAGGTAATTCGTCAGATAGCGCCAGCCGACTTCGACCTCGAGGTTGGCCAGGGTGCCGGCCAGCCTCTCGTTGCTGCGCATTTGATCCAAAAAGTCGCGCTGATTGAGTTTCTTAATGCGCTGAAGTTCTCGGCTGGACACCAGCTCGGTTTTAAATTTTTCGACCTGCTCCACGAGCCGGTCCTTGAGTTTTTCACAGACGTCAAGATAGGCCTGTCGCTTCTGTTCTTCGGTGACCGGCTCTGTTTTCAGTTCCTCAGGGTCATTGGGCGAGCCTCCCAGGATCAGCATGCTGCCAAAGCGATTGTCGGGATTGTAAGCCCAGGCTTCCACTGCAAAACCCTTGTTGATGATATCTTGCGTCATCCGGGCACCGCGGCCATGGCTCAGAACCATAGTCATGGCATCCAGCGAATAGAAATCCTGGGTTCCCATTTTATCGCTGTGATAGCCGATGCGCACCAGCGGTGTGCGGGCGCCTTTTAAAAACCGAATCCGCTTTCGCGGCCCCTGCTGAGGCGGTTCAGCGGTGACCGTTTCGGCAGCGCGCATCCCCGCTGGATAGCGCTCGAAATATACTCCGGCCAGTCTTTTGACTTCCTCCAGGGTCACATCACCCACCAGAACACAAACCGCATTTGAGGGATTATAATATTTTCGGTGAAACTCGAAGGCATCCCGGGTGTTGTATCTTTCCATGTCACTTTTCCACCCGATCGTCGGATGATGATAGGGATGGGCGGTATAGGCGGTCGCACTCAAATCCAGCCAGGCAGCACCGTCGGGGTCATTGATGTAACGAAAGGCCCATTCCCTCTGAACCACTTCTTTTTCAACGTAAAATTCCCGCCAAGACGGTTCAAATAACTGCTCACTGATAATGGAGAACCACTGTTCGAGCATATCCGAAGGCACCGAGGCGATATACTGCGTCTCATCTTTGGTCGTAAAGGCATTGATCCTGACCGCACCGTTTTTGCCCAGCTGAGAGGAGAAAACTTGAGGGACATAAATTTTTTGAACTTCTGCCCGCAGCCGGTCCATCTCGGCGCGTTTGGTCCTGATCAACTCCTGGTCGGGATTGCGCTTTTGCTGCTCGTGCAGAATCGTTTGATAGGCCTCTTCGATCTGCTGCTGCAGCTTTTGGTCTTTAGCGACATCCAGGGTGCCGAAATTTTTGGTCCCTTTAAACATCATGTGTTCCAACATGTGCGCGATGCCGGTCTTGCCGGCGGGCTCAAGTGCCGATCCCGCCCGGATCGCCAGCCGGCAGGCCACC
>JARRJQ010000470.1:0-3193 GCA_037388985.1 Desulfobacterales bacterium | reverse complement strand
GTTAGACGGAAAAAAAGAATGCCTCCGCTATTCAACGATAGCCGGAGGCATCTATCCGGTTCCTGACAACCAGGTAAAAGTGGTTGGTATGTTTTTTAAAAAATCGATAAGCAGTTCAGTTTGTTGGCGGCGTATTAATCAAACGCCTGAATACCTTCATTTTCCTCTGATGAATGCTTTTCTTTAAATCATACATGACTTAAAACACCTTTCTTGCTGCTCTGTCAAGGGAATTCCAGCGAAAATTTGGCGACTTCCGTAAAGATATTAATAATTTCAGTTTATTATTTAAAATATCGAATTTAAGATCCACCGGAAAGGTTAACCCCGCAGCCTATCGAATGTAACGTCTTCTATTGGTTAACTTTCAGCCAGCGGCCAACGGATTTTCCCCGGGATTGCTGGTTTAGAATTCGGCCACCGGCCTGCCTTGCAGGCAGAAAAACCTGTTGCGATTTTAATAGTGAAAAGATAAACAAAAAGGTGTGTGCTTTTTCAAGCAGGCCGGGCCAATTTTTCAAAATAGTTGCAATGAGTTCTGAAGTGTTCAAGAGATATTAGGATGAAATGGGGTATTGAGTCGGTGAAACAGGGCAAGATTTCATTTCGATTGAATATATTGCTGCTCGGTGTAATTTTGGTTTGGTCATCGGGTTGTGCCGCCCGGTTCTTCCTATATAAAGATACGCTGGCAACAGAGCTCATTACTTCTGAACAACTGCCCCATTACAATAAAGTGACCGTTTGTCAGGGTCCGGCAATTTTATATCTTTCTTCGGAAACCCTTTTTTGCATCGTTCGGTGCTACGATTCCAACAACGATGCTCCAATGTTGAGCTTAAAAAACAGCGGAATTGACGTTTTTGAGTATAATCTGCCGGAAATCCAAAAGCATAATGATGGACAATTTTACCTTTCACTTGCCAAGGTTCCCTATGCCCTCATTATCGATACAGACTTTGATGGATTCGGTGATTTTATTTACGTGTTTAGAACTGCCACCGTTGAAGGTCATCTTCTTTATGAAAAAATCAAAATCGGCAGGCACCGTCTGGTGATGGATGATTTTTCACCGGCAAACTTTCGGCTTTCAGATTTTAAGTCCTATTTCAAGGTCGATCATCCGACGCACTAAGCGAAGCGCCGCTTACCGGGGCGCCGTGCGGGCTTTTGGGCCGGGCGCATGAGTTTCGCATTTCTCATTCAAACGCATTCAATCATTTAAAACAGGGTGAAATTATGATTCATGCCGGATTGACTGAAAAGCGCTCCGTTTTTTTGCAAGTTCTGAGTGAAGACCAGGTTTTCGAAATCAAGCGGGCTGCAATCGACATTATGCAGAATGTGGGTTTCAAGGTGCTGCACGCCGGTGCCCGTAAAATGCTCAAAGAGGCTGGTGCCGTGGTCAGGAATGAGGGTGTTCGGGTACCTGAATTTATTGTATCCGAGTGTCTGCGAAGCACCCCCAAAGGCTGGACGATTTTTGACCGCAACGGCGATCGCGCAATGGAAATAGAGGGGCGCAAAAGCTATTACGGCACTTCAACGGCAAGCCCCAACACCAAGGATGCCCTGACCGGCGAAATTCATCCAACCCGGGTTGCGGATATCGCCATCGGTGCCAAAGTGGCTGATGCTTTGGAGAATATTGACTGGGTGATGCCCATGGGCTCAAGCCAGGATGTTCCGGCTCTTGCGGCGGATGTCTATGAATTTGAAGCGGTTGTCACGCATACCGTCAAACCGGTTATATTTATCGGCTATTCTCCGCGAGGCACCGAATTGGTCTTTGAGATGGCGGCCGAAGTCGCCGGCGGTTTGGATAATCTGCGCGAGCGGCCGTTTGCCCTGCTGTATCCCGAGCCGATTTCCCCGCTGGTACAGCCGGAGGACGTGGTTGATCGAATTTTTATTGCTGCCGACCTGGGTATGCCGCAGGTGCCCGGACCGGCGGTATCTTTAGGCGCCACCGGCCCGATCACCCTGGCGGGAACCGTTGCGCTGCTGACGGCCGAATCCCTGATGTGCATCGTGCTCGCTCAACTGCGCAGACCCGGCTGTCCCTGCTGCCTCAGCGCCAATGTCCAGGTTCTGGATATGGCGACCGGGCTGTTCGGGGTTGGATTTCCGGAAATCAGTCTGGGCATTTGTGCCCAGGCCGAAGTGGCCCAGTCCTTTGGACTGCCGACCTGGGGCTATGCTGGATGCACGGATGCCAAAGTTATAGATGCCCAGGCGGGGCTCGAAAGCGGACTGACGGTTTTTTCCCAGGGGCTGGCAGGTTTGAATTTGATTCACGATGTAGGATATATGGACAACGCTATGGTCTGTTCTGCGGCACAACTAGTTCTGGGCAATGAAGCAATCGGCTGGACCAAGCGTTTTATCCGGGGCGTTGAGGTCAATTCCGAAACCATCGCCCGTCAGGTCATTGAAGCGGTTGGCCCGGGAGGCCACTTCCTCCAGCAGCGCCACACGGTTGACCATCTCAGAAAGGAACTCTGGCGTTCCAAGCTCTTGACCCGGCAATCCTATGTTGACTGGGAAAAGAACGGATCCAAAGATATGTCCCGGCGCAAAAAAGGTGAAAAGGAGCTTTCCGCACGACAATTATAAATTGCCCGGCCGGGTAGAAAGGTTAAACTGCATAAAAAGAGATACCTTAAAAATGAATAAATCATACGATGCCATTATCATCGGCTGCGGCATTATCGGAAACTGTATCGCTTTTGAGCTGGCCAAGAAGGGCTGGCAAACGCTGAGTTTGGACAAACTGGGAGGATCCGGCTTTGGATCGACGGCATCATCCTGTGCCATCGTTCGTGCCCATTATTCTACATTTGATGGCGTCGCCATTGCATATGAAGGCTTTGATATCTGGAAAAATTGGACGGATTACTGCGAAGTCGAGGATTTTTCCGGGATGGCCGTGTTTCGCAATACCGGTTCGCTGCTGTTAAAGGCCAGCGGACATGACTGGAAAAAAGTCAAGCGACATTATGATGCCGTGGGTGTCGCATACGAGGAATGGGATCTTGACCGGATTCGCGAGCGAATGCCGATTTTTGATCTTCACAGCTACTGGCCGGTAACCCGGCCGGAGGAAGATAAGCGCTTGTTCGAACCACGCGACACGCTGCTTGAAGGCGGCATTTTCAGCCCCGGAGGGGGTTATATGTCGGATCCCAAATTG
>JARRJQ010000469.1:0-2667 GCA_037388985.1 Desulfobacterales bacterium | reverse complement strand
CACATGGCTGATACCGGCGTGCTGCATATCGGCCAAAATTCGCTGCAGATCGAGAGATTCCGGGGTGGTTACCGGGCTGGCGAATATTTTATCAGCATATCGATAATTAATCGTTCCGATCACGCCAACCCGATATGCGGCCTGCTGCAGCATACTTTCAATCAGATATGCGGTGGTTGTTTTACCGTTAGTGCCGGTGATGCCGATTATCGTCAATCGCTGTGACGGATAGTCAAAAAAGCAGGCGGCGATGTCGGCAAGCGCCTGCCGGGTGTCGGCGACCCTTATGTTAATCGTTGTGCCGGATATTTCTTTTTGCGAGAGGACCGCGACAGCACCTCTTTGAAGCGCTTCGTTGACGTAGTCGTGACCATCAGCTGCATGACCGGCGATGGCAACAAACAACCCGCCGTTTTGGACTTGCTGGGCACGATAGTGGACCGACTTAATTTCCGGATCCATGTTTTTCTCTATGCCTTTATGACCGACGGCTATCGGTTTTACAGCCTTTATCAGACGCGAAAGTTTCACCCTTTGGTCTCGATCCTGCGCAAGGTTGCAAAGTTTTTTATTGTGCTTTCGGGTGTTATGTTCAGGTAATTCAGCGTCTCGCTCGCAATTTTGCGAAATATCGGTGCGGAGACTGTTCCGCCGTAATATTGTCCCTGCGGCTCATCGACGATAACCACAATCGCCAATTGCGGCCTGTCGGCCGGTGTAAAACCAACAAACGTAGCGATATGTCTGGAATCTGAATAAGTGCCGCTTTCATCCAGTTTGCGTGTGGTTCCGGTTTTGCCGCAGACCGTATAGTTTTCAAGGGCGGCCCTTGTTCCGGTGCCGCCGCTGGTGATGACTGTTTTCATGATGGCCTTGATGGTGTGCGCCGTCTGCTTTGTGATGACCCTGCGAACCGGATGCGGTTGAAATTGTTTCAGCGGTTGCCCGCTTTCATCCGTAATGGCCTGAACAAAATAAGGCTTCATCAAAATTCCGTCGTTGGCGATGGCTGAAACCGCCGCGATCAACTGAATCGCCGATACCGATACCCCGTAACCGAATGCAATTGAGCTGGTATCTATAGTTGTCCAGTTTTTGTAATAGCTCAGACTGCCGGCGGTTTCTCCGGGTGAGTCGATTCCTGTTTTATCGCCGAAACCGAATTTGCGAAACATATCATAAAGTCGTTTGGGGCCAAGCTTTTCGCTGATTTTGACCGCCCCGATATTGCTCGAATATTTAATGATTTGCTGTAATGACAGCCAGCCGAAATTTTTGATGTCATGAACCACATTGTGGCCGATCTTATAGGTGCCGTTTTCACAGAAAAAGATGTCGTGGGCCTTGATATTTCCGGATTCAATCGCGGCGGCCGCACTGAATATTTTCATAGTCGAGCCCGGTTCAAAGGGATCTGTAATCGCGCGATTACGCCAAAGCTTCTCATTAAAATCGGTATAGGCGTTCGGGTTAAAAAAAGGGACCTGTGCCATGGCCAAAACCGCACCGGTTTGGGGTTCCATGACGATTGCTATTCCCGACTTGGCGGAATGGTCTTTGACGCCTTCAGCCAGCGCATTTTCGGCGATATACTGAATTGTGCTGTCAATCGTCAGAATGATATTGCGACCATCGATGTGATCGTTGCTTTTCTGTTTCTCATCGAAGACCTTGCCCAGGGCGTCTTTAAAAACCGTAAGATTGTTGTCTGATCCGCGCAGATAACGATCGTAGGCAAATTCGATTCCTTCCAGTCCATAGCCGTCCAGTCCTGTAAATCCGAGAGCCTGTGATGCCAGTGTTTTATTTGGGTAGAAACGATTGCGTGCGGGCACAAACTCGATACCAGCCAATCCCAGCGCACTGACGGCTTCGGTTTCCTTTGGGCTCGCCTGGCGCTTAATCCAGACAAACGGACTCTTGGATTTGAGACTCTGACTTATTTTGCGGTAATCGGTCCTTAAGGCCTTGGCCAACGCTTTGGATGTTGACCGCAGATTTTTGATTTCAGAGGGCCGGGCTGCAATGGAGGCAACATCGACTGTGACGGCCATTTCTCTCATGTTGCGGTCATACACTGTTCCGCGTTTGCCGTTTGACGTAAGCGATTTTTCATATTGGCTCGAAGCCTTCTGAGCCAGCCACGGGCTGTGATACACCTGAAGAGTAAAGGCTTTGGCCCCGATCACCATAAACAGCACGATGAATACAAAGCCGACCAAAAAGACGCGCATTTTGATGTATTTATCCGTCATCGCAGAAGAATTTTAGTCCCGGTAATAATTTTTTGCGCTTTTGATATTAATGCTTTTGTTAATCACGAAAACACGAAATCTAAAAAGCACGAAATTTTTCGTCCTTTTTTTGTGT
The DNA here is from genome assembly GCA_037388985.1 of Desulfobacterales bacterium. GTDB lineage: Bacteria > Desulfobacterota > Desulfobacteria > Desulfobacterales > JAHEIW01 > JAHEIW01. The sequence goes on along the minus strand of JARRJQ010000469.1, from coordinate 297 downwards.
TTCCTTTTTTTCGTGCTTTCGTGATAAATTCCTCGGTTTTTTCACTCTCGGCCGTCCGGATTAAGGTATTATAATGAGCTGTTTGCTTGTCGGTGCGACCAATCCCAGCTGCTGCGTGGCAATCCGGGCGATGCGCTGGGGCGATTTTAGTCGTGCCAGCTCAATTTTCAGATTGTCCTTCATCTTGAGCATCCGTTCCTGATCGGCCGTGAGCGCTGAAATTTCGTACCGCATCTGTGTGCTTTGGACGCGGCACCATGTGTAAAAAAGAAGCTCGGCAATAAAAAGACCCATAAA
>JARRJQ010000468.1:0-5517 GCA_037388985.1 Desulfobacterales bacterium | reverse complement strand
GCCAAGGATGCGAAAAATTTCCGTTTCTGAGACTTTGGAACTGCTGGTCGAGCTTGCCTCTCGAATCACCAGTATTCCATCTGTTGATTTGCCTGTTGACGCCCCTATCGGTTCGGGCCTCCAAATCAGAATCGATCAGTTGCGACAGCTAATGAAGGAAGCTTCGCAGTCTATTGGACTTGACTGCAACATCGACTTACAACCGCTTCTTGACCGCAGCTTGCTCCATATAGCCAAGATTTTAGTTCGAATCTCGAAAAATGACATGCAAGAAAGAACACCTAAGGTCGATTTGCTCAATGAATGGGTTAGGGAATTAAAAATTGAGCTAATCGAAGCCAACCGGCCCCAATCTCCCTTAGGGTTTGGTAAACGCTTTGAGGATCAATGGCCCAACGCCAGGGTTTTGATCTTAAGCGATAATCCGAATAATCATGTATGTCAGGCAGTATGGCAGCGATTGACAGCTTCAGGTGCTAATGTTCAAATACGTTCTGCCGAGGAGATAAATCTTACTGAAAATCGTGTGAAGGGAGCAATTCATCGGTTATCGCTGGCAGCCGTTCCACCTCCGGCAAGTAGCGGACCCCGCCGACGCACTGCTTTGACGTTTGTTCAGTTTGGGGGCGGTTATTTTGGAACACGCTCAAGCGCAGATCCAATCACCCAGTGCTGTGCTACTGCATTGGCTAAAAGCGTCCATCTGGAACGTAAAGATTTAAAAACAAGGATAATTGACTTTGATCCCAAGCTTGAAGCTGATGTCATAGCGCAAAAGATAGTTGTTGAAATGGAGGGATCCGAGGATTTTTCCGAGGCAGGATACGATGATCAGCTATGCCGACGAACACCCTCTGTTTACTCACTGGAACCAGCAGAGTATGCATTGGATTCAACAGCCTGGTCGGAAACTGACGTAGTTCTTGTGACCGGCGGAGCTAAAGGAATTACAGCAGAGTGCGCCTTTGCACTTGCCCGGGAGACAAAAATTCGAATGGCTTTGGTGGGCCGTACATCTATTAGAGATTCGGTCACACCAGATCCGGAGGTGGAGAAGATCCACACGCTGCTTCAACGTTATGAGCAAAATGGGCTCAAGGCTCGCTATTATTCATGTGACGTTTGTGATCGAAATTCTCTGGCGGAGACAGTTGCACAAATTCGACGCGAAATGGGAAAAATCACAGGAGTAGTGCACGGAGCAGGGTTGAATATCCCGCGCCTGATTAAGCAAGTATCAGCAGATCAGGCTCTTAGTGAAGTTGCACCCAAAGTTATTGGTGTTTTGAATCTACTAGAAGAACTGTCTGAAGACCCCCCCAAGCTCATTCTGGGATTGACATCAATTATTGGGATAACCGGAATGGCCGGCAATAGCTGGTATGCATTCTCAAACGAGGCTCTGGATCTTATTTTGAGACGTTATGAGGCAGAGCATCCTGGCATACGAACGCTATCGGTGGCATACAGCATTTGGCGAGATGAAGGAATGGGTGCCAGAATGGGCAGCGTATCAATATTAAAGAAGATGGGCATTGATGCTATTCCTACTGAAGAGGGGGTGAAACGTTTCGTTCGATTATTTACACACAATCCAAAAACTCACCAGGTAATTATAACGGCCCGACTTGCTCAATTTAGTACCTTTGAAATCCAACCCGCACCTTTTATTAAGGGGGCCAGATACCTGGAAAATCTATTACACTTTACTCCCGGTGTTGAATCAGCGTTTCTCACTCGTTTATCTCTTGCTGAAGATATTTATCTTCAAGACCATTGCTATGAAGGGTCCTTTCTTTTTCCCGCAGTGTTTGGTTTGGAAGCCATGGCTCAGGTTGTCGCCCATCTCACCGGAGTAACTGACTTCGCGAGATTGAGGATAGAAAATTTGCTGCTTAGTAGACCCATAACTGTAGATCCCGACAAGGGTGCGGATATAATCATATGGGCACAAAAACAGGAGCGTCATTCCTTCGAAAACAACCTATGTGTTCATGCCGGCATCTTTAAGCTAGGCACCGGTTCGAAGTCTGACTTTTTTTCTGCCACGTTCGTAATGAAAATAGATGATTCCGTCCAGAAACGCAATTTAAATTTTGATCGAAAAACATTGGATATTTATCCTAAGACCGATCTATACCGAAAAACACTATTATTCCAGGGATCCCGGTTTCAATGCATTGACAAAGTATGTACCCTTGAATGTCAGAACTCTGAATCCGGATTGGCTATTATCACAGCAGCTCCCACGGATCCTAATTATGGCAAACTTGCTTTTGCCGGTTCTGACAATCAAAAACTGTTGCTAGGCGATCCCTTTATGCGAGATGCAATACTGCAATCTGCAGCATTGTTGATTCCGCAAGATACTTCTCTTCCAATAAGTATCCGTCGCTGGGACATTTATCCCCAGCCAACATCCATGCAAAAAGATAATTCAATCTATATTCAAACTCTTTTTGAGGGCAAAGGAGAAGATGATGTGCATACTAGTGTAAAAACATTCGATTGTAATGGCACACTTATCGAAAGTCTAAAAGGATATCGTTTAAGAAAGCTTCAACATCATCAAGAATACCCTACCGTTTCCGATTTAGTCTGCCCAGATGATCGCGACACGCGCGAACTGAATGCGTGTCTGTCTCTATTGGCCGGCAAATTTAGGGTGAAAGTTCCTGAGGTCTGCGTGTCTTATCTTGCCAATCTTCATGGATTGCCAAAAGATCAACGTCGAGAACTTGAGATTCCTCTCATCAGGAAAGTTGTTCAACAATGGATAAAACAAAATAATGCTGATAAGACCGAATTTACGATTGAATGGCAACAAACCGGTAAACCCATGATAAATCTATCAGATGAGCTTTTAGAAGTTTCTCTAAGCCATGATAATCGCTACTGTATCGTTGTTGCCGGATCCTGGTCTTTAGGATGCGACATCGTACCTGTCAAGCACCGCAACCGTAAGCAGTGGTTTGGGCTATTAGGTCAGATTGCAGATACCCTGATAGATGATAACCTGAATGAAAAAGAACTTAACCGTCTCGGTTCAGCTATCTGGGCAGTTAAGGAAGTATTGTACAAGGTAAAAGTCAAGCAAATAACTTCCATAAGGATTTCCTAGCTTTTTGGAAGATTTTTACTCGTGGTAGAGAACGCGTCGTAGCAATATCTATCATTGAATCTGAAACAAAAATAGTCGCAGATGAATCCCTGACAGTCGATTACGGAGGATATAGCTCTCTAATTGATCTAGAACATTACAAAATAGTTGGGGACGGACCTCAGGGACAGCTTGTGTTCGTTCACCGCTTTCCTGTCACCTTTATGCCAGTTGGACAGCTAAGTCGACACATTTATTTTACCCATTATTTCTTCTGGGCAGGAATGGTTCGTGAAGCTTCAGCATGGCCTGTTTTGAAAAAGATAGCGGACCAGTTTGCATCGGGCAAATGGGGCGGCGTAACCAATTTTGCCGATTTAAAGATTTTGGGAGAAGCAACCACACATGATCTAATTGAGGGGAGGATGTGGACTTCGGGCAACGGTGGGCCAGAAAATTCGGTCCTTGATTTGACTTTCGATTTCCGCAAAGTTCTTCCAGATGGAGGTTATGAACGTTTGGCATTGTTAGAGCAGCAGACAACTTGGGTGCGTATCCTCAATCATGGAATAGCCAAGGTAGAGGCATATCCAGATTACTATGCTTCTTTTCTCGATGAAATGTTGCCTAAATTTGAGGGCCCCAATTTGCCGCATCCACTCCCAGAACCGTTAAAATATTTATGCGAGCATAAAAATGAAGACTATCTATACATGGCTCCCGCCGGACCATCAGTTAAACCGGTTCTTCAAAGCCAGTTGATTGAAACCTCTCTTGAAGATGCGAATATCGTAGGAAACATCTATTTTGCTAATTACTACGCATGGCAAGGCAGAGTTAGAGACCGATTTTTTCATAATATTATTCCAGAATATTTCCTTGGCGCAGGGGAAGCCGGTGAACTAATTTGCTTGAAGTGCAGGGTAGATCATCTTCGAGAGGCAATGCCTTTTGATAACATTCTGGTGCGAATGGCTCTGAAGGCACTGAAAACATGCCATGCTACGTTTTACTTTGAGTACTATAAAGCCAATTCGAACCAGGATAAATTAAAACTAGCCACAGGGGAGCAAGATGTAGTATGGGTGCACCGAGACTCCAAGAAAAGACCTTTAGCTCACCCATTTCCTAAAGCTGTTCAGAAAATCTTTAGAAAATCTATTGAGCAGAAATAGCGTCAAGCGATCAACATTATGTAATTCCTCTTGATATAATAAACAGGATTTCTTACAAGTGATAGGCAAAAATTGAAACAGCACTTGAATCATTTTTTAAGCTCACATAATTGTTCATTAATATTTAATTTGTAAATCCATAATTTATTGCAACTTTTTCGGTTTTAGGTTTCGTGCCTTCATCGAATCTTTGAACCCCAAGTAAATTTATTTCACATTTCATTTGACAATCCTAAAATTATCAGACTGGACCTTGAAACTTGGCCGTTAATCCGCAATTTATAAATTGAATCTGGCATTCTATAGAAATGAGAGGGTAAAAAACAACCTGAGCCTAAGCCAGGAATATACCAATGACAATTCTTATTGAAACAGCGCAGCTATTAAAAGATAAATTAGCATTAGAATACGACACCATAACTATTGAACGGGTGATGATCGGTTTGTTTTTTACTGGCGTTAAATTATCCAATGGTGCTGGTGGAGTCAGCTACACCCCGGTTAAGGATATTCCCCAGGCGGTGTGTTGCCCGAGTTCTGCGGGAAGGATATTTGATCCCTTTAAGATAAATGGTATGAGAATCGCAGATGTCTTAACAGGGCTGACTTCAATAGAACCCATCAAGGTATCAGTTGCCTATTTTAAGAAAATTAAAGGGTCGCGGCGGCAAATGGTGGGTAATCGAACAGGATCCAAACACTCTAAAGGGCGATGAATTGAACCATTTTATACCCGCTGACCAGTCAGAAGAAACCATTGCTACAGCTGATGTGTTGATTGTTACCGGTGTCACACTCGTGAATCATACCCTTGAAGAAATCTTGAAAGTAGCCCGACAGGATGCCGAAATTGCTGTTATCGGGCCGACAGCTAGCATGCTACCCGATGTTCTTTTTGAGCATGGTGTTCGTGTGATGGGTGGCGTCTGGGTCAAAAAACCGGATGAATTGCTCGATGTTTTGGCCGCAGGAGGTTCCGGATATCACTTTTTCGACAATCTTGCACCTCGCATTGTCATCGAGAAGGTATCATTTTAGCATTGTCCAAGTTATCTAAAATTTTCTGATTTGTTATATTTCTTTTGCCAGCCTAAAAGATTTCAGCTTTTTGAGATTTCACCAGGATAGCCGAAACCTCTAATTTTTAAAATGTGTAGATGTCATAATTCAATCAAAGCCGAAGAATTCTTCATTTCTTTGCCGCAATTCTCACTTGAAAACTAATAAGATCAAAGACGATGT
>JARRJQ010000467.1:0-3202 GCA_037388985.1 Desulfobacterales bacterium | reverse complement strand
AAGATCGACGATCGTGCTTTGCAGCGGGATTCACGCGTAAAGGAGTTGCGTCTGAAGCGCCGGCCGGGACAGCGGGTGGTGCTGCCGCCGGATGATTACGAATCCCGCTTCCTGGGGCATGTCATTTTTAAACCGGCAAAATCTCAGTCGATTGAAACTCAATGCGATGAGCTTGAATCAAAGCTCGTCGTTGAAATTGAAGCCGAACCATGAACAGTCTCGAGAGTCTTTTAAAAAAAGCAGCCGAAGTGCTGCAGCAGCCCAATTCAGTGCTGAATTATGATGAAGTTGCCGCATGCGTCGGTTCTTTTTTAAAACGCGCCGATGCCTTTGTCAAAACGGCCTATCGACATGGTTCACCACTGTATGTTTTTGAGGAGCGCAATTTGCTTGAGCGCGCCACACAATTCGCGGCTGCTTTTAAAGAAACGCTTGGCGATATTCGAATTTTTTATGCGGTTAAAAGCAACAACCACCCGGCACTGGCAGGAGCCTGGTGAGATCCGGTCTGGGATTGGATGTCTCCAGCGGACTGGAGCTCGACCTCGCTTTGTGCTGCGATTGCCCTGATATTATTTTTAGCGGCCCCGGTAAAACCGAGAAAGAGTTGCAGCTGGCCGTCAGGCATTCAGACAATGTCACCGTTCTGATGGACAGTTTTGGCGAGCTCGATCGTCTTGAAAAGGCCGCCGCTGAAATACAAACTCAGATAAAAGCCGGTGTACGTTTGACCACCGATGACCGGGGGCTGTGGCGTAAATTCGGCATCCCACTTTCCAGGCTGGATAGCTTCATGCAAAAAGCTGCTGGTTGCTCTCATGTGTTGCTCGGTGGACTGCAATTTCACACCAGCTGGAATCTGGATCCGGGCCAGCAGGTGGACTTCATCGCTCGCCTGGGCCGATCGCTGCAAAATCTCGCTCAAAACCGCCGTGAGTTAATCCGGTTTATCGACATCGGCGGCGGTTACTGGCCCCCTCAAGGCGAATGGTTGCAGTGGGCGGGCACTTCCAAAGGGCGTCTGCACCAGGCTTTGCTTAATACCAGCTCTCCTTCAACGGAGCACTATAAGCTGCCCTCGTCATCGATCACCACCTTTGCCACAAAGATCGGAGCGGCCATCCAGAGACATGTGGCACCCTATGTCGATTGTCTTTTTTATGCCGAGCCGGGCCGCTGGTTATGCAATGATGCCGTGCACATTCTTTTAACCGTCGTCGACAAGAAATCAGAAGATCTGGTCATTACAGACGGCGGCACCAACATCATCGGCTGGGAGCGTTTCGAAACCGACTATTTTCCGGTCATCAATCTCAGCCGTCCATCCAAATCGGAGCACAAGTGCTTTATCCTGGGTTCGCTTTGCACCCCGCACGACGTTTGGGGATTCGGCTATTTCGGCAAGGGTATTGAGCCCGGTGATCTGCTGCTGATCCCCAATCAAGGGGCTTACACTTACAGTCTGCGCCAGGAGTTCATCAAACCCTTGCCTGAAGTCGTGGTGCTGGACGCCGCCGGCTGAGATTTCAGCTTTAAAGCAGGGTCACCGCCTTTTACGAAATTAAAACTGTCGCGAGTTCACTATCCTCTCCGCTATCGAACCGACGGGTGAAACTATTCAAATCTTCATTGTCGAACGGATGTTTCGGTGTTTTTTACCGCACTTTTTACGACATGTACTCAAGGCGTCTTTTACCCAGAGTTCTGCAAACCAGCAGGCAAACAGTTCATCATTTAATATTTTTTCAAGCGGTCTGTTACGCAAATTAAAGTCTTCCAGGTTTTTGCCGGCGATCTTTAACGCCATGAGCATATTTCCCGGGTTTTGAGGATCATTGCTTGAAACCCAGCAGCAGGGTGCAACATTCCCCCGGGCGTCGATATAAAAGCGGTTATGTTTGGATGCCTTGCAGGTTATGCCATTCACGGTTTTTAATTGCCCGGATTCCTGATCCGACGGTATCACCCGATTAGACCCGATCTTTTCATTTGCTTCAAATTTCACTTCTGAGATATTAAATTTCTTCTCTTCTTTTCCAGAACAAATTGAAATCGTCGCTTTTTCAAGATCAACAGGATGACCGTTCGGATGCATGTAGCGGTATTTCCCGCTTTCGGGGAATCGGCCGGATTCCACAAGCACAAATGAATGAAAGCCCATATTCCGGGCTATTTCATGAGCAGCGTCTATTTGATGCTGGTTGTGTTTGAAAAGGATAAATATCCAATCCGCCCTGGCACCGGTGGAGATAAAGGCTTCGGTATTGGCCATCAATTTGGGCCAGCTTGCTCCGATGCGATAGCGGTGGTTGGTATCTTCCAGGCCGTCGATATGAAATTCGATTCGGCTTCGTGTTCTGGAAAACAGCTCACCCAGTTGTTTCCACCAGGCCGGATTTCGCATCGAGCCGTTGGTGGATACCATAATTTTGATCTCATACTTCTTTATTAAATACGCACAGATTTCGTAGAAATCCCGTGCCATGCACGGATCTCCAAAATTGCCGCAAAAGTCGACACCGGCCAGGTTATGCAAAAACGGATCCGGCAAATACTGTTGCACATCTTTCAGATAGAACTGTATTTTCTGGATCCCCTTGACCGGGCGGCAGTAATTGTCGACATCTGTTCGGGGACACATGGGACACTTCAGGTTGCAAATATCGGTGAGTTCCCAGTGTATGATATATTTTCGCTGTGCTCTTTTTTCAAGGCGAACGAAGCGGAAATTTGATTTGTATATCGGTTTCAGATACAGCCCAACATATGGAAAGGTCAACTATCGGAAACGATCAACGGCTATCTATATAGATGGCGGAATGGATCGTCAAGGTCAATTTTGGGAGCAAGTACGAAAGTTTTTGGTTAATTTGAGCATGGCTCAACAGTGTCTGCGCGGCCGGTAAACACAGAAATTCGCATGCATTGTCTTAAGCTTTCAAGCGGCGACGAAATGGTCGGGTGAAGAATAAAAGCATCCCTCAACGCGCCATTCTATCTACTTTGTCCACCGTCAGGGTCAGCGCGCCCCAGTTTTCTTCGACTTTGCCGGTTAACAGGTAGGGCCGCTGGCGGTCGATGATGTGGCAAAACCGACGGTAAGCCTGCGGGAAAAATGTGGTCTCCACGATGCCGGTTTCATCTTCAAAGGTTAAAAATTCCATGGGGTCGCCTGTTTTGGTGGAAACCACCTTGCCGGTAA